>NZ_JBXASS010000049.1:0-508 GCF_058809565.1 Dermacoccus sp. MPR-E5 | reverse complement strand
GGCTGGGGCTGGGGCTGGGGCTGGGGCTGGCGCGGGCGGGCCCCACAGCTGGCCGTTTTCTTTGGACTGGGGCCACCAGGGCGCGTCGTGCCACGCGGGCTCAAGATGGCCTGCAGCGAACAGCACAGCCCGATTGCGCGGAGCAGCGAAGGCGACACGTTGTGGACCTGCGGCGCGGATCTCTCGCTGGTGCGCGCTGAGGTTTTCTCCCCAATGGCCATCAGGGGCGTGGCTAGAGACAAATGACGGCACGCACGCGACTACCGACACAGCACCCATGATGGAACGCGCCTTAGGGGTAACTCGTGTGCGCGTGAGACCGTAGCCCAACATGAGGGCCATGCCGATGACAGAGGGTGTGAAGTAGCGCTCCACGAAGATGTCCTTGCCCGCCGCCGCAGCGGCACAGACGATCAGGGGCGGAAGAACCCGGGACTGCTGCACGGATAGGTGACATGTTGGTCATGCGGCCTGGGTGGCCGCTGTGGTCATGATGGTCTCGTACTCG
>NZ_JBXASS010000048.1:0-551 GCF_058809565.1 Dermacoccus sp. MPR-E5 | reverse complement strand
CTGCCGTTGGGTGTGGTGGGGTTGACGGCGGATCAGATCGGCGAGGTCTCTGGGGTGGATCTGCGTGAGCGGACCTCGCTGGCGGCGCTGCTGCAGTCCGTGCTCGGGGGCGTGATGGACTCCGAGCTCAGCCTGCGCGACGAGGTGGACGTGTTCGCGCCTGTCGCCGACCTGCTGAAAGTGACCCTGCTCAGCGCCCTCACTCCCGACCGCGCCACGACCCGGTATCCGCTGGCCGAGCAGATCGTCACCTACGTGCTCGACAACCTCACCGACCCTGGTCTCGGGGCCGCCCGGATCGCGAAGGACCTGCACGTGTCCGAGCGTCTGCTCTACGCAGAGATGTCCCGCGCCGACATCCGGCTCGCGCAACTGATCCAGTCCCAGCGCCTGCGCCGCGTCCGCGACGCCCTGACCGCACCGGCCACCATCGATGTCCCCATCGGCGTCCTCGCCCAGCAACACGGGTTCGTCTCAGCCAGCCACTTCAGCCGCATCTTCCGCGAAGAATTCGGCACCACACCCCGCCAATGGCGCAACAACACCACACC
>NZ_JBXASS010000047.1:0-736 GCF_058809565.1 Dermacoccus sp. MPR-E5 | reverse complement strand
CGAGTACGAGACCATCATGACCACAGCGGCCACCCAGGCCGCATGACCAACATGTCACCTATCCGTGCAGCAGTCCCTTGTTTGCCGAAACCACGTTGGCGCCGTCGTGGTTGCTGCCCTCGTCAACCTCGTGCGTGAAGTACTCACTGCTGCCCGGGCCGAAGAGTTTGAGGTACGCCCGGTTGCCGGGCTCGGTGGTGTCGGTGACTGAGCACGTGATCGCTCGCTCGGACATCTCACCCTTAACCCCGCGGGCACCGGCGACACGGTAGTTGGTACCGGTTAGATCAGCCCATGTCGCTAGCTGTTTGCCGTCCCCGAGAAGTGTCTTGCACGCACGCGTGGCTTCCTTGTCGGAGGCGAGGGCCTGGGCCATGGAAATGGTTGCAGTGTGGGTTGTTGTATCAGGTCTGGAGGTGTCCCCACCTGAGCAGGCGGTCAGGGCAACGCTCACAAGCGCCGTGACGGCTGATATCGGATAGGCGGTGCGCATAGAGACTCCGGGAGCGGTTCGGCGGGCCACGGTCAATAAAAGTATATGTACGTGTACTGCGTCTTCGGGTGAAGCCGCTTTGTGTGGTTGCTGTGCCCCAATCAAACATGGATCCGGACCTCAGCCAGCTGCGAGCTATCTTCGTCAACGCACGCGCTCGGTCGGGGGGGACTGCTGCACGGATAGGTGACATGTTGGTCATGCGGCCTGGGTGGCCGCTGTGGTCATGATGGTCTCGTACTC
>NZ_JBXASS010000046.1:0-924 GCF_058809565.1 Dermacoccus sp. MPR-E5 | reverse complement strand
GGTTGGCGACGTCGCAACAGCTCGTCGTAGGCGGTGACGGTGGGCAGGGGTCGAGTGTCCTCGGGTAGGTGCGCGATGACCTGGTGCGGGTCGGTGGGGCGTCGTGGTGGCAAGTTCACGACCGTCCCCCGCCTGGTCGGGGTGGTAGGGATGGGTGTGTGGCCGGTGGCGTGGCGGCGGGCTTCGACGGCGACGACGTCGGGGCTGATCGCGCCGACCGACAGGGCGCTGGTGATGCCGGCGATCACCGCCTCGGCGGGGAGGGAGCGGTGGAGCAGGAGCACGTCGATGAGTTCTTGGGTGCCTGCGACGTCACCGCTGGTCTTGCGGGCTGCGGCCCAGAACGCGTCGTGGGCTGCGGTGAATGCCCCCGCCGCTCTGGCTTGGGCCAGGGCGGTGGAGCCTGGGAACGCACCGGGCTTGTGGCGTAGGACTTCTAGGTAGTGGTCCAGCTCGACTCGGGTCACCCCACGGGTGCCGAGGCGTGGGTGGGTGGCCACTATGGTGCGGCCTTCGAAGACGACCACGCACGAGGCCCGCAGGCTGACGCGGACGCGTTGCCCGATCAGGTGTGCGGGGACGGAGTACTTGACCATGCGGACGGTGATCAGGGCGGAGCGGTCGACGCGGGGGTGGAGGATCAGGCCGGGGTCGAAGTCGTCTGCTGGCAACGGTGCCAGGTGTGGGAGTTCGGCGTGGTAGTCCTGCCCGATCGTGTTGGCGTGGCCGGTGATGCGGCGGGTGTTGTCATCGTGTTCCCAGGCACGGATCTTGTCGTTGAGTTCGTCCAGGGTGGCGACGTCGGGCATGGGGGTGAGGTGGTTGCGGCGGAACCAGCCGACCTCGCCCTCGACGCCACCTTTCTCGTGGGCGCCGTCGATGCCTGGCTGGCAGTAGAACGCGTCGAAGCCGTAGTGGGAGCGG
>NZ_JBXASS010000045.1:0-961 GCF_058809565.1 Dermacoccus sp. MPR-E5 | reverse complement strand
CGCGGTCGCTGTGGACGATGCAGCCGGCCACGTCGACGCCCGCTCGGGCGCGGGTGTCCACGGCGTGTTCCAACGCCTGCACGGCCAGGCGGGCCTTCATCCGCGAGCTGATGGAGTACCCGAGGAGCCGGTTGGACCACACGTCCTTGACGGCGCACATGAACACCTTGCCCTCACGGGTGCGGTGCTCCGTGATGTCGGTCAGCCACAGCTGGTTCGGGCCGGTCGCGGTGAAGTCACGCTGGACGCGGTCATCGTGCGCCGGCGGGCCGGGCCGGCCCTTCTTCGCGCGCTTCTTCCCGAACACGCTCCACCACGCGTTGCTCGAACAGATCGCCCACGCGGTGCGGTCGCACATCTCCTGCCCGGCGTCGCGGGCCTCGTCAGCTAGGAGGCGGTACCCGAACTCCGGGTCGTCACGGTGTGCATCGAACAACGCGTTCGCGCGGTGCGCTTCCACCCAGTCGGCGTCGGTCACGGGGTTGGCCAGCCACCGGTAGTACGGCGCCCTGGCAAGTTTCAGGACCCGGCACGTCACCGTCACAGGCACCCTGATCGGGGCATCCTGGGCGGCCAGCTCACGGACGAGCGGGTACATCATTTTCCCGGCAGGTTCGCCTGCGAGAGGTACGCCGCAGCGCGGCGTAGCACCTCGTTCTCTTGCTCGAGCAACCGGATCCGACGGCGAGCCTCACGCAACTCACCAGAGTCGCTCACCGCGGCGGCGGGTTTGTTCCCGTCCTGCCGGTCAGCGATGGCGATCCAGTTCGTCAGGCAGGACTCCGAGATCCCGAAGTCCTTCGCGATCTCCTTCAACGTCGTCCCGGCCTCACGAGAGCGAGCGACCTCGATCACGTTCTGGCGGAACTCCTTGGGGTACGGCTTGGGCATGGTGCACATCCTCTCCTGCGGCACCGAACGGCACCACAGAGTCGATGTCACCTATCCGTGCAGCAGTCCC
>NZ_JBXASS010000044.1:0-988 GCF_058809565.1 Dermacoccus sp. MPR-E5 | reverse complement strand
AACTACATCGCCAGGAGCCTGCTCGAGACCGGCGGGTTCAGACCCCGTCTACACCCTCGACTGGGATGAGCCCCTTTACTGTGGCGTTTAATCATCATCCGTGACTGTGCGCAAGTAAATTTCTATGTGCTTACGATGCTGAGCATGAGAACGTTCTTCCCTCTTCGATGGCATTGAAGTAAACCCCCGACCGTCGGACCTAACGTAGTCGTAAGAACCATCATTATTTTTTTCGATGGTAAATTCAATACCTTCAACCACCATCTTTTCATGTTTACTGCTCATTTTGCGCCTCCTCTGGCTATCGCTTGTTCTGGAGAGAACGATATGTGATGCAGGTGATTCAATCAGCTGTTGTTCGACTGATTCTTTTTATAGAGGTCCGTCCAAATTAATCTCTGAAGGCCCAACGAAACAGCTCGACGTACGGTTCCACCCTTGTTGCGCCCGGCGGGTTCCCGTGTTTTGAAGCCTTGCTCCTCACTGTTCTGCCGCTGTGGTTTGGGTGCGGGTTTTGGGGGTGTGGGTGCTTCGAGTTGCTTGAGGGTGAGTGCGAGGGCTGCTGCGGTGGCGGTGGCTTCGCGGGCCGTGGTTTCGGCGGCGTGGGCGCGTTCGAGGAGTTGGGTGCGTTCGCGGTCGCGTTCTTCGGCTCGGGCGCGCCATTCGCGTGCGTCGGCGGTTGCGGTGGCGAGTTCTTCTTTGAGTCGCTCGAGCTCGTCCTGGTTGGGGGGTGACACGGGGGTGACATTGGGGGTGACAGGTGTCCGGTTAGGGGGTGACGTGTCAGGGGTGACAGGGGGTGACACGTGTCCGGTGTCGGTGAGTGCCGCGAGGGCTGTTTCGGGGATGTGCCAGCCGGTGTGGTCGCGGTAGGCACCGTGTTCGATGAGTGTTTCGCGGCGTCGTTGCAGGGTTCTGGTGCTGATGCCGAGGCGGTTGGCTGCTTCGTTGAGGGTGAGCATGGGTGGGGGTGACAGGGGTGACATGG
>NZ_JBXASS010000043.1:0-1049 GCF_058809565.1 Dermacoccus sp. MPR-E5 | reverse complement strand
GGCGGATTCAACTGGTCGTCGCAACACCTTGACGTGGAAGGTGTTGGCGATGGCAGCGAACGACAGGGACCAGAGCACGAGGGACGCGCCACAGGTGTTGCGGCGCCAGTGGCGTGCAGATCGAGCGTTGCGCCCACCGATGCGTTCCCCTGGGCGCCCACGCCAGTCACCTTCGCGGCGAGTCGAACGGCAGTTTTGGCGCCAGATCGCCACGGGCGTCACAACGGCGGAAGCCTGCCTCGCGGTCGGCGTGTCGTGCCCCGTCGGTGCGCGCTGGTTTCGACACGCTGGCGGCATGCCACCGATCAGCCTGGCCGAGCCGTCCGGGCGCTATCTCAGTTTCGAAGAACGTGAAGAGATCGCGATCCTGAACGCCAAAGGCGTCGGCGTCCGCGCGATCGCTCGCCAGCTGGGGCGTGATGCAGGCACGATCAGCCGTGAACTACGCCGTAACGCCGCCACCCGTAGCGGCCGAATCGAGTACCGGGCCACGGTCGCGCAGTGGAAAGCGCAAGAAGCAGCGAAACGCCCGAAGATCGCGAAGTTGGTTAGGAACGAGCGTCTACGCGACTACGTCCAAGACCGCCTCGCCGGCGGGGTCACCCATCCTGACGGCACGCCCGTGGCAGGCCCGGCCGCGCCGGCGTGGAAGGGGTTGAACAAGCCGCGCAGGCAGGATCGGCGCTGGGCCAGTTCGTGGAGCCCGGAGCAGATCAGTCATCGGCTGCGGTTGGACTTCCCCGATGATGAGTCCATGCGCATCAGCCATGAGGCGATCTATCAGTCGTTGTTCATCGAAGGGCGCGGCGCGTTGAAACGCGAACTCGTCGCCTGTCTGCGCACCGGCCGCGCGTTGCGTGAACCGCGGGAGCGTTCACGGAACAAGCCCCAGGGCCATGTCAGCGCTGAGGTGGTCATCAGCCAGCGGCCCGCCGAAGCGCAAGACCGTGCCGTGCCAGGCCATTGGGAAGGCGACCTCATCATCGGTACCGGCCGCTCCGCGATCGGCACGCTCGTCGAGCGTCGTAGCCGCACCACGATCCTCGTAC
>NZ_JBXASS010000042.1:0-1129 GCF_058809565.1 Dermacoccus sp. MPR-E5 | reverse complement strand
CGACCTCATCATCGGTACCGGCCGCTCCGCGATCGGCACGCTCGTCGAGCGTCGTAGCCGCACCACGATCCTCGTACTGAATCGCTCCGGGTCTGGTGGAGGCTCTGATCCAACGGAAGGATGCAGAGCATGCCCGCACCACGGAAGTACCCCGACGAGCTCCGCGAACGCGCCACGCGGATGACGCTGGAAGCCCGTCAAGACCCCGCCACGAGGACCGGAGCATTCCGCCGCGTAGGAGAACAGCTCGGGATCAATCCCGAGACGCTGCGCAACTGGGTCCGCCAAGCCGAGATCGACCACGGCCACCGCCCCGGAATCACGACCAGCGAAGCCGCCCGGGTGGCCGAGCTGGAGAAGGAGAACCGTGAACTACGGCGGGCGAACGCGATCCTGCGCTCGGCGTCGGCTTTCTTCGCGGCGGAGCTCGACCGCCCACAGCGCTGATCGTGGACTACATCGACGAACACAAGCACGAGTTCGGTGTCGAGCCGATCTGCGCCACGCTGTCCGCGGCAGGCACACAGATCGCACCGAGCACGTACTACGCGGCCAAGACGCGCACTCCTTCAGTGCGCAGCCTGCGCGATGAGCAGGTGCTCGTGGAAATCCGGCGGGTGCATGAGGCCAACTACGGGGTCTACGGGGCCCGGAAGGTCCACGCGCAACTGCGGAGGGAGGGCCTGCAGGTGGCCAGGTGCACGGTGGAGCGGCTCATGCGAGCCGCAGGCCTGCGCGGGATCAGCCGCGCGAAGGGACCGAGGACCACGGTCCCAGGCCGCGGCCCGGATGAGCGTCAAGACCTGGTCCAGCGAGACTTCACCGCGGCGGCTCCGAACCAGCTGTGGGTCGCTGACATCACCTACTGCCGCACTTTCAGCGGATGGGTGTACGCCGCGTTCATCATCGACGTGTTCTCCCGACGGGTGCTGGGCTGGCAGCTGTCGAAGTCGCTGCGCACGGACCTGGCCCTGGACGCGTTGGAGATGGCGTTCTGGACGCGTCAGCGCGCAGGCCAAGACGTGGCCGGGCTACGGCATCACAGCGATAAAGGAGTCCAGGGCGGATTCAACTGGTCGTCGCAACACCTTGACGTGGAAGGTGTTGGCGATGGCAGCGAACGACAGGG
>NZ_JBXASS010000041.1:0-1436 GCF_058809565.1 Dermacoccus sp. MPR-E5 | reverse complement strand
GGCTCTTCACAGATGAGGGTGTAGTTGAGGTCTGAATCCGCCGGACTCGAGCAGGGATCTGGCGATGTAGTTGGTCAGGTTGCGGAAGCCCAGGGCCGAGCCGCGCAGGTGCTCCAGGCGTCCGTTGATCGCCTCTGTGGGGCCATTGCTGGTGCCAGGCCGCTCGAAGTAGGCCAGCACGTCGGTGGCGCGAGCCTTCAGGGTCCGACCGAGCTTGCGCAACTCGTCCAGCCCGGCGGGGACGTCTTGGCTGACGGCGTCGATGAGCGCCTCCATCGCCGCGCGGCCGAGGGATCGGTCCTTCTCGCGGTAGGCCGCGATCATCCGCTGGTAGATCCCCCAGGTCGCCTCGACGGGCACGTGCTCCTCGAGCACGAACAGCTCCTGCAGGCGGGTCTGCTGCTTGTCGGTGAGCAGGCCCGCGCCGGTGTGCAACGTTCTACGCGCACGGTAGAGCGGGTCGTCTTTGCGGCCGCGGTGCCCGTGCAGTTCCTGCTGGACTCGGCGTCGGCACTGGTCGAGGGCATCACCGGCAAGGCGCACGACGTGGAAGGGATCCATCACCGCAGCCGCGTCGGGCAGTTCCTCGGCGGTGGCGCTCTTGAACCCGGTGAAGCCATCCATCGCGACGACTTCGATGGCCTCACGCCATGCCTGAGGGCGAGCGGCGAGCCACTCCTTGAAGACTCGCTTGGAGCGGCCCTCGACCATGTCCAGCAGTCGTGCTGGGCCGCTGCGGTCGCGGATCGGGGTCAGGTCGATGATCACGGTCACGTATTTGTCGCCTTTGCGTGTGTGCCGCCAGACGTGCTCGTCGACGCCGAGCACGCGGACGCCGTCGAAGCGGTTCGGGTCCTCGATCAGGACGCGTGTGCCCTGGGCCAGGACGGCATCGTTGGCGGTGTTCCACGCAACCCCGAGCCCCTCAGCGACCCGCGCGACCGTCAGGTGTGCGATGACGATGCCCTCCAGCGCCCACGCCAGCCCTCGCCGGGAGAGCTTCGCGCGTGGCTCGGCCGCCAAAGACGTGTCTTGGCGCCACACGTGGCCGCAGCCGGTGCACCGGTAGCGGCGGACCGTGACCTCCAACGTCGTCGGACGCCACCCCAACGGCTCGTGGGCCAGCCGGCGGACAACCGTGCCGCGCGCGGTTCCTTCACAGCCACAGCGTCGGCACCAGCGGTCGGGTTCGACGACTCGACAGGCCAGGACCGCACCGGCGGGCTCGAGGCGCTGACCGGTGGCCTCAAGGCCGAGCTCATTCAAGCGGCAGAACATGGTCAGGTCAGGGTCGGTGAAGGTAGCGTCAGGCACGTCGAGGTCTTCCAGATGGGCAGTGTGAGAACTTCCATCATCGGAAGGCCTCGACGCCTACCCGGGCAGCGCCACGCCGTTCGATCCTTGACTACGCGCTACACCCTCATCTGTGAAGAGCC
>NZ_JBXASS010000040.1:0-1463 GCF_058809565.1 Dermacoccus sp. MPR-E5 | reverse complement strand
GTGCCCTGACTGTCAGCCTGGGTGTGAGTCACTCAGGAGGTGGGTATGCGCAGATGGACTGCGGAAGAGAAGACCGCGTTGGTGCAGCAGTATGTGGCGTTGCCGCATGGCACGAAAGCGGCGTGGTTGCTCGAGCAGGGTGTGTCGCGTCATCAGATCATGACGTGGCGCAAAGCGTTCTACTTCGGAGACCTCGAACGAGACCTCGTGCCCCGCGATACTTCACACATGACAGTTGCTGACGGCGCGCGTTTGGCGCGCGTGGAACAAGAACTCGCCGCCGAACGCGCAGCCCGCGCGCGGGAGGCGCAGACGCATGCTGAGCAGGTTGCGCGGCTGGAGGCATCGAACGAGGCGCTGGGAAAAGCTATCGGGCTCTTGCACGAGTTGAACGCGCCGCAGGAGCCCACGCCCGAGTCCTGAACGAGGCCGATGCCGCCCGCCATGCGGCGTTCCTCGAAGCGGAGAACACCCTGGTCGCCGAGCATGTCGCGGCCGGCTATTCCCAGCGTGAAGCGTTGAAGATCATCGGTGTGGCGACCTCGACGTGGCACTACCGTCACCATCCACGCGCTCGCGTCGCGGACCCGATCGCGCACACCGAGCGGTATCAGCCGTGCGCGCTCAGCTCTGAGGAGCGCGCCCAGATCGTGTCCGCGATCCGTGACGGTTGGCACGAGCAGCGCAGCGTGGAGCAGTCGTTCTACGACGCGTTCGATGCGGGGCGGCCGGTGGCGTCTTTGTCGACGTGGATGCGGTGCGCGCGTGGCTTGCACGGGCCACGGCCGGTGCGTCGACGCCGTACGCGGCGCACGGTCGCGATGCCGCAGTGGGAGGCGTCCGCACCGAACGAGGTGTGGTGCTGGGACATCACGAAACTTCCCGGGCCATACACGGGGGTCTGGTATCAGCAGTACACGATCATCGACGCGTTCAGCCGCACGATCATCGCCAGCAGCGTCGAGACAGATGAGTCCGACGAACTCGCGGTCGCGTTGTTCCAGGCCGCGACAGAACGTGAGGGTGTTCACCCGCGGATCGTGCATTCCGATGGTGGGCCGGCGATGAAGTCGGTACTGCTGGCCGACTTCTACCGTCATGCTGGGATCAGCGCGAGCCGGAATCGTCCGCGCGTGTCGAACGACAACCCGCACATCGAGTCCTACTTCAAGACCGAGAAGTACCGTCCCGACTACCCGAGCCAGTTCACCAGTGTTGAACACGCGCGCGAGTGGGCCGAGCACGTCGTGCACGATTACAACACGCGTCATCACCACAGCTCACTGGCCGGGTTCACGCCCGAACAGGTCCACACCGGCACCTGGGTCGATGTCCACACCGAACGCCAAGCCGTCCTGGATGCGCAGTACGCCGCGAACCCCGAACGCTACCGAGGCCGGCGCCCCATCGCCGCCACAACACCCGAAATCACCCAACTCAACCCCACGTGACTCCAATCAGGT
>NZ_JBXASS010000039.1:1159-1574 GCF_058809565.1 Dermacoccus sp. MPR-E5 | reverse complement strand
CTGAATCGCCCCGGGTTTGTTAGAGGCTGAGTAATGCCGTTTCGGCGGGCGCCGCAACGGTGTGCTGCTGATCGTAGTAAGCCTGCTCGAACTCGACCGGCGGGACGAGCCCGATCTCGCCGTGCAAGCGCTTGTGGTTGAACCAGTCGACGTACTCCGCGATCGCGATCTCCAACTCGTCGATGTTCTTCCACGGGCCACGGTTTCGCACGAGTTCAGCCTTGAACAACGAGTTGAACGCCTCCGCCAGGGCGTTGTCGTACGAATCGCCCGTCGATCCGACGGACGCGACCGCACCGGCCTCACCAAGACGCTGCGTGTAGCGAACTGCGACATGAATCGCCCCGGGTTTGTTAGAGGCTGAGTAATGCCGTTTCGGCGGGCGCCGCAACGGTGTGCTGCTGATCGTAGTAAG
>NZ_JBXASS010000039.1:0-1063 GCF_058809565.1 Dermacoccus sp. MPR-E5 | reverse complement strand
CGTACGAATCGCCCGTCGATCCGACGGACGCGACCGCACCGGCCTCACCAAGACGCTGCGTGTAGCGAACTGCGACATACTGAACGCCCCTGTCGCTGTGGTGCCTCAGCCCCGTCACGTCCTGCCCGTCACGTTGACGGGTCCACAACCCCATGTCCAGGGCGTCCAACGCCAGGTCGGTGCGCAGCGATTTCGACACCTGCCAGCCCACGACACGGCGCGAGTAGACGTCGATGACGAACGCGGCGTAAGCCCATCCACTGAATGTTCGGCAGTACGTGATGTCCGCGACCCACAACTCGTTCGGCGCCGACGCGGTGAAGTCCCGCTCGACCAAGTCCGGACGATCATCCGGGCCACGCCCAGGAATCGTGGTGCGGGGTCCCTTCGCGCGACTGACGCCGCGCAGGCCCGCAGCACGCATGAGACGTTCCACGGTGCAACGCGCCACGGTGATGCCTTCACGCACGAGTTCAGCATGGACCTTGCGGGCGCCGTACACGCCGTAGTTGTCCTTGTGAACCCGGCGAATCTGCGCCGCCATTTCTACGTCGCGAACCGCTCGCGGCGACGGCGGGCGCGTCTTCGCGGCGTAGTACGTGCTCGGTGCGATCTTGACCCCAGCCTCGGTGAGGGTGCGACAGATCGGCTCGACACCGAACTCATGCTTGCGATCGTCGATGAACTCCACGATCAGTGATGTGGGCGGTCGAGCTCCGCCGCGAAGAAAGCCGACGCCGATCGCAGGATGGCGTTCGCGCGCCGTAGCTCGCGGTTCTCCCGCTCGAGTTCGAGCAGGCGTTCGTGCTCGCTCGTCGTCACACCGGGGCGGGTGCCGGCATCGACTTCTGCCTGACTCACCCAGTTGCGCAGGGTCTCGGGATTCACACCGAGCTGCTCGGCCACCCTGCGTACTGCTCCTCGTCGCCGTTCCGGATCTTGGCGAGCTTTGATCGCGAGACGTGTCGCGCGCTCTTGAAGCTCTGCCGGGTACTTCCGTGGTGCTGCCATGCTGTCCATCCTCGCGTTGAATGACAGCCTCCACCGAACCCGGGGCGATTCA
>NZ_JBXASS010000038.1:0-1691 GCF_058809565.1 Dermacoccus sp. MPR-E5 | reverse complement strand
CCCCACCGCCGGAGCCCCACGCCCCGGTCGCTCAGAGGAGACACCGATTCTCATGAAGCGCACCACCCTCACCGTCGCCTTCGCTGCGGCCTGCTCCTTCTCGCTCGTCCCCGCCGTCGCTCAGAGCGCCTCCGCCGACTCCCCGGCGACGCGGCAGGCGTCGTTCCAGTCGGCATCGGCGCATTCGAGCCTCGTCGGCTCCGCGCAGTCGCAGTCGGCGGCGCTCGTCAAGGCCGTCGGTCTCAGCGCCGACAACGCCTTCAAGATCAAGGACGTGCTCAAGGACACCGACGGCTCGACGCACGTGCGCGTCGACCGCACCTTCAAGGGCATCCCCGTCGTCGGTGGCGACCTCGTCATCCACCGTGACGCCTCCGGCAAGGTCACCGGCCACGACGGCATGTTCGACGGCGCCATCACCGTCGACACCGCACCCGCCATCCCCAAGGCCACCGGTGAGGCCAAGGGCCTCGCGGCCGCCAAGGCCCACAAGAAGAGCGAGGGGCTCGATGCCGCCAAGGGCGCGGGCAGCACCCTCGTCATTCGTGTCGACGAGGCCGGCAAGCAGCAGCTCGCCTACATGGTGAAGACGACCGGCATGCAGAAGGACCGCACGCCGTCGCGCGTCCGCTCGTTCATCAACGCCGACACCGGCGCCGTCATCTCCTCGTTCGACGAGATCGCCCACGCCACGGGCAACGGCATCTACGACAAGAACGTCACGCTCACCACCTCCGGCTCGAGCGGTTCGTACAAGCTGAGCAATCCGAACACGGGCAACTACACGACCGACTCGAACAACCAGAAGATCAACGGCACGACGATGACGGACGCCGACAACGTCTGGGGCGACGGGTCGAACTCGAACCGTCAGAGCGCCGGCGTCGACGCGCAGTACGGTGCGGACACGACGTTCGACTACTACAAGAGCGTCATGGGCCGCAACGGCATCTGGAACAACGGCAACGGTGCGCGCAGCCGCGTCCACTACGACAACAACTACGTCAACGCGTTCTGGGACGGCACTCAGATGACGTACGGCGACGGTGACCGTAACGCGAACCCGCTGACGGAGCTCGACGTCGCCGGCCACGAGATGAGCCACGGCGTCACGGAGAACACGGCCGGTCTCGACTACTCGGGCGACGCCGGTGGCCTCAACGAGGCGACATCCGACATCTTCGGCACGGGCGTCGAGTGGTACGCGAACCTGGCCTTCGACAAGCCGGACTTCCTGCTCGGCGAGGAGATCGACATCAACGGTGACGGCACGCCGCTGCGCTACATGGACAAGCCGAGCAAGGACGGTGCGAGCTACGACTGCTACTCCTCGTCAGTCGGCAGCGCCGACCCGCACTACTCGTCGGGCCCGCTCAACCACTGGTACTTCCTCGCCTCGAACGGTTCGGGCGCGAAGACGATCAACGGTGTCTCCTACAACAGCTCCACCTGCGACAGCTCATCGGTGACGGGCGCCGGCCGCGCCGACATCGAGAAGGTCTGGTACCGCACGCTGTCGACGAAGCTGACGTCGACGTCGAACTACAAGGCTGCTCGTGAGGGCGCCATCAAGTCGGCCGTCGAGATGTACGGCGGCTCCAGCCAGGTCTGCAAGTCGGTCGAGAGCGCGTTCAACGCCATCAACGTCCCCAAGGGCACCGCTGCGTGCTCGACGTCGACGACCCCGACCC
>NZ_JBXASS010000037.1:0-2891 GCF_058809565.1 Dermacoccus sp. MPR-E5 | reverse complement strand
GGGCATGGTGCACATCCTCTCCTGCGGCACCGAACGGCACCACAGAGTCGATGTCACCTATCCGTGCAGCAGTCCCCAACGCCGGCGAGGGCACCGCAGTCCTATCCCAGGACGTCGCCGCACTCAACGAGATTCCTGCGACACAGCAGATTCAGCGCATGGCCGAATTGCTGACCCGCTAGCACCGCCATGCCACACATGTTTAGCGGGGCCCTCGTTCAGGACCTCGCAATCCTACGCCTAAACGTTACGTGGACCGAAGGGGACTCGAGCGCGACCACACCCCTGATATGGGTCGTGAAGCTGGCAGAAGGACCACAGGGGCAAGTACAGGTTGGTGGCACCCTTCGCCTCAAGGGAGCATGGGGCTGCGTGCATGCGGAATCCGCCGCGCTTTTGAGCGAGGAAGCCGCCCATGAGCACCACCGAAGCAACCATTCCGACGGAGGGGCCTTCGCCGCCAGCATGGAAACCATGCTTAGCCCAATCTTGTGGACCTACACCCGGCTTACGATCCTTCCCGTGCTCGCCGCTCTGCCGACCGGACCCGCGGAGTGCTTCCCTCGGGAACCTCCGGCCCGTTAGTCCGCGTCTACAGGCACCGGCCGAGTCGCCTGGCCCGTGGGCATCCATGCGTTCACCGGATCTCTTCGCTGCTGCTGTCACCGGCCGAGAGTCGATGAATGACTGGACCGAAGCGACCGGCGCCGCGAGATCGGCCAACCGCCGGTCAGCGGGCCGTCGGCCGCGCCGACATTGACGTCAGCGACGACTTCCAAGCCGCAGTCAGACCCGTCCAAGCGCGGTATGGGTGCCGTGTGGTGACTGGATGGGGCTGTTCTGGGCCCTTCAGAGCGCGTTGGCAGTCTCTCTAAGGGCTTGGATCTGACTGTCGTAGATCGTTCTGACTTCACGCGTCAACGACACCGGGTGCGGGGCGCTTGTCCCCGTAACCCATGTCGAGGTGCAAATGGACAGCCTCTTAACTGTGACCAGACATGAAGACACGGGGTCAGCGCAGCTCGTTCTTCAACCTACGCCCTGCCCTGCGCTGCTCCCACCAATACCTATACCGATCGGCTCGATGCCGAGCTCGGTCGCCGAACCGTCCCCATCGACCCGCGACACGTTCCCACGGGAAGGGGTCATATGTGCGGTCGCGCTCGAGCCTTCCATCGAACCCACGTCTCCAACGGCGCCCACTTGAGTCCGTGAAGGACACGTAGAGGGGGACGGCACGGTTGTCGTCAATGCGTGAAGTCCTGAAGACCTCCACATCCTCTGCGCCGGGGCTGATATCGATCCCATGGTCGGGAAGGGAAGCAACGCTCCGAGGGATCCGCCCACCTGCTGAATCTACGGCCGACGGCGTGTCCACGGCTGTCGCGAGGTGGTGGATAGGTAGTGAGTTCGCGTTCGTTACGCGCACGATGATGTCGCTTCTCTCACCGCGAAGACTGCACGAAAGAAGCCGAGCTTCTGCCGCCTCATCACGCGCACGATCGCGCCGCATGATGTTGAACCCCAACAGCAGCGATCCACCGGTCAGAAGCGACCCGACCCACGCCGACACCGGCCCCCACTCCACAGTCACACCCCAATCCTCACCGTCACCTAAGTTGACCCCCCGCGCGTGTCGTGTCAACGCCCCTTCGAAAGGAGCTTCCTGACCCGGGTTCGTCAGGGCCAGCAGCGAGTCTAGATGCCTGACCCGGGGCTATTGATCAACGCGTTCGTTTAGCGTGGTCTCGTGGGCTGCGCCATTACCGGCGCCGCGAGGGATGGCGGAGCCAACCAGGGCTCGGCCCGGATCAAGTGGCGGCGTTCGTGGCACTGAAGCGCCCTGGGTTTGGTTCCGTCCTTCCTGAAGGAGAATCGGACCATGCCCAAGAAGTACGACCAGGACTTACGTGAGCATGCGGTGCGGATGGTGTTGGACAAGCGCGCCGCCGATGGATGCTCGCAGCGTGTCGCGATGGACGCTGTGGGAGCGTCGCTCGGGATAGCGCCCGCCACGATCCGTAACTGGATGCCCCGCCCCGGTGAAGAGCCAGCGGCGACTGGCGCGGCGAAGCCGCGTGAGTCCCTCGAGGAAGAGAACCGGCGCTTACGCCGCGAACTCGCCGAAACGAGGCGCGCGAACGAGATCTTGAAGAAGGCCTCGGCTTTTTTCGCAGCGGAACCAGACCGCCCCACGACGAGATGATCCGGTTCATCGACGAACACAAGGATCAGTTCGGGGTCGAGCCGATCTGTCGCGCCCTTCGCGCGACGGACTGTGGGTTCATCACCTCCCGCGGCTACCGCGCCGCGAAAGCCCGCCCTCGCTGCGCGCGAGCGATCCGCGACGACGTCCTTGTGGAGGAAGTGAAACGCCTCCACGCCCAGAATTACGGCGTGTACGGCCACCGCAAGATGTGGCACGCGATGCGCCGCGAGGGCTGGCTGATCGGACGCGACCAGACCGCGCGACTCATGAGAATCGCTGGGCTGCACGGTGTTCGCCGTGGGCGCCGCCCGTTCACGACCGTGCCGTCGAAGCTGCCCGACCACCGCCCGGATCTCGTGGAGCGTGACTTCCACGCGTTGACGCCGGACATGTTGTGGGTAGCAGACATCACCTACGTGCGCACCGTTAGCGGGTTCGCGTACACGGCCTTCATCACGGATGCGTGCACGCGCAAGATTGTCGGCTGGTCGGTCGCGTCGTCGTTGACGACGCAGGCGTTGCCGATGATCGCGTTGCAGCAGGCCATCGCGACGACTCCGACGGCGCGTCAGGGTGGGCGGCTCGTGCACCACAGCGACCGCGGCGTCCAGGGCGGATTCAACTGGTCGTCGCAACACCTTGACGTGGAAGGTGTTGGCGATGGCAGCGAACGACAGGGACC
>NZ_JBXASS010000036.1:0-2981 GCF_058809565.1 Dermacoccus sp. MPR-E5 | reverse complement strand
AAAGGGGCTCATCCCAGTCGAGGGTGTAGACGGGGTCTGAACCCGCCGGTCTCGAGCAGGCTCCTGGCGATGTAGTTGGTGAGGTTGCGGAACCCAAGAGCACTGCCGCGGAGGTGTTCGAGGCGGCCGTTGATCGCCTCGGTCGGACCGTTGGACGTGCCGGGGCGGTCGAAGTAGGCGAGCACGTCGTCGGCGCGCTTCCTCAGCGTCCGGCCGAGTGTGGTGAGTTCGACCAGCGCCCTCGGGACACCGCTGCTGATCGAGGCAATCAGGTTGGCCATGAGCTCGCGGCCGTGGTGGCGGTCTTCGTGGCGGTAGGCGGCGATCATCCGCTGGTAGATCCCCCAGGTCGCCTCGACCTCGACATGCTCCTCGGCCCCGAACAACGTGCGGAGTCGAGCGGCCTGCTTGTCGGTCAGCAGCTCGGCGCCGGTGTGCAGGGTCCGCCGCGCGGCATACAGCGGGTCGCCCTTCATCCCGCGGTGGCCGTGGATGGCCTGCTGCACCCGGCGCCGGCACCGGTCGAGCGCGTCCCCGGCGAGGCGGACGACGTGGAACGGATCCATGACCGCCACCGCGTCGGGGAGCTCCTCGGCGGCGGCGGTCTTGAAGCCGGTGAACCCGTCCATCGCGACGACCTCGATCCCGTCGCGCCAGGTGTCGGGTCGGGCGGCGAGCCAGGTCTTGAAGGCCTCCTTCGAGCGACCCTCGACCATGTCCAGCAGCCTGGCGGGGCCGGTCTTGTCGCGGATCGGGGTCAGGTCGATGATCACGGTGACGTACCTGTCGCCGCGCCTGGTGTGCCTCCAGACGTGCTCATCGACGCCGATGACCCTCACGCCGTCGAAGCGGGCCGGGTCGTCGATGAGAACACGTCGGCCTTCAGCAAGCACGGCGTCGTTGGCGGTGTCCCAGGCGACGTCGAGTCCCTCGGCGATCCGGGTGACGGTGAGGTGCTGCACGACCAGCGCTTCGAGCGCCCACTGCAGCCCACGGCGCGAGAGCTTCGACCGCGGCTCGGCCGCACGGGTGGTGTCTTGGCGCCACACGTGCCCGCAGCCGGTGCAGCGGTAGCGACGCACCGCGACCTCCAACACCGTCGGTCGCCACCCCAGCGGCTCGTGCGCGAGCCGACGGATCACGGTGTCCCGAGCAGCGCCTTCGGCGCCGCAGCGTCGACACCACTCGTCCGGGGTCAGGACTCTGCAGGCGAGCACCGCGCGGTCGGGCTCGAGGCGCTGGCCGGTCACGACGAGGTCGAGTTCGTCGAGTCGGCAGAACGTTGTCAGGTCCGGGCGAGCGAAGCGGGCCCGAGCGGTAGCGACAGGCAACGACGTCAGACCTCCGGATGTCAGGCGTGGAACGTCATCTTCCGAAGACCTCGACCACGATCTAGCCACCGTCGCGCCGGAGTCGCTTCGATCAACGAGTACACCTCATCAGAAGCCCGTTGCCAAGGCCTTGCTCCGTTGTGAGCGACGACGTCGTGGGGATGGGGATCTCAGTCAGTGCAGGGCGCCGAGCTCGACGAGAAGAACGCCGGCGATGATGAGTGCGATGCCGCCCATCATGAGCGCGGTGAGCGGCTCCTTGAAGAGGGCTTTGGACGCGACGGCCGTTAGGGCAACTCCGGACGCTGCCCAGATGCCGTAAGCGACACCGAGGCCCAGGCCCTCATTAAGGGCGAGGGTGAGAAACGCGAAGGCCAGGAGGTAGCCGCCGGCGACGGCGGCGTAGTAGGCGCGGACGCCAGTAGCTGCCATGCGCAGCGAGAGGGTAGCGCTGACCTCGGCAATGATGGCTCCGAGGAGGAACAGGTAAGCCATCAGGTGGCTTCTTCGAGGTTCTTGACCGCGTGCTGGGAGCCGAGTTCGACGGTGAGGACGCCGGCAATGATGAGGACGATGCCGACGCCCATGAGTGCGGTGAGGGTTTCATCGAAGATCAGCGACGACATCACGGCGGTGGTGGCGACACCGAGGGCGCCCCAAATGCCGTAGGCGACGCCCAGCGCCATGCCCTGACGCAGAACGAGGGCGAGGAGAATGAACGAGGCGATGTAGCCAGCCGCGACGAGCACGTACAGTCCGGGTCGATCGAGTGCTCCCTTCAGCGACAGCGAACCGGTGACCTCGCTGAGGATGGACCCCGCGAGCAGTAGCCACTTGGTCATGAGTTCTCCTGGATGAGGTGGTGTGCGAGTGCTCGAATGGCGTCGGTGTCCTCGTCGGATAGGGCGATGCCGTTGCCGGCGGTGTTGAGCCAGATGCCGTCGGCCAAGAGTCGGACGCCGTGGAGGCGGGCCCGCTGGTCGGCCGGAAGGGTCTCGGGGACGTCGACCCAGGCCCCCATGCGGCTGTTCCATCGCTCGGTGAGCGGCTCGCGCAGGCGGGGGTCGGTGAACATGACCAGGTCGCCGTAGTCGAACGGCCCGTCGCAAGCCCAGTCAACGTAGGCGGCGAGGCGTTCGCTGATCGTGGGTACGTTTGGGTTGGTGGTAGCCAGGCGGGCGGCCAGATCCCGCTCGTAGCCGTCGAGGAGGTGGTCGATGACGGCGGTCATCAGTGCTTCCTTGGTTGGGAAGTGGTACATCAGGCCAGCCTTAGTGATTCCTGCAGCGCGAGCTGCGGACACCAGGGAGACAGAGGCGCCAGTGCGGGCCCACGCAAGAGTGCTGGCGAGAACGCCGCCTCGCGCCGACGGTCGGTGGGCAGGTGCACTAGTACTCATATCGACAACTCTACCTACCGGTAGGGTAAGTAACAAACTCATGGTGAGCTGGGCCTCCCGAGCTGAGCGTCAGCATGCTAAGAGCGTGACCGCCCGGCACCTACGACGCCCCGGCCAAGGCGATCAACGGATGACTCGAACACCTCTGTGACTTCCGCGCGTGGGTTCCGAAACCTCATCAACTATCGCTAGGCCACTACTCAAAGCCGGCGACTTCCAGACCGCGACTACACCCTCGATTGGGATGAGCC
>NZ_JBXASS010000035.1:0-4435 GCF_058809565.1 Dermacoccus sp. MPR-E5 | reverse complement strand
ACATGGGGGTGTCGTGCGGGGGTGACGTGTCAGGGGTGACAGGTGACATGGGTTCTAGTGTGTGTCACCCCCTGGTTGTGGCGGTGATGGGGGCGTTGAGTGCGCGTGTCGGGTGGGTGCGGTAGGGGTTTCGTGGCCGGCCCCCCTTGGTGTGTCCCTTGCGCTCGTCGCCCGTTCGGCGTGAGTTCCCGATCAGCCGGGACGGGGCCGGGCCGGAGTGTGCCCCGGAGCTTGCGGAGGGGTGCCGTAGGTCCGGGCTCGTTCTGGCAGGGTGCGATGCCGGGCGGGCGACGAGCGCAAGGGACACGCCCCCTTGCGCTCAGAGCCTTGGAGGTGCCCCCAGCCAGGGAGGGCTGTTACCGGTCGATGCTGGGGCCGTTATCCCGATAGGTCGGGGAGTCGAAGCGGTCGTATCGCGGTTGCGTGTTCGTGGCTCGCCCTGGCGCGGGTTTGCCTGTACGGCGTTCTTCGACTCGGCGGCGGATACGCTCCAACGCTTCTTCGTTGCTACTGGGTTTGGGTGCGATTCCGCTACCGGCTGTGGTCGCCCCTCGTCGCTGTTCCGCATTCATCCGCTTCAAAGAAGCCAGCGCCGTCTGGAAACGTTCGTGCTGGGGAGGTTCGCTTCTTTCGGTGTCGTAGGCGTCCCACTCGGCGTCGAAAGCTGCCGCAATGTCTTCTGGTGACTCGATCCTCGACGCGTCGTGTTGGGCCTTTTCCAGGGCGCGCCGTTCAGCGCGGGCTTGGGCTCGCACAAGTTCTGCTGGTGGGTTCGCTTTCACGTGCGCGGCGCGTGCGGCGACATGGGCGGCGTATTCGCTACGGGCCTCGGCCAGAACAGTGTGTGCAGCCCGATCTCGAGTATCACGACTCGCGATCGCGACGAATGCGCGCCGAGCTTCACCACTGGTCGCATGCCACGGCTTGACCGTCGACGCGTGCGCGCCGTGCTCGTGCGCTTGGTCCCCGACGCGTGATTCCGTCAGGTAGGCCGTATTACGGTGCCGCCCGCGCGTCATCGCGACGTACAACGCGCCCCGGTCGGCGGTACTGGCGTCCAGGACGGCGTGCACACGATCAGCGGTCATTCCTTGCGCTGCGTGCACACTGACCGCGTAACCCAGATGCGTTGATTCACGCACGTACTCACCGGGCAAGAACGCGCTGACAATTCCGTCCTCGCCGGGGCGTGTCACGACGACGCTGCCGTCATCGCGGGTCGCCTGCACCCGCCACGTTTGCCCGTTACGCACCGCCCCAGCGTCATGTCCATGCTCGTCGCTCGCGCGCAGCCTGGCGGTGTTCTTGCGGGTGATCAGGTCATCGCCGATGCGTGCCTGCTGCCCGCGTGAGGTGGGAACCGTCCGAACCTGCGCCTTCACGAACGCGTCGCTCTCACGCGGACTCAGGCCCTGCCGGTGAGCGTCCTGGCGGGCTGTCTCGAGCAGCTGCGGCAACCGCTCAGCCTGAGCGCGCACATTCAACGCGTCCGCGACCTCGAGTTTCTGCGTGATCAGCCGCGCCTCGAGCCCGCCGTCACGATCACGGGACCACGCCCGGTACGCCGCCTCGAGCATCGCGGCGTCGTTCCCCAGGCGCAGACGATCAGCGTGCGCGTACCAGTCAGCAGCCATGTTCACCTCGCTGACGCTGCCCTCACGCAGCGCCAACCCAGCGGCGCGCTCATCAGCATCGACCTGACGGCGTACCTGTGACAGCTGCGCTGTGTCCGCACACGATTCAGCCAGCAACGAAAAGCCACCGGCCGCGGCCTTGACCGGGTCCAACTGAGCAGGATCCCCGGTCAAGACGATCTTCGCCCCAGCCTCACGCCCCGCCTCGATGATCCGCGCCAGATCAGGGGTACCCACCATGCCGGCCTCATCCACGAACACGACCGTTCGAGGCGACCATCCGTGCCGGCCGGCTTCGATCCTGGCTCGCATCGCCGCGACCGTTGACGCCGACGTCACGACACCTTCACCAGTCATCACGTCCGCGGCCTTGCCCGTCGGCGCCAAACCCACGACCTCGCGTCCCTGCGCCGCGTACAACTGCTGCAACGACGCCAACGAGAACGTCTTGCCCGATCCTGCCGGCGCAACGAACGGCGTCACCCGCGCATCACTGCGCGCCATCGTCGTGACGGCCTGCCGCTGATCCGCACTCAACCGCTCCAGCACGCCCCCACTTGCTGCCAGCACCGCCTCGTCGACAGCCAGCCCCGCAACCCGTTCTTGCGCGCTGCGCAGCATCAGCTGCTCACGCTCGATCGTCTCCGTGCTCGCGTACCGCACGCTGCCCTCACGCTCATGCGCCAGGCGCTCACCGTGCTGCTTGTCCGGATCAACGCTCAAGATCAGCGCCTCACCCACGACCTGCCCGGCAAGCTCCTCCACCGCCGCGCGTACCTGCTGCGCGGGCATGGCTGGCGGCATCAACGCCGCCGCCACCTCGACAGCATCAGCACGGGTGAACGTCGAACGCACCTGCGACAACTGCTCCAGCACCGCCTCCGCCGACGGCAACACCACCGGCGCGTCAGCCCGCGCACCTGCCATCCACGCCGAAACATCGAGGCCCTGTGCGCGCACATCCGAACGCCACTGCGCCCGCAACTGCTCATCACTCGCGCCGGTCTCCTTGTGCTCACGAGTCGCTTTCTGCGCCTGCGCCAACTGCGCCGCGCTCACCCCCGCATCCGCCCCAGACAAGTGCTCATCAGTCCACGCGCTGATCTGGTTGTGCCGCTGCGACCACGCCTCGATGTGCTCACGACTGACGTGCTTCAAATCGGCCTGACCCGTCGTCGGGTCCACGTCCTTCCAGGACACCCCCAGCCGCTGCGACAACTCCGCACGCAACGCCGCCTGATAGATCGACCCGCCAGCCTTCAGCTCGTGCAGCAAGCTCTGCCCGTCCAAGCTGCCCACGCCGCCCCCGTCAGCACGAACCTGCCTGTTGTGGATCAACACATGCGTGTGCAGGTGCGGATCACCCGCACGGCTCGTGCGGTGCTGATACGTGACCCCACTCAGCCCCAACGTGCGGACCAAGTCCTTCTGACCCGTCACCGGGTTGTGCACCCGCGTGTACCCCGCATGCTCACTCAGATACCCGAGCGCCGACCTGATCGCCGCCTCATGCGCGGCCACGATCTGCTCGTGCACCACCGCATCATCACTCAGCCCCCACAGCATCGACACGCTCTTCGGCGCCGCCGTCGTCACGTCGTAGCCGTACACGCTGCGCTCCGAGTACGCCCGCCCCAACGACGCCCCCGACGGCGCGATCGGCTCGTTGAACCACGCCCCAACCATCAACCCATCGAGCACTTGACCATCGCCCACCCCCAGATACGACTCCATCTGCGCACGGTCCCCACCCGCACGCCCCACCACGAACACCCGCGCCGCAGCATCCCCCGCCTCGCCGTAGTAGTCCGTCATGTCCGCACCCGGGATACGCGCACCCTCAGCCACCGTCGACTCGTAGTAGTCCGTGCTGCCCGCGCCTAGCTTCGCCGCCGTCATCACAGCCAACACACCCCCTCACACCACGCCGAACCGACACCAGCGAACGATGGCCCGCTAGGGCCAGCGTAGCTGGTAAGCACTCTGTGCAAATGTGCCTAAGAGAAAGGGGGAGATACGACGCGCACGGTGACGTGACGGAGAACGGGGTTTTCTGGCAGCAGCCAGGCATGCTGACGCTGCCTGATGCTGTGGGGGTGCCGGCGGCGTGCGGGGTGACTGCGAGCTAGCGGCTCGAGCAGTCAACGCTGCCGACGAGGGGAGCTGGAACAGACGGTGAACGGACCTGCCCTCTAACGGCCTCTCCCAACACGGTCGCACTACTGCACTCGGCGGGGGCCGCGCTACGACCTCGATAGGAACGCTGTGGGTGTCGGCGTGGAGCCTGGAGCGCCACCGTGACGACGGGCGAGCTTCGCGCTACGCTTCTAGTGCGTGGCGAAAAGCGTGGCCGGCAAGCAGCTTGTACTGCTACCGGTCGAGAGATCAGGAGTCCTACGTCCTAGGTCTCTCGAAGGGTCAGGAGTTCCTACCTCCTGGCCCTTCCTTTATGCCCCTATGCAGTTCGTCTGCCCCGACGGTACCTCACCCCTTGGAAGTTCAGGTCTTCGGCCCGCTACTTCGTAGCAGTGTGATCGGGGTAGACCCGCTCCTGTGTCCGGCGGAGTGGCCCGAACACGGGTGGAACAGGTCGCCGTGTGACAGCGAAGTACACGTGTAAAAACTTTATCCAGAAGTCTTACTGGTACTCCGCCATAACGGTCGATCTAGTCGGCAGGCCCGACACCACCCCTACAGCGACCACGAGAACTCAGACCCTTTACTGGCTCATCCCAATCGAGGGTGTAGTCGCGGTCTGGAAGTCGCCGGCTTTGAGTAGTGGCCTAGCGATAGTTGATGAG
>NZ_JBXASS010000034.1:0-4602 GCF_058809565.1 Dermacoccus sp. MPR-E5 | reverse complement strand
CCTCGACGCCACCTTTCTCGTGGGCGCCGTCGATGCCTGGCTGGCAGTAGAACGCGTCGAAGCCGTAGTGGGAGCGGAACAGCACCCAGCGTTCGTTCTCGTCGCGTAGCCGGTCGCCGCCGTGGATGACCTGCACGAGGGCGGAGGTGAGGTTGTCGTAGCGGATGTGTCGGGTGGGGATGCCGCTCAGGGCGTGGAAGGCCTCGATGTGTCCCTCGAGGAAGGCTTCCTGCCCGCCGGTCGGGTAGACGCGGTGGATGGCCTTGCCCGAGTGGGACAGGCGGTAGACGAACATGTGGCACTTGGTCTTGACGCCGTCGAGGATGACGTAGACCTCGCCGAAGTCGACCTCGGCCTCCGCGCCGGGGGCGTGGTCCTGCGGCACCATCGCCTCCACCCGGCGCCCGGCCTCCAGATCGATCTGCGCGCGCCGGACCCGCACGTAGTCCCGCACCGTGGAGTAGGACAGGTCGGTGGCGCCGTGCTCGTCGCGCAGCCGGGCCAGGATCCTGGTCGCGGTATGGCGCTGCTTGCGCGGCGCGGTCAGGTCATAGGTGAGCATCTCGTCGATCGCCGGCTTGTACGGATCCAGGCGCGGTGCCGTGCGGACCGGTTTCTTGCGGGGTGGGGGTTCGGCAGCGGCGAGGGCCTGGCGGACGGTGCGGCGGTGGACTCCGTGCTTGCGGGCGAGCTCGCGGATGGACAGGCCATCGACTCGCGCGTCGTAGCGGATGTCGGCGTACAGCTGCACTCGTGACCCCATCTTGGCTCCCTTGCCCTCGCGACTGGTTCCCAGTGATGGGGACCAGCGTGAAGGGGTGGGGCCAGTTCAGACCGTCAACACCCCGGCAAGTCGCACGCGGGGCCAGATCAAGCCGTCACAACGGGGCCAGACCAAGCTGTCACAACCAATCCTGCTGCCCGGGCCGAACTCGCTGTTCGTCGCGACGAGCGCCGCGCAGGTATCGCGACGCGCCGGCTGGCAGGCCGCCGCCGGTGTGTTCATCAGCGACAGCATCCTCATGATCGCGGCCGTCGCCGGCGGGCACGCTGCTGACGGGCGGGTCGCTGTTCTTCCGCGCGCTGACGCTCGTCGGCGGCGCCTACCTCGTCTATCTCGGGTTCGGTCTGCTGCGCCGAGGGGTGCAGTTGCTGCGCGAACATCGAGCGCTGACGCGCGCCGACGCCACGGACGACTCGCTCAACCCCATCGACACAGGCGCGGCCCCCGATGACGCCGGCATCGCGGCGTCCCCGTTCAGCCGCTCGATCGTGACGGGCATGCTCAACCCCAAGTCGATCCTGTTCTTCGCCGCGTTCTTCGTGCAGTTCGTGACGCCGGGCGATCCGCACCTGTGGGTCAACTTCGGGGTGCTCGCCGTCATCATGCAGATCATCAGCCTCATCTACCTCGCGGCCGTCATCGCCATCAGTTCGCGGCTCGGCCACCGCGTCGCAGGACGCCCGCGCGTCGTCGCCGGCGCACACCTCGCCGCGGGGACGGCCTTCTGCCTGTTCGCCGTCAAGCTCGCCACCGCATCGTTCTGACGCCCGACACGCTGAACCACCACGCCGACGCGACGCTCCACCCCTCACAGCTGCCGCGCGACCACATGGCCGGCTGACGCGAAGCTCCACCCCTCACAGCTGACGCACGACCACATGGCCGGCCGACGGCGAAGCTCAACCCCTCACGGCTGACGCGCTGCTGCGACGTCTTCGGGGTAGCTCCCGTAGAAGGGCACGTAGCCGTCACGCATCAGCACCCACACGCGGTCGTCACCCACGCCGGCGAACCCGGCGTCGCGCAGTTCGACCTTGCGCGACTTGAACGTCGAGGTGTGCTCGAGCGAATCGACCTCGCGCACGAACAGTGGCACCGCGTACTTCGGCAGGCGTTCGTTGAGCGCGACGGCCGCCATGGCGTCGAAGGGCTCGCCCTCGCGCAGCACGACGGCGGCCATGCCGGCTCGCCCGTCGCAGCCGGGCACCTCGACGCCGTAGACGACGCAGTCCTCGACGAACGGCAGCCGCTCGAGGGCCGCCTCGACCTCCGTCGTCGCGACGTTCTCGCCCTTCCACCGGAACGTGTCGCCGAGCCGATCGACGAACGCCACGTGGTTGAGCCCCTGCCGGCGCACGAGGTCGCCGGTGATGAACCAGCAGTCGCCGTCCTTGAAACCGTCGCGCAGCAGCTTCTTCTCGGTGGCGTCGTCGTCGGTGTACCCGTCGAACGGCTGGGCCTTCGTCACCTTGGCGAGCAGCAGGCCCGCCTCGCCGACCTTGACCTGACGCAGCCGCCCGTTCCCGTCGCGCACCGCGCCGCCCGTCTCCGGGTCGTAGGCGACGACCTTGTGCGGCAGTGGGCACGTGCCGGCCGTCTCGGAGATGTTGTAGGCGTTGATGAACGCGATGTTGCACTCGCTCGCCCCGTAGAACTCGGCGATGCGCGCGATGCCGAAGCGCTCCTGGAACTCGGCCCAGATGTCGGTCCGCAGGCCGTTGCCGACGATGACGCGGATGCGGTGCGCCCGGTCAACGTCCCGCTGCGGCTGGCCGAGCAGATAGCGGCACAGTTCGCCGATGTAGACGAACGACGTCGCGTCGAAGCGGATGACGTCGTCCCAGAAGTTGGAGACGGAGAACTTGCGCGCGATGGCGAAGCACGCGCCGCCGTTGAGCACGGCTCCGAGCGCGACCGTCACGGCGTTGTTGTGGTACAGCGGCAGGCAGCAGTAGAGAGTGTCGCCCTCGCGCAGCCGCACGCCCAGCCCGCCGAGGCCCGAGTACGACTGCAGCCACCGATGGTGGCTCATGATGGAGGCCTTCGGCATGCCCGTCGTGCCGGAGGTGAAGATGTAGTACGCCTTGTCGCTGCCGCGCACCTGCGCGCATTCGGGCGGGTTCTGCGCCGCCGCCGTAGGCGCGTTCGTCGCCTGTGCGACGAGCTCGTCGAGCCCGACGACGTCCGCGTGGCGCCCGGTATCCGACGACGGTGCGGTGTTCGCTGAGCCCTCCCCCGCGAGGCACGTCGTCATCGCCTCGAGCAACGACGGCTCGGCGACGATGACGCGGGCGTCGAGTACTCCGAGGCTGTGGGCGAGCACATCGCCCTGCTGGTTGTAGTTGAGCAGCCCGCTGACGGCGCCGAGCTTCACGGTCGCGAGCATCACGAGCAGCATGTCGATCGAGTTGTGCGACATCAGCCCGACGACGTCCCCGTGACGCACCCCAGCGTCCTTGAGCACCCACGCGAGCCGGTTGACACGCTCGTTGGCCTCTGCGTAGGTGAGGCGCCCCTCGTCGGCCACGACGAACGGACGCTGCGGGTGCCGCTCGGCGAGCCCTTCGAATACCGAGCCGATCGACATGGCGCGGCCCGATCGACGCAGCAGTAAGGACGGCAGATGCTTGGCGACGTGGGGGATGTCGGGCGTCATCGTCAGCGCCCCGCGCGCCACGTCGAGCAGCGTCACCCGGGTCCGTGAGGTCGTCATCGCTGTGGTCTCCTTCGGCCGTCGTCAGCTCCGGTGTCGCGGTCCGCGCCGCGATCCCCCAACCCTACCTACGCTTCAGTAACCACGTGACGGATACCGCTCAGCCCGTCCCACATCGATGGGTGCCTGCACAGAATTGCCATCCCCCCGGCCGTGGTGGACGATGCGAAGCCGACGCGACGCATGAGCGCGTCCTCGAGGCCGCCGAGGATCTCGATTCCGGCAGCCCCGACCCCCGCTCGCCTCGTCCCTGCGACAGGGACGCTCCGGCATCGTCGGTGTCTTCGCCGAGGGGCGACTGCTCAACTCGTTCAGTGACCCGTTCGCCGTCAGCGTGCTCGACGGTCTCGCGCAGCACCTGGGCCAGAACTCGAGCGGCATCCTGCTCATCCTGGCGTAGGGTAGCGATGAGCACGAGGTCGTGCGACGCATGTCCGGCATCCCCCGCGACGCCGTCGTCTTCCCGCTCGGCGGGCATGTCTCGGCGGCGGTGCTGGACCACCTGCGCCATCGCCGCATCCCGCTCGCCGGCACGGGTTACCCCGCGATCGACGGTGTCCTGCAGCTGACGATGGAACGCGCCGCGCTGCGCACCCTGGCCACATACCTGTACGACCTCGGCCACCGCGACGTCGCGCTCGTCGAGATGCCGCAGGGTGCGAGCCGCGGTGAGGGCGACACGACGCCGACGGCCAACCCCGAGGCGACCGCACGCACCGAGGGCTTCCTCGACGTATTTCCCGACGTCACGTACCCACACCTTCGCGCTCATCGAAGGCACCTCGATGGCCGCGCAGGCCGGCGCCTGACCCTCTCTACCGATCGATGCCCAGTCCCCGAGGGAGTGGGCAACGTCATGTACGTGTCCATCCGCACCCGTACAAGCATTCGCAGGGGCGGCGGGGGTCAGGGTGTTTGTGGTGGACGTAGAAATGCGTGATGGTCTTGAACTACTCAACCCCAGTCTTTCGGGGGAGCTGTTCAAGACCATCACGTCTTAGAAGAAGTCCGGCGGTGTCCTACTCTCTCACACCCTACCGAGTGCAGTACCATCGGCGCTGAAGGGCTTAGCTTCCGGGTTCGGAATGTGACCGGGCGTTTCCCA
>NZ_JBXASS010000033.1:0-5164 GCF_058809565.1 Dermacoccus sp. MPR-E5 | reverse complement strand
TGGAGTGTCGCGTGTTTTGGCTGAGTGATTAATGATTGTACAGAACGACGATGACCCTTTTGGGGTTGTTGTTTGTCACCGTTTTTTTCTCGGTCAGGGTAACAAATTTTTTCTACGGAGAGTTTGATCCTGGCTCAGGACGAACGCTGGCGGCGTGCTTAACACATGCAAGTCGAACGATGAAGCACCAGCTTGCTGGTGTGGATTAGTGGCGAACGGGTGAGTAACACGTGAGTAACCTGCCCCTCACTCTGGGATAAGCCTGGGAAACTGGGTCTAATACTGGATACGACCGATCTCCGCATGGAGTGTTGGTGGAAAGTTTTTGTGGTGGGGGATGGACTCGCGGCCTATCAGCTTGTTGGTGGGGTAATGGCCTACCAAGGCGACGACGGGTAGCCGGCCTGAGAGGGCGACCGGCCACACTGGGACTGAGACACGGCCCAGACTCCTACGGGAGGCAGCAGTGGGGAATATTGCACAATGGGCGAAAGCCTGATGCAGCGACGCCGCGTGAGGGATGACGGCCTTCGGGTTGTAAACCTCTTTCACCAGGGACGAAGCTAACGTGACGGTACCTGGAGAAGAAGCACCGGCTAACTACGTGCCAGCAGCCGCGGTAATACGTAGGGTGCGAGCGTTGTCCGGAATTATTGGGCGTAAAGAGCTTGTAGGCGGTTTGTCGCGTCTGCTGTGAAAGACCGGGGCTTAACTCCGGTTCTGCAGTGGGTACGGGCAGACTAGAGTGTGGTAGGGGAGACTGGAATTCCTGGTGTAGCGGTGAAATGCGCAGATATCAGGAGGAACACCGATGGCGAAGGCAGGTCTCTGGGCCATTACTGACGCTGAGAAGCGAAAGCATGGGGAGCGAACAGGATTAGATACCCTGGTAGTCCATGCCGTAAACGTTGGGCGCTAGGTGTGGGACTCATTCCACGAGTTCCGTGCCGCAGCTAACGCATTAAGCGCCCCGCCTGGGGAGTACGGCCGCAAGGCTAAAACTCAAAGGAATTGACGGGGGCCCGCACAAGCGGCGGAGCATGCGGATTAATTCGATGCAACGCGAAGAACCTTACCAAGGCTTGACATACACCGGAATCATGCAGAGATGTGTGCGTCTTCGGACTGGTGTACAGGTGGTGCATGGTTGTCGTCAGCTCGTGTCGTGAGATGTTGGGTTAAGTCCCGCAACGAGCGCAACCCTCGTTCCATGTTGCCAGCACTTCGGGTGGGGACTCATGGGAGACTGCCGGGGTCAACTCGGAGGAAGGTGGGGATGACGTCAAATCATCATGCCCCTTATGTCTTGGGCTTCACGCATGCTACAATGGCCGGTACAGAGGGTTGCGAAACCGTGAGGTGGAGCTAATCCCAAAAAACCGGTCTCAGTTCGGATTGGGGTCTGCAACTCGACCCCATGAAGTCGGAGTCGCTAGTAATCGCAGATCAGCAACGCTGCGGTGAATACGTTCCCGGGCCTTGTACACACCGCCCGTCAAGTCACGAAAGTCGGTAACACCCGAAGCCGGTGGCCTAACCCTTGTGGGGGGAGCCGTCGAAGGTGGGACTGGCGATTGGGACTAAGTCGTAACAAGGTAGCCGTACCGGAAGGTGCGGCTGGATCACCTCCTTTCTAAGGAGCATCAAGCCCTTGCCACACCGTACGTGTGTGGGGGGTGCTCATGGGTGGAACGATGATCATGGTGCAGCCTGCATGGTTGCCGGCATCAGCGAGTACGAACCAGTCATACGCGTCTTGATCCCTTGATGGGGTGAGGATGTGGGGCTGGTTGGGGAAAGCATGGTGGTGGTGAGTGTGTTGAGGTTGTGTTCGGCGCGTTGTTGGGTTCTCAGGACACGGATCGTGTTCTGGGGTTGTGGTCAACACAAGATCACACACCAAGTGAAGACTCTTCATCTTGTTGGATGGGGTTTGGGTGTGTGGGGTTGTGTGTGGCGTGTTGTTTGAGAATTACACAGTGGACGCGAGCATCTAGTATCTGTGATCTTAAGTTTTTAAGGGCACACGGTGGATGCCTTGGCACCAGGAACCGATGAAGGACGTTGTAATCTGCGATATGCCTCGGGGAGTCGATAAACAGGCTGTGATCCGGGGATTTCCGAATGGGGAAACCCGCCATGAATCATGTCATGGCACCTGCACCTGAACACATAGGGTGTTGGGAGGGAACGTGGGGAAGTGAAACATCTCAGTACCCACAGGAAGAGAAAACAAGAGTGATTCCGTGAGTAGTGGCGAGCGAAAGCGGATGAGGCTAAACCATGATCGTGTGAGACCTGTCAGGGGTTGCGGTTGTGGGGTTGTGGGACAGTGCTGATCCTCACTGACATGAGGGTGCGCAGTAAGAAACCATGTGCGTAGTTGAACAATCTTGAATGGTTGAGCGTAGAGGGTGCGACTCCCGTAGACGAAACGTGTGTGGCTGTGTTGTGCTGTTTCCCAAGTAGCACGGGGCCCGTGAAATCTCGTGTGAATCTGGCAGGACCACCTGCTAAGCCTAAATATTCCCTGGTGACCGATAGCGGACTAGTACCGTGAGGGAAAGGTGAAAAGAACCCCGGGAGGGGAGTGAAATAGATCCTGAAACCGTGTGCTTACAATCCGTCGGAGCCTCTGTGTGGGGTGACGGCGTGCCTTTTGAAGAATGAGCCTGCGAGTTAGTGCTCAGTGGCGAGGTTAACCCGTGTGGGGTAGCCGTAGCGAAAGCGAGTCCGAATAGGGCGTTTGAGTCGCTGGGTCTAGACCCGAAGCGGAGTGATCTACCCATGGCCAGGTTGAAGCGCCGGTAAGACGGCGTGGAGGACCGAACCCACTTAGGTTGAAAACTGAGGGGATGAGCTGTGGGTAGGGGTGAAAGGCCAATCAAACTCCGTGATAGCTGGTTCTCCCCGAAATGCATTTAGGTGCAGCGTCGCGTGTTTCTTGCCGGAGGTAGAGCTACTGGATGGCTGATGGGCCCCACCGGGTTACTGACGTCAACCAAACTCCGAATGCCGGTAAGTGAGAGCGTGGCAGTGAGACTGCGGGGGATAAGCTTCGTAGTCGAGAGGGAAACAGCCCAGATCATCAGCTAAGGTCCCTAAGCGTGTGCTAAGTGGGAAAGGATGTGGAGTTGCTGTGACAACCAGGAGGTTGGCTTAGAAGCAGCCACCCTTTAAAGAGTGCGTAATAGCTCACTGGTCAAGTGATTCCGCGCCGACAATGTAGCGGGGCTCAAGCACATCACCGAAGCTGTGGCAATGACACACTGACCCTTAACGGGGGTGTTGTTGGGTAGGGGAGCGTCGTGTGGCGAGTGAAGCGGCCGAGTGATCGAGTCGTGGATGCTACACGAGTGAGAATGCAGGCATGAGTAGCGAATGACGGGTGAGAAACCCGTCCGCCGAATAACCAAGGGTTCCAGGGTCAAGCTAATCTGCCCTGGGTAAGTCGGGACCTAAGGCGAGGCCGACAGGCGTAGTCGATGGACATCCGGTTGATATTCCGGAACCGGCGAAGAACCGCCCATACTGAACCATGGGATGCTAAACACCCGAACCATGCCAACCGGTCCTTCGGGATCATCTGGTGTGGGGAGCGTGTGACCCGATCGTGTAGTAGGTAAGCGATGGAGTGACGCAGGAAGGTAGCCTCCGCGGGGCGATGGTAGTCCCCGTCCAAGCATGTAGGCCCACTGGTAGGTAAATCCGTCAGTGGTGTGGCTGAGATGTGATGGTGACCACGTATGTGGGAAGCAGGGTGATCCTATGCTGTCGAGAAAAACTTCTAGCGAGGTTCGAGCCGCCCGTACCCCAAACCGACTCAGGTGGTTAGGTAGAGAATACTAAGGCGATCGAGTGAATCGTGGTTAAGGAATTCGGCAAAATGCCCCCGTAACTTCGGGAGAAGGGGGGCCCAAGCCTTGAAGCCCGTACGGGCTAGGGGTGAGGGTCGCAGAGACCAGGGAGAAGCGACTGTTTACTAAAAACACAGGTCCGTGCGAAGAAGTAATTCGATGTATACGGACTGACGCCTGCCCGGTGCTGGAAGGTTAAGAGGACTGGTTAATCACTTCGGTGGTGAAGCTGAGAATTTAAGCCCCAGTAAACGGCGGTGGTAACTATAACCATCCTAAGGTAGCGAAATTCCTTGTCGGGTAAGTTCCGACCTGCACGAATGGCGTAACGACTTCTCCACTGTCTCAACCACGAACTCGGCGAAATTGCAGTACGAGTAAAGATGCTCGTTACGCGCAGCAGGACGGAAAGACCCCGGGACCTTTACTACAGTTTGGTATTGGTGTTCGGTACGGCTTGTGTAGGATAGGTGGGAGACTGTGAAGCATGCACGCCAGTGTGTGTGGAGTCATTGTTGAAATACCACTCTGGTCGTATTGGGCTCCTAACTTCGGTCCGTGATCCGGATCAGGGACAGTGCCTGATGGGTAGTTTAACTGGGGCGGTTGCCTCCTAAAGGGTAACGGAGGCGCCCAAAGGTTCCCTCAGCCTGGTTGGCAATCAGGTTTTGAGTGTAAGTGCACAAGGGAGCTTGACTGTGAGACAGACATGTCGAGCAGGCACGAAAGTGGGGACTAGTGACCCGACGGTGGCTTGTGGAAGCGCCGTCGCTCAACGGATAAAAGGTACCCCGGGGATAACAGGCTGATCTTGCCCAAGAGCTCATATCGACGGCATGGTTTGGCACCTCGATGTCGGCTCGTCGCATCCTGGGGCTGGAGTAGGTCCCAAGGGTTGGGCTGTTCGCCCATTAAAGCGGTACGCGAGCTGGGTTTAGAACGTCGTGAGACAGTTCGGTCCCTATCCGCTGTGCGCGTAGGAAACTTGAGAAGACCTGTCCCTAGTACGAGAGGACCGGGATGGACGAACCTCTGGTGTGTCAGTTGTTCCGCCAGGAGCACCGCTGATTGGCTACGTTCGGAAGTGATAACCGCTGAAAGCATCTAAGCGGGAAGCACGCTTCGAGATGAGGTTTCCATACACCTTGTGTGTGAGAGGTTCCCTAGAGACGATGGGGTTGATAGGCCGGATGTGGAAGACCAGTAATGGTTGTAGCTGACCGGTACTAATGAACCGATAACTTATTATCACACTCAGTATTGTTGTGCTAGTGCTCGCGTCCCTGTGTAATTCTGAAACAATACAC
>NZ_JBXASS010000032.1:0-5577 GCF_058809565.1 Dermacoccus sp. MPR-E5 | reverse complement strand
TCGCCCCGATGAGACCCAGGACGAGAGCCGACTGGACCGCCCGCAGCAGATCAGGCCAGAGGAGACGTACTGATGAACGAGCCGCTATCTGACCTCACCGTCATCGACGCGGAGGAAGTTCGAGCACCGGATATCCCTCGCGCGCTGACGGCCGCATCGATCCTGTACGAGGACGGGGCAACGCAGGCATTCGCCGAGGACGGCAAGACCGTGTACGTCGAGAACGGAAGACCCACGTTGGGGGAGTGGTATGTGGATGCAGAGGGGCAGTTCTGTTCCTTCTGGCCGCCGGACTACCGCGCGTGCTATGAACTGCGCTGGCTCGTCGAAGACGGGCGGATCGCTGGTCTCCGCTTCCGCCGCGGGTCCTACAGCGCCATCGGCCGGTATCAGCTCCCCGGGCCTGACAATGCCGTCAAGGAATGAGCAGGGCGTCGCGGCAACGAGCCAGAAGCTCGTAAAGACGGACGCGCTCCACCGGCTCAACCTCCACGGTCATGCGATGAACGACCGAGGAGACTTCCTCATGTGCGCGTTCGAGGAGGAGTTCTGCGGCATCGTTCAGCACCACGCTCCGTTCCCGCCTGGGCCCAGGATCACTCGAGCGGGTGACCAGTCCCCGCTTCTCCAGCCCCTGAAGCAGCACGTTCATCGACTGGCGAGACACGAACGCGCGCCGGGCGAGTTCGGAGCTCGTGATGCCTGGCGTGTCCTGCAAGGCGGTCAAGCACGCGTACTGCGGCACACTCAGCGCCAGCGGGCGAAGCCGATCGTCCATTCGCTGGTTCAGGAGCGACTGCGTCTCCTTGATCAGCACCCCCAGCGACTCCGGGCTCCGGTCCAATGCATCCATGTCAATAGTTTGACACACACTCCAACGAGTGTCAGGATATTGACACTGGCGATATTGAACAGAACAGGAGCCTGCTCATGGCAGCAACAACCACCGGCCCGGACTTCGTCTCTTTCCAGGTGCGGGACCGCGCCGTCTCCGCGAAGTTCTACGAGGAGCTCGTCGGACTCACACGCCTCCCAGACTCGAACCCCGCGGCGACCGTCTTCTCCGCAGGAGGAGCCGCGTTCGCCGTCCGCGACCCGTTCCCCGGTGTGGATCTCGACGCGATGCCTCAGCTCGGCGCCGGCGCCGGAGTCTGGTTCCACAACGACGACGCGGAAGGCGTGCATGCACGCCTGGTCGACGCGGGAGTGGCGATCGCGCAGGAACCGTTCGAGGGGCCGTTCGGACTGCAGTTCTCATTCCGTGACCCCGACGGCTACGTCGTCACCATTCACGCCCGCGCCTAATGCCACCATGGCGCAGCACACCCTCTCGGTCCAGGTCCTCGGGCCGTGGTCCTTGCGCACCAGCAAGCGGTTCTGGGAAGAATTCACCCCTACCGCGATCGCGGCCGGCGGCGACCCGGACGTCCTCTCTGCGCGCTTTATGAGCGAGCATGACTGGACGCCCGTGTCCGCCCGCGTCACCCAGCGCGGGGAGAGCGCCCAGATCAGCCTGTCCGGCACTGGCGATCTGGCCGCAGCAGCTGAGCAGGTGTGCCGCTTCCTCTCTCTTGATGTGGACGCGCGGGCCTGGGCGGCTGTCGGCGATCGCGACCCGATCATCGCCACCGCCCAAAGGGCTCTCCCCGGATATCGCCCGTGCGGCTTCCATTCGCCCTACGAAGCCGCAGCCTGGTGCGTCTTGTCGCAGCGCACTCGCGTCCCGGTTGCTGCCCGAGTCCGCCGCGACCTTATCGTCGCGCACGGGGACGACGGGGCCTTTCCCGCGCCCGATGCGCTCATCCGCGCCATCGACGCCGGAGAACTGGACCTACCCGGTCGGAAGCCAGACTATCTCCGGGCTGTCGCCGAGGCTGCGCTCACCGGACTGCTCAACGGTCCCCGGCTCCGAACTACGCCCGAAGAATCTGCTCGCCGCGAGCTCCTCACGGTGACAGGCATCGGACCGTTCGCCGCGGACCTCGTCCTTATCCGCGGCGCCAACGCCCAGGACGTCCTTCCGCGCGCGGAACGCCGCCTTTACGCCGAGATCTCCTACCAGTACGGGCCCGAATCGCTGCTTGAGGAGGTCGCAGAACGCTGGCGCCCCTTCCGCTCCTGGGCCGCGGTCCACCTCCGTGCGCTCCGAGAGCAGCGCACCCGTGAGATGAGCTGATCGATGACGTTACGGCTCTTCGACAGCGGAACATCATCGTTGTGCACGTTCGCGCCCCTGCGACCGGGTCGCGTCGGCATCTATCTGTGCGGTCCGACCGTTCAGGCTCCGCCACACGTCGGCCATCTCCGCTCGGCAGTGGTCTTCGACCAGTTGCGACGATGGCTCCAGATCGGCCACGAGCTCGACGTGACCCTGGTCCGAAACATCACCGACCTGGACGACAAGATTCTTGCTGCGAGCAACACGGCGGGCGTTCCATGGTGGGCGTGGGCTGCTCGCCAGGAGAGGGCGTTCGCCGACGCCTATCGCATGATCGGTATCTTGCCGCCGACGATCGAGCCGCGCGCGACGGGGCATACCGCCGAGATGCTTGCGTTCATCGACCGGCTGATCAAACGAGGCCACGCGTACCGAGCGGGAGACGATGAGAGAGACGTCTACTTCGACGTCTCATCATGGCCTGACTACGGTTCTCTGACCTCACAGGAGACCGGCACTCTCCCCGGAGACGAACATGCCGATCAGGCGACGGGGAAACGCGACCCTCGCGACTTCGCGCTCTGGAAATCCGTTCCCTCAGATGTGGCGGTAGGAGAGGCGAGTGCCGCGGGCGCGGCATGGGATTCGCCTTACGGGCCGGGACGCCCGGGATGGCATCTGAGCTGCTCGACGATGATCCTCCGCTACCTGGGAGAGAGCTTCGACATCCACGGTGGAGGGCTCGACCTGCGTTTTCCTCATCATGAGAATGAGCAGGCGCAGTCCCGTGCCGCCGGATACGGATTCGCGCGCTACTGGATGCACAATGGCTGGGTCACGTCCGGCGGCGACAAGATCAGCAAGTCCCTCGGCAACGCGACACCCGTCGACGATCTTCTGCAGGGGATACGTCCTATCGACCTGCGCTACTACCTCGGATCGGCCCATTACCGGTCGAACCTGGAGCTGACCGAATCCGCCCTGCGATCCGCCGCGGCGGCGATGCGCAGAATCGAAGACTTCATCGCCCGGAGCGCGAACGACTCGAGGCAGACGGCGGATGCGAGCAAGCTGCCGGTCGCATTCAGAAACGCCTTGGATGACGACCTCAACATCCCCATGGCCCTCGCCGTCCTCCACGACGAGGTCAGGCGCGGCAATACCGCCCTCACCCAGCACGACGCGCGGGCCGGTGCCGACGCACGGGACGCCGTGCTCGCCATGACGGGCGTCCTCGGCATCAATCCGCACGAGATGCCGTGGGGCAAATCAACCGCTGGACCCCTGCGCGTCGAGCGGGCGTTGGAGATTCTGATCGCCCAGGCGCTCGACCAGCGAGCCCAGGCCCGCACGGTCGGGGACTTCCGCACGGCAGACCGTATCCGTGACGAACTCGACGCCGCCGGCATCGTGCTCAGCGACAGTCAGTCGAGCACGACATGGGTCTTCGGTGAAGCAAATAGCGCATGATCCGAAATAGCAACAGGAGGGTTCTTCAAGTCACAGCCTATTCCCAGATTAGCGGGACCAAACCGCGTCACCCCGGCGTTATCAACAGTGACGCCGCAGCCAGCGGCGCCGGACAAGGAGGAAATCGTGTCGCACGACTACAGCAAGACTTCTGAGGCCCTGAGCCGCCTCAACGACCAGCAGTACCGCGTCACCCAGAAGGACGGCACCGAGCCGGCTTTCCGCAACGAGTACTGGGACAACCACGAGGACGGCCTGTACGTGGACGTCGTTTCCGGGCAGCCCCTGTTCTCATCCACCGACAAGTACGACAGTGGAACCGGATGGCCCAGCTTCACCAAGCCGGTCGTCGCGGACGCCGTCCACACGAAGACGGACCGATCCCTCTGGATGCCCCGCACCGAGGTCCGCTCCACCGGGGCGGACAGCCACCTCGGACACGTCTTCGACGACGGCCCCGCGAACGCTGGCGGCCTGCGCTACTGCATGAACTCCGCCGCGCTGCGGTTCATCCCCGTCTCCGACCTGGAGGCCGAGGGGTATGGCGAGTTCCGCTCACTGTTCGAGACCACCACCACGACCACGAAGGAGCACGCATCATGACCAGTGGAATTCACGACACCGGAGAGGTCACCCGCACACCAGGCACCGAGACGGCCGTCCTCGCCGGCGGCTGCTTCTGGGGCGTCGACGAGCTCATCCGCAAGCAGCCGGGCGTGATCAGCACCCGTGCCGGATACACCGGCGGACAGAACGATCACGCCACCTACCGCAACCACCCCGGCCACGCCGAGGCTGTGGAGATCGTCTTCGATCCGTCGAAGACGACGTACCGGGACATCCTGGCGTTCTTCTTCCAGATCCACGACCCGTCGACCCTGAACCGTCAGGGCAACGACATCGGCACGAGCTACCGCTCGACGATCTTCCCGCTCACCCCCGAGCAGGAGCAGATCGCCAAGGAGACGATCGCCGACGTCGACGCCTCCGGCCTGTGGCCAGGCTCGGCCGTCACCACGATCGAGCCCGCCGGCCCGTTCTGGGAGGCCGAGCCTGAGCACCAGGACTACCTGCAGCGGTATCCGAACGGCTACAACTGCCACTACCCTCGCGCCGGCTGGGTCCTGCCCCGCCGCATCGAGACGACGGAGGCTTCCGTCTGACCATGTACTCGTGGGGGCGTGCCACCGCTGAGCCGGTGGCACGCCCTCGCGTCATCAGTGACTGAGAAATGATGCGGAGTGACCGTGAACAACGATGAAGACAACACGGTGGAGCGGCGTCGCGCAGCATCAGCCGCAGGCCTGACGTGTGCCGATCTGACCGACGCGCTCGGCCGGAAGCATCGTCACCGTGCCCATGTCACCGGGCTGGTCAGTCCGACACCCGAACGCACCCTGTTCGGTCGGGTCGCGACGATCTCCTTCTTCCCAACGTGCCATGCCGTACTCGACCCGGAGCAATACACGTTCGGACGGCTGTTCCACCAGGCCGTCGACGGATCACCTGCCGATCCCGCCAACACGGTCCTCGTGATGGCCAGCAACGGCCACAGCTCGACGTCTCTCGCCGGTGGGACGAAGCTCTCCCGTGCGACCAACGTCGGCCTCGCCGGCGTCCTGACCGACGGCCGCCTTCGCGACTTCGACGAGCTGGCCGAGGAACCTTTCGCAGCCTGGTGCTCGGGAGAGGCCGTCGCCTGGGGTGGAGCTGTCGTCACGCCGTTTCAGGCGAACATCCCCGTCGTCATCGACGGAGTGGGCATCTATCCGGGCCAGTACATCTTCTGCGACTCATCGGGAGCCGTCGTCATTCCCGACAGCGACATCGACGATGTGCTCGAGACCGCCCATCGGGTCCGTGCCGACGACGCCGCGTCCCGTGACCTGATCGCGCGGGAAGCCCGCAGCGGCGACCTGGCGCACGAGCGGTGACCTCACACTCCTGGC
>NZ_JBXASS010000031.1:0-6301 GCF_058809565.1 Dermacoccus sp. MPR-E5 | reverse complement strand
AGTACGAGACCATCATGACCACAGCGGCCACCCAGGCCGCATGACCAACATGTCACCTATCCGTGCAGCAGTCCCCAATGAACTGAGTGTGGTTGACCTCGACGGACTCCTCATGGCGCACCAACGCAGGCAGTCACCCAAAGAAGTCACCTCGCGAACCCCCGCGAAAGATACGAAACCCTCCATCTTGGCCGCATGCGCAATCTGAAGATTTGCTCCGTGGCGGCTGCCCTCGCCCTGTGCGGCTGTTCGTCAGAGGTCAAGAACACGAACGACGCCCCTGGCAGCAACACCCCCGCCTCGTCGGCCTCGTCAGCCGCCGGGGAAGGCACGACACCTCAGACATCCAGCTCAGCGACCTCTACGTCATCTGACGAAGTCAACAGCAAGACCAAGCCCTTCGGATCCACGTTCACGTGGGACGACGGCGTCGCGATCACCATCTCGAAGCCTCAGCCCTTTCAACCGTCTCCCTACGCAGCCTCTGACACCAAGTTCAAGAAGTTCGTCATCGTCGATGTCACGTTGAAGAACGGATCTAAAGAGCCCTACAACGCCATGACGCTCACGACCACAGCCACGAGCGGAGATAAGCAATCCGACGGGGCCTTCGACACCGAGAAGGGCGTTGATCTGCCCACCGCTGACATTCTCCCCGGCAAGACGCTCACTTGGAAGCAGGCCTACGGTGTCGACGCCACGGGCGACCTCGTCATCGCGGTTGAAAACGGCTTTGGCAACGCAAAGGGCTATTACAAATAGGACAGCGCCCCGACGGGGTTGGACAAGATCACTGCGGCGGCGCTGATCATCACGGTACAGCCGCCTCTCATACGGAACTACTGCGGCGCCCCGTGAACTCGGAAGGGGACGGAGGGCCTCAGCGTCCGTTATCCCGGTTCATCCTTAAGCCACCACATCGGCGCAAGCCCCGGACATGAGAGGTCCCTGCCGTGCGTGACGAGTTGGACACAAGCATGACCAGCGAGACTTAAGCCAGGGAACTCAGCCTAAGGTCGATCTATGAACAAGACCAGCCTCCTCGCCCTGACCGCGGTCCTCGCCCTCGCCGGTTGCTCGAGCAACGACACCGACAAGGCCGAGGACGCCGCAACCAGTGCTGCGTCGCAGGCCACGAGCGCGGTGGCGAGCGCAGGCTCCGCAGCATCGAGCGCAGCCGGCGATGCCAGCTCCAAGGCCGTCGGGGCACAGGCCGAGCCGTTCACCATGCCCGACGAGACCGGCAAGACCTTGCAAGCCGCGCAGGACGACGTGCAGCGGGTCTCCGGCAACCCGCTCTACGTCTCGCACTCGGACGACGCGCTCGGCACGAGCCGCCCCCAACTGCTCGACAAGCACTGGAAGGTCTGCTCACAGACCCCTGCGGCCGGAACCGAGGTCAAGGACGGCGTCGACGTGCGGTTCAAGACCGTCAAGCTCGACGAAACCTGCCCCTGACGTAGCGTCGCCGACGCCACACGTTGTCGCGCCTCAGGGGCCTCGCGACGCTCCCTCACACGCGACGCTGGGCGCCGCATGGGCCGACCACCCTCATTGGCTCCGCTCAGACGCCACGACGGGGTGCGCCGGCCGCCACCCCAGGCGCGCGAACGGCTCAGGGTAGGTGATGACGCCGCGCGGTCCGGCGTGTGCCTGGCTTTCAGCGTCACCGTCGCGCCCCCAGCCGTCCGCGAGAGGACGCGCCTGGAAGAACTCACCCCATGACGGGTCTGCGCTGATGCCGAGATCCGCAGCCGGCACGAAACCCAAACGCGCGTGATAGCCCGGCCCACCCAGCAGGACGATGACGCTCGCGCCCGCCTGGCGAGCAGCGCCCAGAGTCGCCCCCATCAACCGTGACCCGATGCCCTGCCCCTGCCTCGACGGCTCGACCGACAACGGCCCCAGCCCGAGCGTCGGCGCCCCGTCGAGGTCACCCCCGGTCGCCATCACGTGCCCGACGATTCTGTCCCCATCGAGTGCGACGAACGCGAACCTCGGGTCGTACGAAGCCGATTCGCGAAGCCAGCCTACGAGCGTCGCCTCACCGGGAGCCCGACGCACCGGCGACGGCATCGACGCCGACGCCAGACTCGACGCCTGCGCCGCGCTCTGGTCGGACGACCCGCAGGCCGCACCCCCGAGCGTCACGACGAGCGTCGCTCCCGCTCCCACAGCCGCCCGTCGCCACGACTGAGCATGATTCGTGAATTCATCCCTGCGAGTCATCAGATCCCCCTGGTCCCCCGCGGCCGTCGCAGCCTCGACGGCCGCCGCCAACCGGCCGCGCACATGCGCACCTCACTCACCAGGACGCTCGCCTCGCCGACTCGTAAAGCCCTTGGCACGAATGCGACACGGACGGTTGACGACGCCAGCCGCCACAAGCGGCCCACCGCCCACCGCTCACTGCGACGACTCCCGCCACGTGCTCGGGCGAGGACACCCGGGCAGACCTCCCCGCTCACCACACTTGAGTTAATTGTGATTAACTGAATGCGCGAGTGACGCAGGTCACGTGATCGCTCGCACCGACCCGTCCCACCGACGTCACGGGGTGAGCGAACGCATGGCCTTCGACCAAGCCGCCAACCGAGCCGAGCATCTGCGCCTGCTCGACGATCTGAACGACAAGCTGGCCCGCGCTGCGAAGGGTGGCAGCGACAAGTCGCGCGAGCGCCACGTCGCCCGCGGCAAGCTGTTGCCGCGCGACCGCGTCGAGACGCTGCTCGATCCGGGCAGCCCGTTCATCGAGCTCGCGCCCCTCGCCGCCGACGGCATGTACGACGACGAGTGCCCCGGCGCCGGCGTCATCGGCGGTATCGGCCGCGTCGAGGGTCGCGAGTGCGTCATCGTCGCGAACGACGCGACCGTCAAGGGCGGCACGTACTACCCGATGACGGTGAAGAAGCACCTGCGCGCGCAGGAGATCGCGCGCGAGAACAACCTGCCGTGCATCTACCTCGTCGACTCCGGCGGAGCGTTCCTGCCCAAGCAGGACGACGTGTTCCCCGACCGCGACCACTTCGGCCGCATCTTCTACAACCAGGCGACACTGTCGGCGAAGGGCATCCCACAGATCGCCGCCGTCATGGGCTCGTGCACCGCCGGCGGCGCCTACGTGCCCGCGATGAGCGACGAGACCGTCATCGTGCGCGAGCAGGGCACGATCTTCCTCGGCGGCCCGCCGCTGGTGAAGGCTGCGACGGGCGAGGTCGTCACGGCCGAGGATCTCGGTGGCGGCGACCTGCACTCGAAGGTCTCAGGCGTCACCGACCACCTCGCCGATGACGACCACGACGCGCTCATGACGGTGCGCAGCATCGTCAGCACGCTCGGGCCGAAGCCCGAAACCCCTTGGCGCACCGTGGAACCCCGCGACGCGGTCCATGACCAGGAGCGCCTCTACGACGTCGTCCCCGTCGACCTGCGCACACCGTACGACGTGCACGACGTCATCGAGACGATCGTCGACGCCGGGGAGTTCCACGAGTTCAAGGCCGAGTACGGCAAGACGCTCGTCACCGGGTTCGCGCACATCCACGGCCACCCCGTCGCGATCATCGCGAACAACGGCGTGCTGTTCGGCGAATCCGCGCAGAAGGGCGCGCACTTCATCGAGCTTGCCGACAAGCGCAAGACGCCGCTGCTGTTCCTGCAGAACATCACCGGTTTCATGGTTGGCCGCGAGTACGAGGCCGGGGGCATCGCCAAGCACGGCGCGAAGATGGTGACGGCCGTCGCCTGCGCGCGCGTACCGAAGTTCACCGTCGTCATCGGCGGCAGCTACGGTGCCGGCAACTACTCGATGTGCGGGCGCGCTTACTCGCCGCGATTCCTGTGGATGTGGCCCAACGCGCGCATCAGCGTCATGGGCGGTGAACAGGCCGCGAGCGTGCTCGCGACGGTGCGCGGCGACCAGCTCGAAGCCGCCGGCACCCCGTGGAGCGACGACGACGCCGAGACGTTCAAGGCCCCGATCCGCGAGCAGTACGAGACGCAGGGCAACCCCTACTACTCGACCGCCCGCCTCTGGGACGACGGCGTCATCGACCCTGCCTCCACCCGCGACCTCGTCGGACTCGCCCTCGAGGCCTGCTCCGGCACCGACCTGCCCGACGTCAGCTACGGCGTCTTCCGGATGTGAGTGAGATGACCTCGAACACGACCTCCGCCCCCGACGCGAACGTCGAGAAGCGCGACATCGCAACGGTTCTCATCGCCAACCGCGGCGAGATCGCCGTCCGCGTCATGCGCACGCTGCGCCGCATGGGCATCCGCAGCGTCGCCGTCTACACCGACGCCGACGCGAGCGCGCTGCACGTGCGCGAAGCCGACGTCGCCATCAACCTGGACCGTCTCGACGTTGCGCGCGGTGACGCCAGCGCCCCGGTTCGCACGAACTACCTCAGCATCCCCGCCGTCATCGAGGCGTGCCGCATCAGTGGCGCCGACGGCGTGCACCCGGGCTACGGGTTCCTGTCGGAGAACACCGCGTTCGCGGCTGCGTGCGAGGAGGCGGGCATCGCCTTCCTCGGCCCCGGCAGCCGCGCCATCGAGACGATGGGCGACAAGATCACGGCGAAGACAGCCGTCAGCGCGTTCGACGTGCCCGTCGTGCCCGGCCTCGCCCGACCCGGTCTGAGTGACGACGAGCTCGTCGCGGCCGCGAGCGAGGTCGGTTTCCCCGTCCTCATCAAGCCGAGCGCCGGCGGCGGCGGCAAGGGCATGCACGTCGTCGAGCGTGCCGAGGACATGGCCGACGCCGTCGCGCGCGCCCGTCGGGAGGCCGCCTCGAGCTTCGGCGACGACACGCTGTTCCTCGAACGGTTCGTGCTGCGCCCGCGGCACATCGAGGTGCAGGTCATCGCGGACAAGCACGGCAACGTCGTGCATCTCGGCGAGCGCGAGTGCTCGCTGCAGCGCCGTCACCAGAAGGTCATCGAAGAGGCACCGTCACCGCTGCTCGACGACGCCACGCGTGCACGAATCGGCGAAGCGGCCTGCAACACAGCACGATCCGTCGACTACGTCGGTGCGGGGACGGTCGAGTTCATCGTCAGCGCCGACGCGCCCGACGAGTTCTTCTTCATGGAGATGAACACGCGCCTACAGGTCGAGCACCCCGTCACCGAACTCGTCACCGGCCTCGACCTCGTCGAGTGGCAGGTGCGCGTGGCCGCCGGTGAGCCGCTCGGGTTCACGCAGGACGACGTGACGCTGACGGGCCACGCCATCGAGGCGCGCGTGTACGCCGAGGACCCGGCGCGCGGCTTCCTGCCCACCGGCGGCGAGGTCATCTCGCTGTCCGAGCCGACGGGCGCCGGGGTGCGCGTCGACTCGGGGTTGCGCGTCGGCACGATCGTCGGCAGCAACTTCGACCCGATGCTGAGCAAGGTCATCGCTTACGGCCCCGACCGCGCGTCCGCCCTGCGAGGCCTCGACGCGGCCTTGGCGAAGACGCACATCGGCGGCGTCGTGACCAACATCGATTTCTGCCGCTTCCTGCTCGCCGACCCCGACGTCATCGCCGGGCGCCTCGACACCGGCCTGCTCGACGCGCGCGTCGCCGACTACGTCGCCACCCCCGCGCCCGACGGCGTGCTCGTCGCCGCAGCGTCGGCCTCGTTGGGGCTCGCCGGCGGTGGCGACCTGTGGGCCGGGCGAGACGGATGGCGCACCGGCCACAACAGCCCTCGGCGCGCCCGCTTCGCCGTCACCGACCCGCGTGAGGATGCGAGCGGCATCGTCGAGGTCGCCCTCACCCACCACCGCGACGGCGAGGACGTCACGATCAGCCGCGACGTGCCCGCCTCCATGACGGCGGCCCGCGGCGACGGGGAGACAACGCGGCTCGCCGTCGTCATCGAGGGCGAGGAGACCGACGGCACAACACGATTCGTCATCGACGCCGATGGCGAACGCCGCACGTACCGAACGGCGATCTCGAGCGACAAGAGCGGCACCCGCACGGTGTGGGTCGACTCACCAGACGGGACGTTCACGCTCAAGGAAGCACCACACGTCAGCCTGCGCGCGTCGGCTGCGGCCAGCGCCGGTGGTGACATCACGAGCCCGATGCCGGGCGCCGTCATCGCCGTGCAGGTCGCCGATGGTGCCGAGGTCGCGGCGGGTGACGTCGTCGTCATCGTCGAGGCGATGAAGATGGAGCACTCCCTCACCGCACCGATCGACGGCACCGTCGAAGTTCTCGCCCCCGCAGGCACTCAGGTGGCCGTCGACGAGGTGCTTGCTCGCATCACACCGCCCGACGCCTCCTGACCCCCTCCCTCTTCATCCC
>NZ_JBXASS010000030.1:0-11364 GCF_058809565.1 Dermacoccus sp. MPR-E5 | reverse complement strand
ATCGCGCACCTACCCGAGGACACTCGACCCCTGCCCACCGTCACCGCCTACGACGAGCTGTTGCGACGTCGCCAACCGGCCACGGATCCCGCCACCACCGCACCCAAGACAGGAACCCCATGACCACCACCAGCACCCGCCCGACCGGTCTTCGTCGTCGTCAGGGCCTGACCGAACAGGCCGCGCAGGCCGCGATCGACCAGGCCTGCCGCCGGCTCCGGCTGCCCACCATCCGCGCCGTCGTCGACGACGCCGTCGCGGTCGCCACCAAGGAACAACTCACCTACCAGGGCTTCCTCGCCGAACTCCTCCTGGCCGAGGTCGACGACCGCGACCGCCGCTCCACCCTGCGCCGCATCAAGAGCGCCGGCTTCCCCCGCGAGAAATGGCTTGCCGACTTCGACTTCACCGCGAACCCCAACATCAACCCCGCCACCATCAACGAGCTCGCCACCGGCGACTGGATCCGCCGCGGTGACCCGCTGTGCCTGATCGGGGACTCCGGCACCGGCAAATCCCACCTGCTCATCGCACTCGGCACCGCCGCCGCCGAGCAGGGCTACCGCGTCCGCTACACCCTCGCCACCCGCCTGGTGAACGAGCTCGTCGAAGCCGCCGACGAGAAACAACTCACCAAGACCATCAACCGCTACGGCCGCGTCGATCTCCTCGTGATTGACGAACTCGGCTACATGGAACTCGACCGGCGCGGCGCCGAGCTGCTGTTCCAAGTCCTCACCGAACGCGAGGAGAAGAACGCCATCGCGATCGCCTCCAACCAGTCCTTCTCCGCCTGGACCGACACCTTCACCGACCCCCGCCTGTGCGCAGCGATCGTCGACCGCCTCACCTACAACGCCACCATCATCGAAACAGGCACCAACTCCTACCGCCTCGCCCACACCCGAGCCCGGCACCGGACCCCCGCAACAGGCGCGTGACATCACTACTTTGCCGATGTGCGGACCTTCCTTGCGAATGCGGCACCGGAGGTCTCCGCAAGCGGGTGTTGCGTTCGAGCGCGCTCGAAGCCGTAGCGTCACCGACATGAACCTCGAGCTGGAACAGGCCCTCCGCCTCGCCACCGACCCACCCGGCGGGATCTCGGTCGAGGCACTGAAAGATCTCGTTCGCGACGACCCCACGACGTGGTGGGACATCGCCGAAGCAGCCGACCACCTGGACGTCACCGTCCACACGCTGCGCTACTACGAACGCATTGGCATGGTCGCCGTCGCCAGAGACGACGTCGGGCACCGCCGCTACGACTCACCCGCCATCCGCCGCCTGATGTTCATCACGCGCATGCGCACCGCAGGAATGACGATCGCCGACCTCAAGGAGTACCTGAACCTGGTCGACACGGGACGACAGACCATCCCCCAACGACTCGACCTCATGCTCGAACACCGCGACACCCTGCGCCGCCAGATCGGCCAACTCCAACTGGCCCTCGCGGCGACCGAATACAAGATCGCCACCTACCAGGAAGGCCCGACACCATGACCACCCTCGGCACCCTCACCGCGTCCCCGATCGGGTTCGGCTGCATGGCCCTGAGTCACATCTACGGCGGCACCACCGACGCCCAGGCCCGCCGGACCCTCGACGAGTCGATAGACGCGGGCATCACGTTCCTGGACACGGCCGACGTCTACGGGGAGCCCCGTGCCGGCAGCAGCGGCCCAGCCGGGACGAACGAGGAGATGCTCGCACCCCTGCTCGCCCGCCGCCGCGACGGAGTGCAGCTGGCCACAAAGTTCGGCATCACCGGCATCACCCTTGGTGAGGACCACCGAGGGCAGAAGTCCACCGACGGACGTCCCGAGTACGTGTCCCAAGCCTGCGACGCGTCGCTGCGCCGCCTCGACGTCGAGACCATCGACCTGTACTACCTGCACCGCACCGACCCCGACATCCCCATCGAGGAGACCGTGGGCGCCATGGCGCAGCTCGTGACCCAGGGCAAGGTACGTCACCTCGGCCTGTCAGAGGTCACCGCGGACGAACTGCGTCGAGCCCACGCGACGGCCGCGATCACGGCCGTCCAGTCCGAATGGAGCCTGTGGTCGCGTGATGTCGAGGCTCACGTGGTCCCGGCCTGCGCGGAACTCGGGATCGGATTCGTGCCCTACAGCCCCTTGGGACGAGGCTTCCTCACCGGCACCCTCACCCCCGCGCAGATCGCGACCGACCTCCGCGGCCGCACCGAACGCATGGGGGCCGGGTGGGATGCCAACCAGCAGGCTCTCGCGATCGTCACCCGCGTTGCCGCCGAGATCGGAGCCACCAACGCCCAGATCTCCCTGGCGTGGCTGCTGCAGAAGGCAGAGCAGTTCCGAGTCGCCTGCGTCCCGATCCCAGGTTCACGCACGGCATCCCGCATGATCGAGAACCTCGGCAGTGCAGACATCGACCTCACGCCGACCCAGATGGACCTCCTGGACCACATCGCACGCACCGTGCACGGTGATCGCAACATCTCCGACGATCCCCGCTGGATCAGCTCCGGACGGGAGCAGTGACGCGCCAACATCCGCTTCTGCCGCGACGAGATCACTGACCTCATCTCGCCATTCAGTCTCCGGTGTTGCCGTCGATCTGTTCGCGCAGGAGATCGAGGTGGCCCAGGTGGCGGGCGTACTCCTCGATGAGGTGAACGAGAATCCAACGCAGGTTGACGTGCGCCGGGGTGGGCGCCCCCCAGGCCCGGACGCTGAGCTCATCTAGTGTCGGGGCAGCCGAGTAGGTGCTGTTCGCGTTAGCGATGGCCTTGTCGAACCACGCACGCAGGTCTTTGCCCGAGTCGGCGTCCGCTTCCCACTCCCAGTCACCCTCAGCCTGCTGCCAGCCCGAGCGCCACGGCTCGTCCAGCTCCCCGACATCCTGCCCGGCGAAACAGCCGCGGGCCCACCATGTCTCGCAGCTGGCCAGGTGCTTGATGATCGCGCCGATGCTCATCATCGATGGATGCCCGGCCAAGCGGGTGCGCAGCTGCTGGTCGTCCAAGCCCTCAGTCTTACGGCGCGCGACACTGCGCTGGAAGTCGAGGAATGACGTCAGGGTTGATCGTTCGTCACTCGCGGGGGCGATGTCGGGCAAGGGCGTCGTCACAGCCAGGAGCCTACCGAACGAAGCCGAGAGAGGCCCGCGCTCAAGGGCCCAGGCGCTCAGCCCGTCAGCTGGCATAATGCGCCCGGCCGACACGCTCTCCTGCCGCGTTGGGTCACTGCTCCAACATTCGGTGTCCCAACGACATCTGGAGGCGCACCAGGTAGCCGTCGGGGTCCTGCACGAGGAACTGGCGAACACCCGCCTACTCGCTCGGACTGAGGCGGTACCACTTCACTTCCGGCTCCATGAACAAGGGCCAGGCCGCCTCACGGAGCTGCCTGAGTTGCACGGCAACATCGGGCACGGAGATCTGGAAGTTGATCCCGCGCCCCAAGGGAAGGTCGAAGGGCGCCGTTCGCCACGTCCTGCCGATGTCGGCCTGGTCGAGCATGAGGTGAGCGCCGCCGAGAGCGCGAGGTAGGCGAAGCCCTCCTCGGCCTGCGGTAAAGCACGGCGAAGCCCAGCAGGTCACACCAGAACCGGACGGACACGCTGCAGTCGGTCACGGCCAGTTCGGGCACAAGAGACGGTTCAGCACTCATGATCACCAGCCTCCCAGAGCGCATTCCCGAGCGCCCTGCGCTACCGCTGATCTAGCGCCAGATGGGGCCACGTGGGGCCGTCATCCCGGGGCCGGATGAAGTTGACATAGCCAGTAGAGGCTCTGGTGTGCCCCGGGGCGATTCAGTCCGGGCGGATCCGCGGTCGTCGACCTTGGTCATTCGCGGGGACCAGAGTTTGGGCTTTACGAGGAGGTATCCTTAGCGCGAATGAAGGCCACTTCCCGCAGAGCTGTCAAGCCCGCAGCGGTCTCGATGCCTTCAAGGACGGTCGTAGCCCTAAAGGCATCCGGCCATCGTCTCGACCGGGTTCCTGTGCCCAGCCCCTCGGTCGCCTCAGGGCGGCGGCAACCAATGGATCTTGACCTACCGATTCTCCAATTAGTCGCGACAGGGACATCGTCGTCTTATGAAGGACGCTTCACCGTGCAGCGGGGGCGTGGGCCCTGGAGCGAAAGGTGGTCGTCCTAGCCCCCGCGATACTTCGCGGGCAATAGTCTTTCGATCTCAGGCACGTTCGCCGGGGCGCACGGCCTGAGCTCGTGCCAGACCACCACCATGAGGGCCAGGGTGGACCCTGGCTCGTCGTCCATCTTGAAGCCACCGCTGGGGTAGTCAGCGGCAAACCTTTCGATAACATCGAGCGGCAACCGAATCTATTCAGACTTCCGACTGAGCATTGGCGTCTCGCAGGCTCGACCCAGCGCATGAAGTGCCTTGTGAACCTGGTCCACGCGAAGCTGAGGTGGGTGCTGCCTTGGAACTGGAAGCCTGTACGGAGCGAGGTTGCCTTCACTCGACGAGGTCGGTGGGGTCATTTGAGGCTCGTGACGAAGGAGCAACTGCGCCGCTATCGCCGTCACTGAGAACCTGGCCTCCGTATTCAACGGTCTCCGCCGCGCCGCGGGACCTCGCCCGGGCGACCACTCGACTGGCTCTGACGAGTCATGTCCTACGGTGAATCAGGATTCTGACTTCGTCCACGGCTCGGACTGTGTGAGTGAGTACAGGTACGCCATCGCGGGGACGACGATGATCGCGGCTAGGACGACGACGCCGAGCAGTGCGGCGAGTGTGGCTGGTGACCCGGCGGCATCGGCAATGCTGACTTGGTCGACGAGTAGCCAGGGGTACTGGGCTATGCCCCAGCCGAGTACCACCGCCGCGCCGGCAAGCACCGCGGTGAGGCGCGCCGCCGGGAAGCGGCGCGCGACCAGGAGCACCAGTGTGGCGAGACCCGCCACGGCCGAGATGCCGATCAGGGGTGCCGCCTTCCCGGTCAGACCGGCGTAGAGAGTCGGGGCGTCGTGCTTGATGGGCACCAGAGCGACGAACACGATCAGCCCGGTCGTGACGCCCACGGCCAGGGACCGGATCCGTAGCTGTGCCGTGAGCACGAATGCACTGGCGCGGGCGGCGTCGGCCACGAGGAACACCCCGGCCAGGAAGGTGCAGGTGCCGACCGCGATGAGGCCCCCGAAGATCGAGGTGGGGTTGACCCAGGAGTCGATCAGCGGGCCGCGTCCGGTCGCCGGCACCCGGCCCGACGCGATCGCCCCCGCGACACAACCGAAGAAGAACGGTGTGATCAGCGAGGAGGCAGCGAAGAACGCGCCGAACAGCCGTGCCTGGGCGAGGGTGGCGGCGTACTTGCGGAAGGCGAACGAGGCTCCGCGCAGGACGATCCCGAGCAATGCCAGCAGCAGCGGGATGATCAGGGTGCTCATCATGGCCGCGAACGAGACTGGGAACGCAGTCCACCAGGTCACCAGGCAGAAGATCAGCCACACGTGGTTCGCCTCCCATACCGGCCCGATGCTGTGGTCGATGAGGGTGCGCAGCTCGGCTCCCGACGCGGAGCCACCCGCGGTCAGGTCGAAGAATCCGGAGCCGAAGTCGGCGCCGCCGAACAGCGAGTAGGCCAGCACGCCCACGAAGAGCGCGGCGGCAGCGGCCAGCGCGAGGGTCATCGGTCGGTTCTCTGAGTGTCGGAGAGTCGCGCTTGCGGTCCGTAGGGGCTGGGCAGGTCCAGCTCACCCGAGCGCCAGCGGCGCGCCATCGACCGGAGCACGACGTAGGCGCCCACCGTCATGGCGGCGTACACCAGGAACGTGACCCCGAACAGCCACCACAATCCGGAGTTGCTGCCCGCCGCCTCGGTGGTGCGCAGCACGCCGAACACCGTCCACGGCTGCCGACCCACCTCCGTCGCGATCCACCCGGCCTCCAGAGCGATGATCGCGAGCGGACCCGCCGCCGCGGAGAACCGCAGGAACCAGCGGTTCTCGAGCAGGTCACGATCGCGCCAGCGAGTCCACCAGAACAGCACCACGGCCAGCGCCAGCAGGGTGCCGATCCCGACCATCGACTGAAAAGCCAAGTGGGCAATGTTCACCGGCGGCTGGTCTGCGACCGGGATCGTATCCAGGCCCTGGACCGGGGTGGTGAAAGAGTTGCGAGAGATGATCGATCCGAGCAGCGGGATGTCGATCGCCCCCCGGACCTGACCATCGACCAGGACACCGCCCAGACGCAAAGGGGACGGGCTCTCGGTCGTGGTCGCGAGCTCGAACGCCGCCAGCTTCGAGGGTTGGGTGCCACCGAGCCGTAGCCCCAGCAGGTGCCCGATGAAGGGCTGCACCAGCGCTGCCGCGCTAGCGAAGACGAACGGGACGCTGAACCCGAGCCGGTGGTGCGCATCGACGCGGCCGCGGAGCATGCCCACCGCGTACACACCCGAGACCAGGAAGCCCACGACCATGAACGCGCCCACCCACATATGCGCGAACTGGCCCCAGACCCCGTCGTTGAAGAACGCACGCCACGGCTGGACGTCGGTGACTTCACCGTTGACCATCCGGAAACCCGTGGGGTTGTTCATCCAGGCATTGACCGCGATCACGCTGAACGTGCCGACGACCCCCGAGATGGCCATCGGAATCAACATCAGAACGTGCCGATTCGGGGGCATCCGGCCCCAGCCGTAGAGGTAGATGCCGAGAAAGATCGCCTCAACGAAGAAGGCCAGCCCCTCGACGGCGAACGGCAACCCCAACACGTCGCCGAAGCGACCCATCAGACCGGGCCACAGCAGCCCCATCTCGAAACTCAACACGGTGCCGGAGACCGCACCGATGGCAAACAAGACCGCCGCTACCTTCGACCAGCGCTGCGCCAGGCCCAGTGCCACCTGGTCGTCGCGGCGGATCCCCCGCGAGTGCATCACCAGGATCATCGCGGGGAACGCCACCCCGAAGCAGGCCAGGATGATGTGCCATCCCAAGGTCATCGCCATCTGCTCGCGCGCCGGCAGCAACCCGGCAGGGTCGGCAGTAAGTACCTGGAGCAGCGCGTCGCGGGTGACCACGGTCCCGACGGTACGTGCGCACAGCCGCGAACCGGTCACCCATAGCGCTACTTGTGAAATGTTTCACAAGTCTAGAATGCTCCTCAAGCGCAGCCCCGGGCGCGCTCAGTCGTTCGAGTAGATGCGCTCGTCACCGGCTACCTCGGCTCGCCGTTCAGGTGCCGGCCGCCCTCGAGCACAGGGCTGGTGGGCTGCTGCCTGATCGTGCTCCGGCAACGATCAGGTCGCCGAACCCGCGTGCCCGTGGCTCAGACGCGACCGCCGGTAGTCGCTCGGCGGGGGAGGGGCTCGTCGGGGGAACCAGTCGTGGGCGTCATAAGCTGGCCACTTCGTTGCGCCCACACCTCGAACGCCAGTGTGGCGAAGGGCGGCACCGAACACGCCAGCCCCACCAGGGTGGTCCAACGACCCCATCCGAGCGCGCGTGAGACCAGGAATGTGATCAGCACATACGCGACGAAGATGCCGCCGTGGATGGGTCCGAAGATCCGTACCCCGAGGTCCCCCGCATCCGTGAGGTACTTGAAGTACATGCCGGTCAGCAGACCCGCCCACGAGATGGCCTCGGCCGTGGCGACGATCCGGAACAACTGCGCGTAGGTTCGAGGGGACACTCGGGCAGTGTAGGAGGAGCCGAAAGTCAACCAGACTTTGCATCCGTCGAACCAACGTCGAAAGCCACCAGATGGAATGATCGGCGAGATCGGGCCTTCGACCCGCAGCACAACCCGGGCCGGCACCCGCGTGTGTACGTCGCGGGCCGGCGGGTCTGACGATTCCAGCTCGGCGTGTGCTTTGCGGGCGGTGCGGCCCCCGTGAGGTGGATGGTGGCGAGCGCGTCGGCGGCCAGCAGTTGGAGCGCCGGTTTCACGAGCTCCTCTCGACCCCGTCGCGTTCCTTGAGCATCTGGCGCATCTGGTCGATCTCGGCGAGCTGGGCGGTGCGGATGGCATTGGCCAGCTTGACTACCTGGGGATCATCGGATTTCTGGATCACTGCCTCGGCCATCATTACCCCGGCCTGGTGATGCGGGATCATCAGCTGCAGCCATAGGACCTCGGCGGCCCGACCGCTCGCAGCTTTCAGCCGCGCCAGATCCGCGGCCGATGCCATCCCGGGCATCCGACCGTCCGGCAACATCGTCATCGAGCCGGATCCGGACGGCATGCCAGCCATCCCGGCATGATCCATCCCCGACATCCACGCCATCGACGTACGGGGGGAGGTCTGCGGGAGTCCCCAGCCGTCCAGCCAGGCGTACATCTGGCCGATCTGCTGCTGCTGGCTGGTGATCACGTCGTAGGCCATCGCCCGCAGGCCCGGGTCAGCGCTCTTCTCCCGCACGATCAGGGACATCTCAACGGCCTGGGCGTGGTGGACCTGCATGTCCCGGGCAAATCCAGCCTCGGGACTGTCATCGGCCGGTGGCGAGGCAGGACGGCCCACGAGGTACCCGACCCCGCCGACCACCACCAAGCCGACTACCAGCAGCACCGCCACCACCGGCAACCAAGGACGGTGTCGGTCGGGGCGGGGGCGAGCGGCAACTTCGGCGTACTCCGCAAGATCCTCTGGCAGAGACGGTTCTTTGGTCATCGAGATCCCCCGATCAGGGCTGCGTGGTCGGGGATGGTGCGGGCATACCGCCGCCGGCGTTCAGTGGCAGGGTGCCGTCGGAGCCGCCGGTGCACGCGGCGCCGCTCTCGGGCGCTTGAGCACCCTGCCGGTACTCCCGGATGAAGGCCGCGAGACGGGGATCGTCCGCACCGTCGAGGGAGAGCTGTTTACCCCACGCCGAGGCGACGACCGGAGCCTTCAGCCCGGGAAACGGCGAGAGCACCGCGTAGGTGCTCGGGATCGCGGCCTTCAGAGTCGCGACCTGAGCGGCCGGCAGATCGGGTCGATACGTGACCCAGACGGCTCCGTGCTCCATCGAGTGCACCGCGTTCTCGTTGGGCACCGGGGTGGGATAGGTGGCGCAGTTGAGCCAGATGGGGTTGTGCTTTCCGCCCGCGGGCGGAGTCTGCGCATACGTAACCGGGGTCTGCACGTGCTCGGGGGTGACCTTGTAGCTCTTCACGGCCGCCAGGTCGGGCTTGTTCGCCTCGGTGCGGATCAGGCTGACGGCGACGCCGCCGACGATGAGCAGCACCGCGGCTGCGGTGACGGAGTAGATCAGCAGAGCACGCCGACGCTCCTTGCGCTTCTGCTCACGCCGCAGTTGCTGGACCCGCGCGGCCCGCTGTGTGTGGTCCTTGCGACCCTTCGAAGACATCTGCTGTCTTGCCTTTCGTTGTTCTGTCCCCTGGCCCGTGCCGGTTGCAGGTGGGAACTGTTTCGGTGGCTGACCTGACGGCTGCCGGGCGCTTGCGACGGGAGCCACAGGCACCCGATGGGAGGTCGGCCGAGGGCGCCTGCCCGCACCGCGGCGATTGCGACGCTCGCCTTGCCCGACGATATCGGGGTCGGGCCCGCAGCGGGTCAACGCCGCGCGGCGCGGTCCTCGCGGCGCGTCAGTCGAAGAGCTCGCCGAGGAAGCCCTTCTTCCGCTTGCCGTGGTGTCCGCCGTACTGGGGCTTGCCATGGTGTCCGCCTTGGTCCCAGCCGTAACCCGGAGGCTGGTTCGCCTGGGCGGGCGGCCCGGGGACCGGGGCGCCGCGGCCCTGCTGGGCGGCCTGGGTGTAGGCCGCCTCGGCATCGATCAGCTGCTCCAGCTCACCGCGGTCGAGGAAGACACCGCGACACTCGGTGCACTGGTCGATCTGAATGCCGTTGCGCTCGTAACTACGCATCGCGCCGTGACATTTGGGGCAGGTCAGCTCGGTTGTCATTGCTTCAGACTCCTTGTGGGGGTCGGTCGGATCCAACGTCGACTACTGTACATATGACAACTCGTTCAACTGTTCAGGAGTTCCCGTGACCCGATCCCAAGATGCCCAGGTGGTGGGCCTCGATGCCTGCACCTCGACCCAAGTCGACGAAGGCCGAGTGGAGGCCACGAGGCCTCTTCTGGTCACCCCAGCGGAGTCGAGCCGGATCGCGGACGCGTTCGCGCTGCTATCCGATCCAGGCAGGGTGCGGGTGCTGTTCGCGTTGCTGGAGGCAGGCGAGACCTGCGTGTGCGACCTGGCAGAGATGGTCGACATGTCCCCCTCCGCGCTGTCCCACGGACTGCGACTGCTCCGCACTGCAGGCGTCGTCACCAATCGCCGCGACGGCCGGATGGTCCGCTACCGCCTCGCGGATAGTCACGTACGCCTTCTCCTCGACGTCACGCGTGAGCACCTCGACCACGCCGTCCACGGCACCCCGGGGGTCTGAGGGATGGGACACGACCACGGCCACAGCCACGCCAGCGCAGCCACCGCCGGGGCCCGACACCGCACACCCCTACTGATCGCCTTCGGCCTGACCGCGGCCTACATGCTCGTCGAACTCACCGTGGGCTTGACCACCGGCTCCCTGGCTCTGCTGTCGGATGCCGCACACATGGGCACCGACGTCCTCGGCCTGGGGATGGCGTTGGCCGCGATCACCCTGGCCCAAGCCTCCGGGAACCCGCAGCGCACCTTCGGCACCTACCGACTCGAGGTCCTCGCTGCCCTGACCAACGGGGTGCTGCTGTTCGGAGTGGCCGGGTACGTGCTGTACGAAGCCTGGCAAAGATTCTCCTCCCCACCCGACGTCCCAGGGCTGCCGATGCTGGCCGTGGCAGTGGTGGGTCTGATCGTCAACCTGATCAGCTTTCGGCTGTTGATGGCCGGGGCTAAGGAATCCCTCAACGTCAAGGGCGCCTACCTCGAGGTGTTCTCCGACATGCTCGGCTCGGTGGGTGTCATCGTCGCCGCCATCATCATCTTCACCACCGGCTGGCGCTACGCGGACCCCCTGATCGGGGCCGCGATCGGCTTGTTCATCCTCCCCCGGACATGGAAACTCATCGCGCAAGCCTTGAGAATCTTGATGGAGGTCGCCCCGCCCGGACTCGACGTGGGCGAGGTCGAGGCCCGGATCAGGGCGCTGCCGGGCGTCGCGGACGTGCACGACTTGCACATCTGGACCGTCACCTCCGGACTGGACACCGCCACCGGGCACGTGGTGCTGGCCGACGACGCCGAGCTACACGCCGTCCTCGACCGGGTCACCGCGTTGCTCGCCGAGGAGTACCACGTCACCCATGCCACCATCCAGTGCGAACCAGCCAGCCACGAAGAACATGTCAACCCCATCTGACCTCCATAGCTGCCGGGACTGCTGCACGGATAGGTGACATCGACTCTGTGGTGCCGTTCGGTGCCGCAGGAGAGGATGTGCACCATGCCC
>NZ_JBXASS010000029.1:4087-13324 GCF_058809565.1 Dermacoccus sp. MPR-E5 | reverse complement strand
CGGAAGCTAAGCCCTTCAGCGCCGATGGTACTGCACTCGGTAGGGTGTGGGAGAGTAGGACACCGCCGGACTTCTTCAACAGAAGGGTCCTTGATCTGATGAACGTCGTGTTCCTTGAAGCCCCCGACGGGTGGCTCGGAGCTTGAACAGTTCTTGGATCAAGGGCCCTTCTTTCATGTATGCCCTGGCTGCGCAGCCGTGGTCGATGCCCTCGCTCCGTCGTAGCAATGGGTGCCGGCTCGCCCGAGGCGCCGCCCTCGTGCCACGATGTCTATTGCCCGTCCTGAGAAGAGGAAGACATGCCTGACGAGAACACCGAGAACACGCCAGAGCGTCGCGAACGCAGTTCGCGCTGGTCGCAGGGAGGTCGCGAGGCGGCCTCCGGCGAGCGTCGCCCGGCTCGTGACGACAGGGGTTCCCGTGAGCAGCGGGGTCGGTTCGAGCGCGACGATCGTCGCTCGTCAGGTCGCGACGAGCGAAGCAGCTATGGACGGGGCAGCGACCGTCGTGACGACCGTAGAGGTGTCCGCCGCGATGAGCGTGGCTACGGTGGCCCGCGTCGGGACGACGAGCGGGGTCGTGACGATCGCCGTTCCTTCGGTCGTGACGATCGTGGGGGTTTCCGTCGGGACGACCGTGGCCGGGACGAGCGCAGCTATGACAGACCGCGTCGGGATGACGAGCGGGGTCGTGAGGATCGTGGGGGTTTCCGTCGTGATGACCGTGGCCGGGACGACCGCCGCTCGTCTGGGCGTGATGAGCGTGTTGGTTACGGACGCGGTTCGGATCGTCGTGACGAGCGGGGTGGCGGTTTCCGTCGGGATGACCGCAGCGAAAACCGTGGCGGGTTCACCGGCCGGGGGGACCGCGGTGCCGGCTGGTCGGACGAGCAGTCGTCGATTCGTGGCCCGCGCAGCTGGGACGCGAAGGCCGTGGGGGACGAGCGTCCCCGTCGCAAGCCGGAGCCGGTGCTGCCGGAGGACATCACGGGCTATGAGCTCGATAAGGCGGTTCGTCAGCAGCTGCGTACCCTGAGCAAGGAGAACGCCGAGGGCGTCGCCAAGCACCTCGTCGCTGCCGCCGAACTGCTGGACGAGAACCCGGAGAAGGCGCTCGACCACGCGCAGCACGCCGTGAGCCGGGCCGGCCGGGTTCCGGCAGCGCGCGAGGCGCTCGGTCTGGTCCTCTACCGAACGGGCGAGTTCGCCGAGGCACTGCGTGAGTTCCGGACCGCGCGCCGGCTGTCCGGCTCCGACCACCTGCTGCCGTACATGGTCGACTGCGAGCGTGGCCTGGGGCGCTACGAGCGGGCCCTCGAGCTGGCGAACTCTCCGGAAGCGCAACGCCTCTCTGAGGCCGACAACATCGAGTTGGCCATCGTCGTCTCCGGCGTGCGCCGCGACATGGGACAGTCGCGGGCTGCCGTCGTCGGACTGCGCATTCCCGCCCTGCAGAAGGCGACGACGCAGCCCTGGGCCGCTCGTCTGTTCTACGCGTATGCTGACGCGCTGCTCGACCTGGGTGAGCGGGAGGAAGCGCGGGCGTGGTTCGTCAAGGCCGACGCGGCCGACCGTGATGGCGAGACGGACGCCGCCGACCGCATCGACCAGATCGACGGCTTCGAGCTGACCGACCTCGCGCCGGAGGACGAGCAGGACGTCGACCCGCGTCTCGCCGAGCTCGACCTGAGCGCGTTCGGCGCCGTACCGCCGAACGAACCGTCAGCGTCGGTCGGGGAACAGGACCCCCGTGACTGAAGGCCTGCTCGACCGGTACGACGGCATCGTCTGCGACCTCGACGGCGTCGTCTACGCAGGGCCCGACGCCATCCCGCATGCCATCGCGAGCCTCCAGAGCACGCGCGAACATGGGACGCGCGTCGTCTACGCGACGAACAACGCCTCGCGTCCCCCGTCGGCCGTCGCGGCGCATCTGCGTGAGCTCGGGCTGCGTCTGGACGACGAGGACGTCGTCAATTCGTCGATGGCGGCAGCGCACGTGCTGCGCGAGAGTGGCGCGCAGGTGCGTATCGTCCTGCCGATCGGCGGGGAGGGCGTTGCCCGAGCGCTGAGGGGGGCCGGTTTCGTCTGCGTCGGCGACGACGATGCAGGTGCAGGGACCGGCGACATCGATGCCGTCGTCCAGGGCTACGGGCCGGATGTCCGTGCGACGGACCTCGCGGCCGCAGCGCACGCCGTCAACGGTGGTGCGCGCTGGGTCGCGACGAACACTGACCTGACCTTGCCGACCGAGAAAGGGATCGCACCCGGCAACGGCTCGCTCGTCCAGGCCGTCCGCAATGCGGTGGCGGTCGATCCCGAAGTGGCCGGCAAGCCCATGCCCGTCATGTACGACATGGCGAGTGAGCGCATCGGCGCGGCCGACGCGTCGCGCGTCCTTGCTGTCGGCGACCGGCTCGAGACGGATATCGAAGGCGCGACCCGCGGCGGGTACGACAGCGTGCTCGTGCTCACCGGTGTTCACGGCCTCGCGGACGCAGCCGCGGCACCGAAGGAGCGTCGCCCGACGTACGTGCTCGCGGATCTGCGCGGGTTGACGCAGCCGTACGAGGTCGAGACTGCCGGGGAATGCGGCCCGGGTGCGAGCGTCGCGCGCGTGCGCGGTCTGCTGACGTCCCTGTGGGAGCGCGTCGATGCGGGAGACCTCTCCGCCGAGGACGCGGCGCGCGAGATGCGTCAGGCGTGCGGGTCATGAACGTCGGGGTGCCCAGCCCGGTTGAGCTCGCCCAGCGGGCCGAGGGCCGTCGTGTGATCGCCGGGGACGGCCCGGTCGGTGACACAGAGCTGGACGATGCCGTGAGCCGCCTGCGCGAGAGCGTCGATGCGATGGCCGGCAAGTCGACGGGCGGCAATGGGTCGGTCGGCAGAGTGTCGAATGACAGCGGGTCCGAAAGCTGTGGGCCCGACGTCGACGCCGCCGACGTCATCGCTCGTGCACACGACGTCCATGAGAGCTTGCAGCGACGCCTCGAACAGGCCCAGGCATGAGTGGTGTGCGACTCGACGCCGCCCTCGTGGCGCGCGGCCTCGTGCGTTCTCGCGCCCAGGCGAAGGAGCTGCTCGACGCGGGGAGGGTGCTTGTCGACGGCAAGGTCGAGGCGAAGGCGTCGACCAAGGTGAGCGACACGCAGAACGTCGAGATCGAGGGCGACCTCGACCACTACGTGGGCCGTGCCGCACACAAGCTCCTCGCCGCGTGCGAGGCCTTTCCGGGTGTCGCGACCCGCGTCGCCGGAGCGCACGCCATCGACGTCGGCGCCTCGACCGGTGGGTTCACGCAGGTGCTGCTCGAACGGGGGGCGGCTCACGTCGTCGCTCTCGACGTCGGGCACGGCCAGCTCGCCGAACCGGTCAAGAGCGACCCGCGCGTCACCGATCTCGAGGGCGTCAACGTCCGCGACGTCGTGAGCGCGACGCAGCTCGACGGCTCACCGTTCGCACTCGTCGTCAGCGATCTGTCGTTCATCTCGCTGACGCTGGCGCTGCCCCACATGTCCTTTCTGCTCGCCGACGACGGTGATCTCATCGCGCTCATCAAGCCGCAGTTCGAGGTCGGACGCGAGAGACTGGGCAGGACGGGCGTCGTGACGTCAGTCGAGCAGCGTCGCGAGAGCATCGAGAAGGTGCTCGCGTGCGCGTCCGAACTCGGCCTCGCCGTGCACGGTCTCGCGTGGAGCCCGATGGTGGGCAGCCACGGCAACCACGAATACCTCGTCTGGTTGCGTCGCGCCGCGGTCGGTGGCGCACTCGACGACGCCTCCGCCAACCAGCGAATCCGCGACCTCACGCGAAGGAGCGAGTGATGAACCGCCGCGTCCTGCTCATCGGCCACCCGCGCCGGCCCGAGGCCTACGAGGTCGCCGAGCGACTCGTCGAAGGGCTGACGGCCGCCGGGATCGAGGTCGCGGGCATCGCCGACGAGCTGGCGGCCTTCGGGATCGCGCAGCGGCCGGGCGTCGTCACCGTCGCGCCGGAGGAAGCTGGGGTGGCGTGCGAGCTCGCCGTCGTCCTGGGCGGTGACGGCACGATCCTGCGCGCCGCCGAACTGTCGCGCGACTGCGGGGTGCCGCTGCTCGGCATCAATCTCGGCCACGTCGGGTTTCTCGCGGAGGCGGAGAAGGAGGACGTCGAGCGGATCGTCGCCTGCGTGCGTGAGCGCTCGTGGATCGTCGAGACCCGCGCGACGCTCGAGGTCGTCGCGACCGACGGGCGCGGTGAGGTGGAACTGCACCGCGGGTGGGCGCTCAACGAGGCGAGCATCGAGAAGGCCGCACGAGAGCGCATGCTCGAACTGACCGTCGAGATCGACGGCCGTCCCCTCGCGTCCTGGGGCGCTGACGGCGTCGTCATCGCGACGCCGACGGGGTCGACGGCCTATGCCTTCAGCGCGGGAGGACCGGTCGTGTGGCCGGACACCGAGGCCATCCTCCTCGTGCCGATCTCGGCGCATGCGCTGTTCGCGCGCCCGCTCGTGCTGGGGCCGCGCGCGCAACTTGCCGTCGAACTCGTGCCCGGTGCGCAGGGGCGCGCCGTGCTGTGGTGTGACGGGCGGCGCCCGTTCGATCTGCCCGACGGCGCCCGTGTCGAGGTGCACGCGAGCGACAAGCCCGTCACGCTGGCGCGCCTGAGCACCGCGCCGTTCACGGATCGTCTCGTGCGCAAGTTCGACCTGTCGGTCGAGGGCTGGCGCGGCACGCGACGCGCGCATTGAAAAGTTCATCTGTTCGTAAGCGTGTTCGAATCACCATTCGTCGCGTCGTGCCCCTAGGGTGGGAAGCGTGCTGAGGGAAATCCGGATTCGCAACATGGGTGTCATCGCCGACGCGACGCTCGAACTCAGCCCGGGGCTCAACGTGGTCACGGGCGAGACGGGCGCGGGTAAGACGATGGTCGTCAGCGGTCTCGGGCTGCTGCTCGGTGAGCGTGCTGACGCCGATCGGGTGCGCACGGGGGAGAAGTCGGCGCTCGTCGAGGGGTTCCTCGACGTGCCGGGCGAGCATGTGAGCGCGGCCGCGCTGGCCGATGAGTTCGACGTGGAGGCGGGCGACGAGGTGATCCTCAGCCGCTCGGTAGCCGCGACGGGGCGTTCGCGTGCGCAGGTGGCCGGGCGCAGTGTCCCCGCAGGCGTGCTGGCGCGCATCGGGCATGAGCTGGTCGCGGTGCACGGGCAGGCCGACCAATGGCGGCTCAAGCAGCCCGAGGAGCACCGTCAGATCCTTGACGCGTTCGCAGGCCCCGAACTCTCGGAGGTGGCGCAGCGCTACCGCGACGGGTATGTGAGGCTGAAGGCGCTGCGGGCCGAGCGGCGCGAGTTGACGCTCAAGGCGCAGGAGCGCGCGCAGCGGCTCACGATGCTCGAGGCTGGGATCGCGCGCATCGACGAGATCGAGCCGATCGAGGGTGAGGACGTCGAACTCGCGGCGGAGAGTGAGCGGCTCACGCATGCCGAGGATCTCCTGGCCGCCTCGCGTGGTGCGGGTGCGGCCCTGGCCGGCGACGAGTTGTCGCCCGACGAGCCGAATGCGCTGGCGCTCATGGCTGCTGCGCGCAGTGGGCTCGAGTCGGGTGTGACGCTGGACGCCGACCTCGCACCGTTCATCGAGCGGTTGCGGGAGGTGCAGACGCTCACGGCCGACCTCGCCGCGGACGTGGCGCAGTACGCGGCCGCCATCGACATGGATCCGCAGCGGTTGCAGGAGGTGCATCAGCGGCGCGCCGCCATCACCCAGCTGCTCAAGGCGTACGGGCCCGAACTCGACGACGTGCTCACGTGGCGTGAACAGGCCGGGCGTGAGGCGCAGGAGCTCGCCGGCTCGGACGATCGCATCGCCGCGATCGACGCCGAGGTCGCGGGGCTCACGCCGAAGGTCGGGGCTGATGCTCTCTCGCTGCACGATCTGCGTCGATCCGCGGCCGAGCGACTGGGTGAGGCTGTCACGCAGGAGCTGCATCACCTCGCGATGGGCTCGGCTCGCCTCGTCGTCGAGGTCTCGATCGCCGAAGCCGACAAGGGCCTCGAGTTGCCCGACGGGCGCCTCGTCAAACCCTCGGAGCACGGCATCGACGACGTCACGATCCTGCTGTCGGCCAACCGCGGCATGGATCCGAAGCCGGTGACGAAGGCCGCCTCCGGTGGTGAGCTGTCGCGCGTCATGCTCGCCCTCGAGGTGGTGACGTCGACGGGCAGCGTGCCCACGTTCGTGTTCGACGAGGTGGACGCCGGCGTCGGGGGCGAGGCGGCGCACGACATCGGCGCGCGCCTGGCGCGGCTCGCGCAGAGCGCGCAGGTCATCGTCGTGACGCACCTCGCCCAGGTCGCGGCGTACGCCGACAACCACCTCGTCGTCCACAAATCGCATGACGGCGCCGTCACCGAGAGCGGCGTCGCCGCCGTCACGGGTGACGCGCGCGTCACCGAGATCGCGCGCATGTTGGGTGGCGACACGACAAGCGCGGTCGCGCGTGAGCACGCCGAATCCCTGCTGACGGCGGCCGGCGCGTCACAGAAGTCGAGCGCATGAACGTTCTTTGGGTTCACATCCATCGTGCGGCAACCCTGTCGCCCGAATACCTCTCGATGAAGTAGGCTGGCATTCCGTGGTGGATCAGACGACGAAGCATATTTTTGTCACCGGAGGCGTGGCCTCCTCCCTCGGAAAGGGCCTCTCGGCATCCAGTCTCGGCCGTTTGCTGCGTTCGCGCGGCCTGCGCGTCACGATGCAGAAGCTCGACCCCTACTTGAACGTCGACCCGGGAACGATGAACCCGTTCCAGCACGGTGAGGTGTTCGTCACCGAAGACGGCGCGGAGACCGACCTCGACATCGGTCACTACGAGCGATTCCTCGACGTCAACCTGCACGGGCGCGCCAACGTCACGACCGGCCAGGTGTACTCCGATGTCATCGCACGCGAGCGTCGCGGGGAATACCTCGGTGACACGGTGCAGGTCATCCCGCACATCACGAACGAGATCGTCGAGCGCATGCGCGCCGAGGCGAACGGCGACGACGCACCCGACATCATCATCACCGAGATCGGTGGCACGGTCGGCGACATCGAGTCCTTGCCGTTCCTCGAGGCCGCACGCCAGGTGCGCCACAACGTGGGGCGCGACAACGTCTTCTTCCTTCACGTCTCGCTCGTGCCGTACATCGGCCCCAGCGGTGAGCTGAAGACGAAGCCGACGCAGCACTCCGTCGCTGCACTGCGTCAGGTCGGCATCCAGCCCGACGGGCTCATCCTGCGCGCCGATCGCGAGATCCCCGAGCCGATCAAGCGCAAGATCTCGCTCATGTGCGATGTCGACTCCGAGGCCGTCGCGGCCGCCGTCGACGCGCCGAGCATCTACGACATCCCCCGCGTGCTGCACTCCGAAGGGCTCGACGCGTACGTCATCCGCCGCCTTGGCCTGCCGTTCCGTGACGTCGACTGGGCCCAGTGGGACAAGCTACTCGATCACGTCCACCGTCCGGCGCACGAGGTCGAGATCGCCCTCGTCGGCAAGTACATCGACCTGCCCGACGCCTACCTGTCGATCACCGAGGCGATGCGCGCCGGCGGTTTCCATCACGACACGAAGGTGAAGATCCGCTGGGTCGCCTCCGACACCTGCAGGAGCGACGCGGGCGCGAAGAAGGCGTTGTCGGGTGTCGACGCGGTGCTCGTGCCCGGCGGGTTCGGCGTGCGCGGCATCGAGGGCAAGCTCGGCGCGCTGAAGTGGGCCCGTGAGAACAAGGTGCCGACGCTCGGCATCTGCCTCGGCCTGCAGTGCATGGTCATCGAGTACGCGCGCAACGTCGCGGGCATCGCTGACGCGTCGAGCTCCGAGTTCGACCCCGAGACGTCACACCCCGTCATCGCGACGATGGAGGAGCAGAAGTCGTTCGTCGAGGGCGCCGGCGACCTCGGTGGCACGATGCGCCTCGGCGCCTACCCGGCGAAGCTGCTCGACGGCTCGGTCGTGGCGAACGCCTACGGCACGACGGAGGTGAGCGAGCGTCACCGTCACCGCTACGAGGTGAACAATGACTACCTCGAGCAGGTCACCGACGCTGGACTCGTCGTCTCGGGTACGCACCCCGAGCTCGGGCTCGTCGAGTTCGTCGAACTGCCGAAGGACGTTCACCCGTACTACGTCTCGACGCAGGCTCATCCGGAGTTCAAGTCGCGACCGCACCGCGCGCACCCACTGTTCGCGGGGCTCGTCGAGGCCGCGCTGGAGCGACCGAGCAAGTGACGACGTGCGGCCGCTGTTCGGGCCGCGTGTCATGAATCGAGGAGGGCGATGCCGGAGACGGCGCCGCCCTCCTCGGCGTTTCTTGGGACGTCGGCCTGCGACGTAGCGGCCGGGCGCGACCGGGTGCCAGTCCGGTGTGTCAGGATCGGTGGCATGACTTCCATCCACCCCACGATCACCCCCAGCGAACTCGTCGACGACTACACCCCCGCGCCCGTCGTGCGCAGCGACGTCGTCTACGAGGGACGGGTCTGGGACGTCGTCCAGGAGGAAGCCGATCTCGGCGATGCCGGGCGCGTCACCCGTGACTTCGTCCGCCACCCGGGCGCCGTCGCCGTCCTCGCCATGCGCGGCGAACCCTGCGCCGAGGACGTGCTCGTCATTCGCCAGTACCGGCACCCCATCGGTGCGCAGGAGTGGGAGATCCCGGCGGGGCTGCTCGACGTCGACGGCGAGCTGCCGCACGAGGCGGCGCTGCGTGAGCTCTACGAAGAGGCCGACCTGCGCGCCGGGCGTCTCGACCTGCTCATCGACTACGCCTCGTCACCGGGCGGGCTCTCGGAGCAGCTTCGCGTCTTCCTCGCCCGCGACCTCACCGACGTGTCGGAAGATGACCGGTTCGAGCGCGAGGAGGAAGAACTCGACATGCCGACCGGCTGGGCTCGCCTCGACGACGTCGTCGACGCAGCGCTCGCCGGGCGCCTCCACAACCCGGCGCTGCTCATGTCATGCCTCGCGGCTCGCGCGGCGCGCGACGCGGGCTGGGCACCGTTGCGCGCCCCCGACACCCCGTGGTCGGTGCACCCCGCCTTTGCTCCGAAGCAGTAGCGGGTCAGCGGTAGCCGCCGCGGCGGCGCACCTCGGCGGCGATGCTCTCGCGTGACGCCCCGGTGGCCAGCATCGTCATGACGAGCAATCGCACCTGCACGGCGCGCAGGTAGCCACCCATGACGACGCCGCGGCGCTGGAGGTCGACCTC
>NZ_JBXASS010000029.1:0-4077 GCF_058809565.1 Dermacoccus sp. MPR-E5 | reverse complement strand
GGCCCCCCCCCGCGCCGACCGCACCGTACGTCTCGACGAGCGCCGGGCCCGAGAAGGTCCGGCTCGTCATGATGACGGGAATGCGGGCCGCGATGTGTCCGACGCTCTCGGCCCACCACCCGGGCACGTGCCCGGCTCCGAGGCCGGCGATGACGAGCGCGTCGGCGCCCGCGCTCACGGCGTCGAGCGCCCGCGCGGACTGCCCGAGTGCCACCGTCAGGACGGGCACCTCGGCGTCGACGGCGTCAGGCCGGGGGAGGGCCGACAGTCGCGCGGGGCGGTGGAAGAGGTGGGTATGACCTTCGAGGACGCGCCCGATCGGGCCGCAGTCGGGGGAGACGAACGTCGTGAGCGACGACGTGTCGCCCTTCGTCACCGAGCGCGCCGCGTGGATCTCATCGGCGAACACGGCGACGACGCCCAGCTCACGCGCGGCGTCGCTCGCGGCGACGCGGATCGCGGCGAGCATGTTGGCGGCTCCGTCGGCCCCGGCCATCGTCGGGTTGCGCATCGCGCCCGTGACGGCGAACGCGCGCCCGTCGTCCCAGAGCAGGTCGAGCAGGTAGGCGCTCTCCTCGAGCGTATCGGTGCCCTGGACGAGGACGAACCCGTCGGCGTCGGAGGCACTCGCGCGCTGCAGCACCTCGAGCAAGTGCGCCGGGGTGAGCGAACCGCTCTGTTCGCGCGCGATCGTCTCGCCGGTGAGGTCGACGTCAGCTGCGTCGAGGCCGGGGACAGCGGCGATGAGGTCGTCGGCGCCGAGCGTGGGGCGCACTCCGGCGCCGTCATCGGAGGACATGGAGATGGTTCCGCCGAGGAAGTACATCGCGATCCGCTTCGTCATGGCGCACAGGTTATCGTCGTGCCAACGAACCGCCGCGCGCCGATCGCTGCGCGAGCCCGTCACCGAGGAGACCCATGCCTGCTGCGGCTGACCCAAGCGTGCGACCCGGCCCGGACGCTGAGTGCCCCTGCGCCTGGGTTCCCGGGCGCTCGTTGCGCGAATGCTGCGGCCCGCTCGTCCTCGACGGCGTGCTCGCGCCGACGCCCGAAGCGCTCATGCGCTCGCGCTACACGGCGTTCGTGCTACGTGACGCCGACCACCTCTGGCGCACCTGGCATCCGCGCACGCGCCCGGCTCAGGTCGGCGACCTCGACGGCGTGACGTGGCTGGCCCTGCGGGTGCTCGACACGGGTGACGGCGGCATGAACGAGGCCGATACGCGCGGCACCGTCACCTTCGAGGCGTCCTACCTCGCCGACGACGGCCGTCGCGGGGTGCTGCGAGAGCACTCGCGCTTCGAACGCCGCGCCGGCCGCTGGTTCTACGTCGATGGGGACGAGCTCGACTGAGCCGCGAAAAACACGGGCGCGTCGCACACGCGGCATCACCTAGAATGAGCAGGTACGCCGTGGCGGCCTGACACCCCGCCCGAGCATCGCCCGTGACGGGCGTGTTCTGCGGCGGACCGCGCGTCCGGCGTCACCGACGAGAGGCCGAAGATCTTTCGGCGAAGGTGTGGTGGCACCGCGACCTGGCCCCCGCCCACACCTCCCGGGCTGCTCCCACGTGGGGCGCCCGGTCGAGCATCGTCCGATCGACGCGTCGCCGCATGGAACGAATCGAGAGGAACATCATGCTTCGAACCCATGAAGCCGGAACCCTTCGCGCAGCCGACGTCGGTGACACCGTCACCCTGACGGGTTGGGTGGCCAAGCGTCGCGACCACGGCGGTGTCGCCTTCGTCGACCTGCGTGACGCCTCGGGCGTCGTCCAGGTCGTCGCACGCGACGAGGTGCTGACTGGCGCCGCGCACGGTCTGCGCTCCGAATACTGCATCAAGGTGACGGGTGAGGTCGCCGCGCGCGAGCCGAAGGACGTCAACCCGAACCTGCCGACAGGTGAGGTCGACGTCGTCGCGAACGAGATCGAGGTGCTCTCCGAGGCGGCGCCGCTGCCGTTCCAGATCGACGAGCGCATCACCGTCGGCGAGGAGGCGCGCCTCAAGTACCGCTACCTCGACCTACGTCGCAAGGACCAGGGCGACGCGATCCGTCTGCGCTCGAAGGTGAGCCAGGCTGCGCGCGCCGTGCTCAACGAGCGCGACTTCGTCGAGATCGAGACGCCGACGCTGACGCGTTCGACGCCCGAGGGCGCTCGCGACTTCCTCGTCCCCGCTCGTCTCGCGCCGGGCAGCTGGTACGCGCTGCCGCAGAGCCCGCAACTGTTCAAGCAGCTGCTCATGGTCGCCGGGATGGAACGCTACTACCAGATCGCGCGCTGCTACCGCGACGAGGACTTCCGCGCCGACCGTCAGCCCGAGTTCACGCAGCTCGACATCGAGATGAGCTTCGTCGAGCAGGACGACGTCATCGAGCTCGGTGAGCAGATCGCGAAGGCCGTGTGGGCGACGATCGGCGTCGACCTGCCGACGCCGTTCCCGCGCATGACGTACGCCGACGCGATGGCGAAGTACGGCTCGGACAAGCCCGACCTGCGCTTCGGCAACGAGCTCGTCGAGTGCACGGAGTTCTTCAGGGACACGACGTTCCGCGTGTTCCAGGCCGAATACGTCGGCGCCGTCGTCATGCCGGGTGGTGCGTCGCAGCCCCGTCGTCAGCTCGACGCGTGGCAGGAGTGGGCGAAGCAGCGCGGCGCGAAGGGCCTTGCGTACGTCCTCGTCCAGGAGGACGGCTCGCTCACCGGCCCGGTGGCCAAGAACCTCACCGAGACCGAGGTGGCGGGCCTCGCCGGCCACGTCGGTGCGAAGCCCGGCGACTGCATCTTCTTCGCCGCGGGTGCGACGAAGGCGTCGCGCGCGCTGCTCGGCGCAGCGCGTCTGGAGATCGGCAAGCGCTGCGACCTCATCGACGAGAACGCGTGGAGCTTCCTGTGGGTCGTCGACGCGCCGCTGTTCGAGCCTGCCGCCGACGCTGTCGCCTCGGGGGACGTCGCCGTCGGCTCCGGTACGTGGACGGCCGTGCACCACGCGTTCACGATGCCGAAGGCCGAGTACGTCGACACGTTCGACACCGAACCAGGCGAGGCGCTCGCGTACGCGTACGACATGGTGTGCAACGGCAACGAGATCGGCGGTGGCTCGATTCGTATCCACCGCAAGGACCTGCAGGAGCGCGTCTTCAAGGTCATGGGTCTGAGCGAGGAGGACGCGCAGGAGAAGTTCGGCTTCCTCCTCGAGGCGTTCAGCTTCGGTGCGCCCCCGCACGGCGGCATCGCGTTCGGCTGGGACCGCATCGTCTCGCTGCTCGCGGGCACCGACTCGATCCGCGACGTCATCGCGTTCCCGAAGAGCGGCGGCGGCTATGACCCGCTGACGGCCGCGCCCGCCCCGATCTCCGCTCAGCAGCGCAAGGAGGCGGGTGTGGACGCCAAGCCTCAGGTCAAGAGTGAGGCTTCTGCGGACGCCGCATCGCCCGCCGCTCCGGCCGAGGTGTCGCCCAACAAGTCGTGATCGGATGATCGGCGACCGATCAACGGGTCGAGCCCCTGACGTCGCATGACGTCAGGGGCTCGACCGATTCTGCGCGACGCGCCGCCGGGGGTGCTGGGCCCGACAACGGTTTCAGGGCTTGCCCCTTTCAGCCGTAGGGTCGCCACATGCGTGATACGGCTACCGTCATGTTCGATGCCGACGGTGTGCTGCAGCACGCGCGTCACGGCTGGGTGGGTGCGCTCGACGCGATCGGTGGCGAGGGCTTCGCGTCCGTCGTGTTCGCCCGCGAACTGCCCGCCATGCGGGGCGAGGCGAGGATGCGTGACTGCCTCGTCGCCGCGGCCGAGGAGCACGGGGTCGCGCTCGATCCCGATGACGCGCTGCAGCTGTGGTCGCGTTTCGACATCGACGAAGAGGCGATGGCCGTCGTCGCCAAGGTCAGACGTGCCGGGTACGGCGTGCATCTCGCAACCAACCAGCAGGACGTGCGCCGTGACCTCATGCGCCGCCGCTACGCCGGAGTGTTCGACGAGGAGTTCTATTCCGGCTCTTCACAGATGAGGGTGTAGCGCGTAGTCAAGGATCGAACGGCGTGGCGCTGCCCGGGTAGGCGTCGAGGCCT
>NZ_JBXASS010000028.1:0-14099 GCF_058809565.1 Dermacoccus sp. MPR-E5 | reverse complement strand
GTGGGGGGGGTGGGTGACTCGTCAGCCCAAGGACTGTGAGTCAAGTCATGTATAGCCCACGCGAGGGGTCGAATGGAGAGTTGACGCACAATTTTTTCTCAGTTCACCGAAGGGAAAGGCTGCAATATGCGAGAACACAGGGGTTTGCTTGTGCACCTCCCCCTGCCACACCTGGGCATTCGCAACCTCGATGTGACATTTGTTGACATGCTCTGGACATGACAAGAACGCAGGCTTTCTGCCTGCGTTCTTGACCTGAGGAGGGCTTTCCCGGCTCGAACCCGCCGGGCGGTGGCTCAGCCGCGAACCCCGTCCGCTCGCTCGGTGGCTTGACGTTCCGCCGCGCGGATCGCCGCGTAGGAGATACCGGCGCACAGCATGCCGAGCAGCGCGCCGATGATGACATCGCTGAGGTGGTGCATGCCGCGGTACAGGCGCGCGAAGCCGACGCAGAACGGGAAGACGAAGCAGACGACCTGGACGATGCGGCGCGCGAGCACGTTCGGGATGCGCTGTGCGAGCAGCATGATGCTCCAGAACAACGCGAACGACGCCGCGGTGTGCCCGCTCGGAAAGCTGGACGTCGGCGGCGCGTGCGGGTCGAGGCGCTCGGCCTCGGGGCGCGGACGGTTGACGATCTTCGTCACCGGCACGAAGACACTCGCCTCGAGGCTGATCGCGAGGACCGGCAGGATGGCGAGCCACCACTTGCGCGTCAGCACGAGGATGACGAGCGCGACGACGACCGACCCGCCGATCGTGAACCACGTGTCGTTGATCGTCGAGACGGTCTTGGAGATCGGGTTGAGCGAGGCGGTGCGCCACCCGGCGACATCCCGCGAGAGCGTGTCCTCGGCCGGGATCTCGTCGAACACGTTCATGATGATCTTGCCGATGGCGATGAGCACCCCGAACGCCACGAGAGCCGGCAGGACAGCGCGCTTCAAGATGGAGACGAGCACCTCCTTGGGCGTCGGGCGGGCTGACGTCTCGCGCCCACCGTCGTGATGGTCGGGGTGAGCGGTGGTCACGAATCCTCCTCGAGGTGGCCCTTCGGCCGATGGCTGAAACCGAGATACGACGCGGACGACAGGCCCAACGCGAGCAGGACGCCCGCCGTCACGTCGCTCGGGAAGTGGACGCCGAGGAAGATGCGATCGAGCATCGTCAGGACGACGACGAGCACCCCCACCGTCACCGCTGCGGCGCGGATGAGCGGGGGCCAGCGCCGCACGAGCGGCCACGCCATGATGAGGCACGTCGTCACCATCATCGCGACGTTGAACGCGTGGCCGCTGGGAAAGCTGTAGCCCGGCGCATGGCTGACGGGGTCGGCGATGACGGGGCGCGCCCGCTCGACGATGAGCTTGACCTGCAGGCCGAGGTTCCAGCCGACGAGCATCGTCACGACGCCCCAGATCGTGCGGGCCCGGAAGCCGCGCAGCCACGTCCAGACGGCGACGGGAATCGCGTAGAGGTAGACCATCGTCGGGTGGAACGCGGACTGCCACCCGATCAATGCGTCCTCGAACCCGGGGTGTGCGCGCGTGACGTCGGTGGCCGCGACGACGACTCGCTCGTCGAGGTCGACGATCGGAGCGAAGTGGCGCGTGACGAGCAGCGCGAGCACCGCGACGGGCAAGCACAGGACGGCCGCTGCGACGACACCGCGCAGCAGCCGCGGCCCCACCGCCCGCGCGAGGCTTCTGAACCTCACCGAACCCCGCGATCTCGGCCCTCTCGGCGCTGCGGCAGACATGCCTCATACCGTACTTCGTTCGGTCGCAACACGATCAGCGCTCTTGGGCCGATCTCAGGGGCGGCGGGGTGGGACGTCGCCCGATGGATCAAGCGGGGCGGGGCCGCGCAGGTCGAGCGGGGGCGTGATGGCGAACCGCTCACAGACGGCGCACAGGGGCGCCACGCGGGCAGCAAAGCGCCGGCCGCGAGAGTCGTCGTCATCACCGGGCGCATCGGCGCCGAGACTGCGACGGAGGGATCCGCGATGACCACCACCACACCGACGCGCCTGCTGCGATCGCGCCGCGACGGCCGTCGGGCCCGCGAGCTGGCGGGGGGTGCCACCCCGCACTCCGCGGCGGCACCCCCACGGCGTCAGGACCGGCTGCGGCGCCTCGTGCGCGGCGCCGATGACGACCCGAACTGGGCGCGACCGGCGCTGTTCGCGCTGCTGACGCTGGCCGCCGTCGTGTACGGCTGGAACCTGACGAACTCCGGCTACGCGAACGAGTTCTACGCTGCCGCAGCGAAATCGGCGTCGAAGGACTGGAAGGCGTGGCTGTTCGGTTCGCTCGACTCGAGCAACGCGATCACCGTCGACAAGCCCCCGGCCTCCTTGTGGGTCATGGGGCTGTCCGCGCGGATCTTCGGCTTCTCGTCGTTCTCGCTGCTGCTGCCGCAGGCGCTCATGGGCGTCGGCACCGTCGGCCTGACGTACGGCGCGGTGCGCCGCTGGTCGGGGCACGCGGCGGGCCTGCTCGCCGGGTTGATCGTGACGATGACGCCCGTCGCGGCGCTCATGTTCCGCTTCGACAACCCCGACGCGATGCTCGTCCTGCTCATGACGGCCGCCGCGTACTGCGTCGTGCGCGCCATCGAGGTGAGCGGACGTGACGAGCCGACGACGACGCGGCGCGGGCGGGTTCGCTCCGCCTCGGCTACCGCACTGCGGTGGATGGTCGGCGCGGGACTGCTCATCGGCTTCGCGTTCCTGACGAAGATGCTGCAGGGCCTGCTCGTCCTGCCCGGCCTCGGTCTCGCCTACCTCGTGGCGGCACGCTTCTCGCTGGGCACGCGCATCAAGCACCTCGCGGCGGCGCTCGTCAGCGTCATCGTCGGCGCCGGATGGTTCGTGGCGCTCGTCGCGGCCTGGCCGGCCGGCGCCCGCCCCTACATCGGCGGCTCGACGAACAACTCCGAATGGGAACTCGCGCTCGGCTACAACGGCCTCGGCCGCATCCTCGGCGGCGACGGCAACGCCGGGGGCGGTGGCGGCGCCGGCGCCGGCGGTGGTGGATTCGGTGGCACCGCAGGGCTGTTCCGCATGTTCAACAGCCAGTTCGCCGGCGAGATCTCGTGGTTGCTGCCCGCGTCCCTCGTGCTGCTCGTGGCAGGCCTCATCGCTCGTCGTCGTGCACCGCGCACCGATCTCGTGCGCGCGTCACTCGTGTTGTGGGGCGGCTGGCTCGTCGTGACGATGCTGTGCCTGTCGTTCATGAAGGGCACCGTGCACTCCTATTACGCCGTGGCGCTCGCGCCGGCCGTCGCCGCGTGCATCGCCGTCGGTGGTCGTGAGGTCTTCGCGCGACGCTCGTCGCTGCTGTGGCGCGTCGTGCTCGGCGCGGCGATCTGCGTCAGCGGTGTCTGGAGCTTCCGGGTGCTGACGACGCCCGCGTCCGGCTGGATGCCGTGGCTCAAGTGGGTCTGCGCGATCGCTGCGGTGCTCGGGGCGATGACGTTCGTCGCCGCGCCGGCATGGGGTGCGCGTGCGCGCCGCGTCGCCGTCACCGGCCTCGTCGTCGGGGTGCTCGGCGGCCTCGGTGGGACGTCGGCGTACACGTTCGCGACGATGGCGAGCGGCCACAACGGCTCGATGCCGACTGCTGGCCCTGCCCTTGCCGGAGCACGCGGCGGCATGGGGTCGATGGGCTCGGCTCCCGGCGGCGCCCAGGGTGCGCCTGGTGGTTCGACGGGTTCTGCTGGCCCGGCTGGTTCTGGGACGACCGGCTCGTCGGGTGCGGCGGGTCAGGCTCCGTCGGGCACCAAGCCGTCGGGTACGGCTCCTTCGGGTGCAGCTCCGTCGAGTGGCAGCTCGGGCTCAGCTTCCGGCGCGGCGTCGAGTGGCGGTTCGGCGGCCTCGTCCGGCTCGTCGGGTTCGACGACGGGGACGCAGCGTTCCGCGAGTTCCGCCGGGGCGCAGGGCGGTTCGACGTCCAACGCGGCGTTGGTGAAGTTGCTCGACGCGACGAACTCGAAGTGGTCGGCGGCCGTCATCGGCGATCAGAGCGCAGCCGGGTACATCCTGAGCAGCGACACGGCCGTCATGTCGATCGGCGGCTGGAGCGGCAGCGACGACAACGTCACGCTCGCCCAGTTCGAACAGTACGTGAAGAACGGCGACATCACGTACTTCATCGCCGGTGGCGGCATGGGTGGCGGCCCGGGTCGCAACTCCGGCTCGGGCGCCCAGATCACCGCCTGGGTCAAGGCGCACTACAAGGCCACGACGGTCGGTGGCGCGACCGTCTACGACCTGACGAAGGCGACGAGCTGACGCCGGCCCGGCGGCTGCGCGATCCCGAAGCCGCCGGGTGACCATCTCTCGAATGTGAGCGTCCTGGTCGAACACGAGCGACATGAAGCTCGTTTTCGGCCAGGGCGCTCACATTCGTGATGCCGAGCTGGCCAAGGCCAGCTCCTGGCCTTGGCCAGGGACGCGGTGGCGCCCCGCCCGCTCGGCCCGCCGTCCTTGTCATACTGACCGGCGTGAGTTCTGCTGCCGCACCGACCGTTTCCTCGTCCACGCCGTCGCGGTTGCGTCCGGCACAGACACTCCTCGTCGGGACGATGCTGTTCGGGTTGTTCTTCGGCGCCGGCAACCTCATCTTCCCCGTGCAGATGGGCCGCGAAGCCGGGTCGCACACCACGCTCGCGACGATCGGGTTCCTCATCACCGCGACGGGCCTGCCCGTCCTCGGCGTCATCGCCTCCGCCCTGTCGGGCACGCGCAACGTCCGGGAACTCGCGGCGCGCGTCGACCCACGCTTCGCCGTCGTCTTCACGTGCCTGCTGTACCTGACGATCGGGCCGGCATTCGCGATCCCACGCACCGCGTCCGTCTCGTACGAGATCGGCCTCGCCGAATCGGTGCCCGCCGGCGCACAGACATGGGCGCTGCTCGCGTTCACCGCGATCTTCTTCGCCCTCACCGCGGCCGCAGCGCTGCGTCCCGGCAAGCTGATCGACTGGGTCGGGCGCTACCTCACCCCCGGATTCCTCGTGCTGCTCGGCGCGCTCATCGTCGCCGCCTTCGTGAAACCGATGACGCACGACGTCACCGCCGCACCGAAGGCCCCGTACGCTGACGGCGCCCTCACCCGCGGATTCCTCGACGGCTACAACACGATGGACGCCCTCGCCTCCCTCGCGTTCAGCATCGTCATCATCGACGCGGTGCGCCGCCTCGGCATCACGAACCCGCGACGCATCGCCGTCGAGACCGCGAAGAGCGGCATCGTCAGCGTCCTCGGAATGGCGGCCATCTACGCCTCGCTCGCATGGATGGGTGCGACGTCGATCGGCGTCATCACCGCCGACAACGGCGGCACCGCGCTGGCAGGCATCTCCCGACACTTCTTCGGCTCGTTCGGGCAGGTGCTCATCGCCGCGATCGTGCTCGTCGCGTGCCTCAAGACCTCGATCGGTCTCGTCACAGCCTGCGCGGAGATGTTCGCCGAGATGTTCCCCCACCTCGGCTACCGCGCATGGGCACTGACGTTCACGGGCGTCTCGTTCGCCGTGTCGAACATCGGCCTCAGCGCCATCATCTCCTGGTCGACGCCGCTGCTCATGTTCCTCTACCCGCTCGCGATCGCGCTCATCCTGCTCGGCCTCGCGTCGCCGTGGCTGAGAGGTCGACGCAGCATCCTCGTCAGTGTCGTCGCGTGCGTCGGCGTCGCCGCGCTCTTCGACCTGCTCGCCGCGCTGCCGTCAGCACCGGCAGGCCGCGACGCTCTCGTCGACGGCGCGCGCACCGTCCTGCCATGGTTCGAGAACGGCTTCGGCTGGGTCGTCCCCGGCCTGCTCGGACTCGTCGGTGGCGCGATCGTCAGCCGGGTGCGGCACGAGGGCTGACGCTGCACGAAATACGAAATACGACATACGAGATACGACGTAGACGTCAGCCGCCGCGCCGCCGGCTCGGGGCGCACCGCCGTCAGCGTCGATGTTTCACGTGAAACGCCGTCAGCCGACCGTGATGATCCGAACGCCAACCGCCAGCACGATCGCGTTGTAGAAGAAGCTCAGCGCCGAGTGCACGAGGACGTGCGCGTCGAAGTGACGTTGACGGCCGACGTCGCGAAGACGTACAGCAGGATCAGCTCGCCGAGCAACATGGTGGCGCGGATGGCTATTCCCGCCCAGATATTCGTCGTCGTCACCCGCCCAGAGTGGGTGGCGCGCCCCACCGCGCGTACACGAACGCCACTCACCCCTTCCGATGGGTGCCGCCGCGGGATGCTCATCCGTGGAAGGGTGGAGGCATGACTCTTGCTCCCGCCCTGCGCCACCACGTCGCCGACCTGCTCGCCGCCGTCAGCCCCGACGCGCCGACCCTGTGCGAGGGATGGAACGCGCGCGACCTCGCCGCCCACCTCGTCATCCGTGATCGCCGCCCGGACGCCATGCCCGGTATCTTCATCCCCGCCTTCGCCGGTCACACCGAGAAGGTGCAGGACGCGCGCTCGAGGAAGCCCTACGCGACCCTCGTCGACGAGGTGCGCAGCGGGCCCGGCAAGTTGAGCCCGATGCAGGTGCCGGCCATCAACGAGCGCGTCAACCTCGTCGAGTACGCGACGCACGCCGAAGATGTCCGGCGCGCACAGCCCACCGACGTGCAGGCGACGCTGCCGCCGCTGCCCGAGGGCACCGAGGACGCCGTGTGGTCATCGCTGACCGCGATGGGCAAGCTGCTCGTGCGCTCCTCGCCCGTCGGCGTGACGCTGCGCGCGCCGCAGCGCGGCGACGTCGAACTGAAGAAACCGACCGACGCGGGCGCCGTGGTGCTCGCCGGCTCGCCCGTCGACCTCATGATGCACCTCAGCGGTCGCTGCGAGCGTTCGGGCGTCAGCGTCGAAGGCCCTGACGCGGCCGTCGCGGCGTTCTCGAAGACCAAGCTCGGGATGTGACGTGCGGCGCGGGCGACGTCGCAGCCGCCCGCGCGCCGCTCAGTCCGCCGTCACGGTACGCAGGTAGCGGCCGAAGTGCGGCACGGTGAAGGCGATCCGTCCGCGTTCGCCGGAGTACACGAGCCCCTTCTTCATGAGTGAATCCCTCGCGGGAGAGAGTGATTGGGGCTTGCGCCCGAGCACCTCGGCGACGAGAGACGTCGGCACCGATTCGATGTCGTCGAGCCCCGGCGTCTCCCCCGACTCGTCGGCGGCTGCGGCGTCGGCGATGCGCTGCGCGGCGTCCGCCATCGCTCGCAGGTACTCGCGCTCACCGGGCGTCGCGCGCTCGTAGCGTGAGCCGAAGAACCCGACACCGAGCTCGGCCTCGGCCTCGGGGACGGCGACCGCCACGTCCTCCGCGGTGATCGGCGAGCCGGGCGCGAGATCCCACACCGTCGCGCCGTACGCCTGGATGAAGTAGGGGTAACCGCCCGTCGCGGCATACATCGCCTCGAGGGCGTCGTCGGTGAACTCGGCGTCCTCGTCCTGCGCTGGGCCCTGCAGCGCCTTGAACGCGGCATCCCTCGGCAGACGATCGATGCGCGCGTATCGGAAAAGCCGCTCCGAATACGACTTCTGCGCCGACAGCACCGCCGGAAGATGCGGCAGGCCGGCACCGACGACGATGACGGGCAGCGAACTCTGCGACATCTCGTGGCACGCCGCGCACAGCGCCGACACGTCCTCGGGGTCGAGATCCTGCATCTCGTCGATGAAGATGGCGACGCCCTTGCCGACGTCCGCCGCGAGGCCGCCGACGTCCGTCAGCAACTCGACGAGGTCGATCTCAATGTCACCCGAATCCGCCCGGCCCGGAACGGCGGGGGCGTCGATGCCCGGGTTCCAGCGATCGCGCAGCTTGGCCTTGGGGTCGACGTCGCGCTGCGCGAAGCTCTTGATGACGCCGAGGACGTGGTCGACGTCGTCGTCCTGCGGGTGGCCAAGCTCGCGCACGGCCGTGTGCAGCGCTGACGCCAGAGGTCGGCGCAGGCGCTGATCGGGGCGTGCTTCGAACTTGCCGGTGCCCCAGTGCGTGCGCACTGCGCCCGACCGGAGGGTGTTGAGCAGCACCGTCTTGCCGACGCCGCGCAGGCCGATGAGGACGATCGAACGTTCGGGTCGGCCCTTCGCGATGCGGGCGACGACGACGTCGAACGTGCTGATCTGTTCGTCGCGCCCGGCGAGCTCGGGCGGACGCTGGCCGGCGCCGGGCGCGTACGGATTGCGGATCGGATCCATGCGCCCACGGTATTGGGCTTTCTACCGTTCACGGCAGATGGACACGCCGCGGCACGATCCCCCAACGTTTCACCAGGTTCTGCCAAGCGACATGCGATTCATGTCACAAGGTTGAGACTGCAAGGCAGACCATCGTCCGAAAGTGTCGAAGTCATCCGGGACACGGAGGTTTCGGTGCCCCACCCCTTGACGAACCTGGGGGAGAATCATGCAAGTCATTGACGGGACCAGCAACGAAAAAACTCATCAAGTCCGGCCTGAGCCTGGCCAAGGAGATCATCAAGCTCGTTGCCTTCCTCGGCGGCTGAGCCTCCCCACCTCACGCACGAGTGCCCGCCTCCTTCGTGAAGACGGGCACTCGTGTCGTTCGGGCGGCCAGGGGGCCTCAGCACAGCTGCGTCACCGCGAACTGCATCGGCGGCGAGGCGATGGCCTCCTGGGCGTCGACGAGCAGGATCTCGCGCGAACCGGCGTCGTGAGTGCGTTCCATCACCGCGAAGATCGACGACGCCGTCGCGGCGAGCGCCTCGGCGGGGCTCGACGTCATGAGGCGCGCCACGAAGATCGCGGCTGTCGCGTCACCTGAACCGGCGACGTACATGGGTAGCAGCGGGGTCGTGACGATCCAGGCCCCCTCGTCACTGACGACGGCCATCTGCACCGAGTCGGCGGGTGTCTCGTCCGTCTGCACCGAGGTGACGAGCACGACCTTCGGGCCGCGAGCGCGCAGGGCGTCGGCGGCGTCGAGCAGGTCGGTCACCGTCGAGACGGTGCGCCCGACGAGGAACTCCAACTCGAACTGGTTGGGCGTCAGCACGTCCGCGGCGGGCACGACGACGTCCCGCATGAATTCCGGAATGCCCTCGCGCACGTAAAAACCGCGGCCGACGTCGCCCATGACGGGGTCGGCGCAGTACAGCGCGTCGGGGTTGGCGGCCTTGACGCGCGCGACGGCGTCGACGATGACCTCCCCCATCGTCGGGGCGCCCTGGTAGCCGGACAGGACGGCGTCACAGCGCGGCAGCACGCCGCGCTCCTCGATGCCGGTGATGACGTCGCGCACCGTCTCCGGATCGAAGACCGGCCCGCGCCACTCGCCGTAGCCCGTGTGGTTGGAGAAGTGCACGGTGAACACGGGCCACACCTCGTGCCCGAGGCGCTGCAGCGGAAACACGGCCGACGAGTTACCGGCGTGGCCATAGGCCACCGACGACTGGATGGAGAGGATGTTCACCCCGACAGAGTAGCGACGCCGCCGTCAGCACCGAGTCGCCGCACCGTGCTTGCCGCGGGACGAATGCGGACGAAAATCGCAGATGTGGGACTCCTTCTCACCTCATCGTGACGCAGGGAGGTGCACCGCGAAGCTGGGTGCGCTTGGACGACCTGCAGAGCATGCACATTGTGACCATCCGCCCTGGTGTCTGAGCTTTCAAGGACGATGAGATGGTTCACGATTACCATGCAGCCGCAGGACGTCTGCTCGCCTCGGTGGTGCAGAATCCTTCGTTTCAGCCACCGCCCCTCCGTGGGTGCTGAGACATCCAAGTCCGATGTGCGCCACGCGATGAAGAATGCACACATGTCGCGCATCGGCTTCTTGCACACGTCGCCAGTCCACGTTCCAACTTTCGACAACCTTCTGAGCAAGGTCGCCCCCGAAGCGCACCTCGTGCACGTGGTCGACGAGTCCCTTCTAACTGATGCCCGCGTGAATGGTCCACAGTCCGTCGCTGACCGCGTCGAGGCTCAGCTGCGCAGCCTGAAAGATCGGGGCGTAGAGTTGATCTGTTGCACGTGCTCAACCCTTGGGAGCGTTGCTGAGCAGAGCGAACCGGGAGTGCGGGTCTTCAGAGTGGACCGGCCCATGGCTGCCCGCGCCTTACAGGCCGGGCGCAGAATCGCCGTCATCGCAGCCCTTGACTCCACTCTCGCGCCCACGCTGGCGCTGCTTGAAGAAGAAGCCAGCGCGGCAGATCACGAAGTTGAGACCACGCCGATCGTGGCGAAGGGCGCCTGGGACATGTTCGAAGCCGGGGACCAGGTGGGATACGTCGAATGCGTCGCACGAACCGCCCGGGCCGCGGCGACGACCGCAGATGTCGTCATCTTGGCTCAAGCCAGCATGGCCCCGGCGGAAGCGTTGCTCACCGACCTGCCCACCCCTGTCTTCAGCTCACCACGCCCCGCAGTGGAGTACCTCGCTGCCCGGCAGTAGCTCGTACCTGGGAGCGCCAGCGTCGGATTTGTGAGCCGGATGGTCGTGCTCACAGATTCGTTGAGCCACACCTCAACATCTCGGGTTGGCACCTGGCCGCTGCTGTAGCAGAAACGGTGGGCTGAGCCACCGAGCTGCCCCGGTGGTGCAGAACCCTTCGTTTGAACTACACCTAGCGGTAGGCGCTTCAGGAGAGGGTCAGGAACAGCTTCTCCAACGTCTTCGCGTCCTCGCCCTCGACGCTGCCCTTCGTCGCCAGGCATTGCTGCAGGCCCGAGGAGAGGATCGCGAAGCCGGCGCGATCGAGAGCGCGACTTGTCGCCGCGAGCTGGGTGACGACGCTCTGGCAATCGCCGCCCTCTTCGATGAGGCGGATGACACCCCCCAGCTGACCCTGGGCGCGCTTGAGCCGGTTGACCACCGGAGCCATGTCGTCGGCAGAGAGCTCCACACCGATGCCTTTCCACTCGATCTGTGATGAAGCCCCCATCCTACTTGATACCCCCGGGGGTATGCGAGTACGGTGGCGACAGATACCCCCGGGGGTATATTTGCAGCCCAGTACGCACGAGGAGAACGCCATGGCCACGATTATCCCCATCGACACGAAGACACTCGGCGATCGTTCCTACCTGGCCCACGACGGTGAGGTCGCTCTCGTCGTGGACCCGCAGCGTGACATCGACCGCGTCATCGCTCTCGCCGAGCGTGAAGGGGTGCGGATCACCCATGTGTTCGAGACGCACATTCACAACGACTACGTCACCGGCGGCCGCGCGCTGGCCGACGCGACGGGCGCCGCGTACCACGTCAACGTGGCCGACCCGGTGCCTTTCGAACGCGTCGGAGTGGACGACGGCGACGTCATCACGGTCTCGCCCGCGCTGGCGGTCACCGTCATGGCGACCCCCGGACACACGTTCACGCACCTGTCGTACGCGCTCGATTCGCACGACGAGCGGGTGGGCATCTTCTCCGGCGGCTCCCTGCTGTTCGGCTCGACGGGCCGCCCCGACCTGCTCGGCCCCGAGCACACCGACGCCCTGGTGCACCACCAGTACGCCTCGGCGCACCGCATCGCCGATGAGGTGCCCGACGACGCCGCCGTTCTGCCCACCCACGGATTCGGCAGCTTCTGCTCGGCGACCCAGTCGGACGCCGACTCCTCGACCATCGGGGCGGAGAAGCGCACCAACCCCGCTTTGATGGAGGACGAGCAGACCTGGGTCGAGCAGATTCTCGCCGGGCTCGAGGCATGGCCCGCCTACTACGCCCACATGGGCCCGGCCAACCTCGATGCGCCCGCCACGGCCCCCGACCTCAGCGAGCCCGCCACGGCTGACGCCGATGCCATCCGCGCCGCACTCGAGGCCGGCGAATGGGTCGTCGACCTGCGCAACCGGCAGGCGTACGCGAAGGGTCACGTCAAGCAGGCCCTGAACTTCGGCATCGACGGCCAGTTCGCCACCTACCTCGGGTGGCTCATCCCGTGGGGCACGCCACTGACCCTCCTGGGCGACAGCCGCGAGCAGGTCGCTGAGGCGCAGCGTGAGCTCGTGCGCATCGGCATCGAACGCCCCCAGGCCGCCGCCACCGGCACACCGCAGGACTGGACGAGTGGTGAACTCGCTTCGTTCGAGCGCGCCACGTTCGCCGACCTCGCGCAGGTGCGTCACCACCGTGACGTCGTCGTCCTCGACGTGCGACGCGACAGCGAGTACGCGAGCGGCCACATCGACGGTGCGATCAACGTGCCGCTGCACGAGATCATCACCCGCGTCGGCGAGGTGCCCGCCGGCGAGGTGTGGGTGCACTGCGCCGGTGGGTACCGCGCCTCGATCGCGGCGTCCGTGCTCGACGCCGCCGGGCGTCACGTCGTCGCCGTCGACGACGCGTTCGACAACGCCCGCGAGACGTCGCTGGCCATCGTCGACGGCAGCGAGGCCTGAGCGTCATGCTCATCGCCGTCGTCGCCGGAATCGTCGTCGGCCTGCTCGTCGGCGGGCTCGGCGGCGGGGGCGCCATCCTCACGGTGCCCGTCCTCGTCTACGCGCTCGACAAGAGCCCGCACGAGGCGACGACGAGTTCGCTCGTCATCGTCGGCATCAGCTCCCTCGTCGGCCTGTGGAGCCACCACCGCGCCGGCACCGTGCAGTGGGGCCAGGGCGCGCTCTTCGGACTCGTCGGCATCGGCGGCGCCTACCTCGGCACCCGGGCCTCGCGCGGCGTCGACGGCAATCTACTGCTCACTCTGTTCGCGGCGCTGCTCGTCGTCGTCGCCACGGTGATGATCATGCGGGCACGACGCGAACGCGACAACACCGCCTGCGTGCCGAGACCGTTGCGCGACGAGAACGGAGGGCACACCTTCGCCCTGGTCAAGGTGGCCCTGGCTGGTACCGGCGTCGGCCTGCTCACCGGCTTCTTCGGCGTCGGCGGCGGGTTCGCCATCGTTCCCGCCCTCACCTTGGCCCTCGGGTACTGCATGCCGTATGCGGTGGGCACGTCCCTGCTCGTCGTCGTCATCAACAGCGCCACCTCGTTGTTGTTCCACTCTGCTGACGGCGCGGATCTAGAATGGAATGTCGTGGTGCCGTTCGCCGCCACCGCCGTCATCGGAGCCGCGCTCGGCGGCCGGCTCGCCCAGCGCATCCCGAAGAGGATGCTGCAGCTCGGGTTTGCCGTCTTCTTGATGTGCGTCGCCGCGTACACCGCGTGGCGCGCCCTGCCCCAACTCCTGTGACCCTCGCGTCCGATCCCCAATCCCCCGGCGACCGCTGGTCGCAGCCGCCGATCCACCACTCAAGGAGATTTCTCATGGCCCTGGCAAACCGCCTCACCCCCGCCGAGCTCGCTGACGCCGTCACGGCCGGCGAGACACTGCTGCTCGACGTGCGCACCCCCGCCGAGTACGGCACTGCGCGCATCCCCGGTTCGATCAACGTGCCGGTCGATCTGATCGAGAAGAACGCCACCGCGATCGGCGCCGGCATCAACCGCGACGCCGTCCTCATCTGTCGCATGGGCCCACGCGCCGAACGCGCCGAACAGGCCCTGGCCAAGGTCGGGGTGCCGCACACGAGCGTCCTCGTCGGCGGTTTCGAGGCCTGGCGCGACGCCGGTCATGACGTCGAGTTCGGCCAGGCCCGCTGGGATCTGGAGCGTCAGGTGCGCCTCGTCGCCGGTTCGCTCGTGGCCACGGGCGTACTCGCCAGCACCGTCGTACCGAAGGCGAAGTGGCTGTCCGGTGCTGTGGGCGGCGGCCTGATGTTCGCCGCGCTGTCGAACACCTGCGCCATGGGCACCATGCTCTCGAAACTGCCTTACAACCGCAGCACGGGCACTCCGAGCGTCTCCGGTGTTCGCAAACAACTCTCATGAGACGCGCCACGCACCGCGTCGCAACTACCCCTAAGGGGCATCCATGAAGGAAACCCTGTCCCACTCCATCGTCATCATCGGCGGCGGTGATGGTGGTATCCCCGTCGCCTCGCGACTACGCCGGGCCTGCGAGAAGGACGTCACCATCACCGAGCCGAGTGGCACTCACACCCATCAACTGCTGTGGCCCCCGTCGGGGGCGGCGCGGCACCGTTGATGGAATCACGCCGCCCTGAAGCTGATGTGATGCCCCGAGGCGTGGCCTGGATCAAGTCGCCCGCGGCCGACGT
>NZ_JBXASS010000027.1:0-16390 GCF_058809565.1 Dermacoccus sp. MPR-E5 | reverse complement strand
CCTCTGGCCCCCGACCCCGTCTGACCTTTCGGACCTCCGAACCCGTCTGCCCCCTCGAACCGCTGAACAGCGCCGTCGAAACCCACCTCGACGTGGCCCGTACCCAACTGCGATTCACGTCCACATCGGCGAACGGCATCCATCGGCGATTCATGTCCACAACTGCGATTTTCGTCCACGTTCGCCGACGCTCCGCCATCCGCGCGTCGGAGCTGACGGCGCCGTGCACACCGACGATCGGCGCCGACGTCGGTCTGTGCCCCCCGTCGTCCGCCGGCGGCGGGGCATTGTTACCCCACGCAGTGAAGATTTTTTGCGCGACACGCGCGGCGTGGCTCACTCGTTGTCAAGCCGCCGCACCCTAGCCTGGTGTGCGTGAGTGCCAGCAGCCTGATCTTCTTCGTCATCATTGCCGTGTGGGCTGCCTACATGCTCAAGCACTGGGTGCGCCGCCGCGAGGATCTCGCGACCGCGCGCACCGTCGATCGATTCTCGGAGGCGATGAGGATGCTCGAACGCCGTACCCCGATCCAGGCTGACGTCTCGGCGCGCGCCGACGAGCCGTCGCGTACGATCCTGCGCCCTCAGGTCAGCGTCAAGGGTGCCTCGCGCGTGACGCCCTGCGCCCCCGAGGGTGACGCGCACGCGTCGACCGCTGAGGGTGTCGAGGTGACGACGACGCGGGTGCCCGCTCGTCTGCAGGGCGCGGCGCAGGGCCTTGCCCGCGTGCCGGCGGCGCTCGAATCGCCGAAGGTCAAGCTGTTTGCCCTGCTCGGATCGTTCGGCTTCTTGGTCGTGACGGCGCTGCTCGCTCTGCTGACGCTCGTGCCGGCGTGGCTGCCGTTGCTCGGCCTGCTGGCGACGGCCGGTGTCGTCGTGTGGCTGCGCCGCTCGGCGATCGCAGCGCGGACGGCCAAGGCAGCGTCGACCACGGTGCGCCCGGTGGGCGTCTCAGCTCCGGCGCGCGCCGCGTCGCCCGCGCGTTCGAGCGCCACTGTGGGCGCCACCCGCGTCGAGGTCGAGGCGGCCGAGACCGCGGCGTCCATGACGAAGCGTTCGCCGCTCGTCGCCGAGCTGCCGGAGCGCGACGTCGACGCCGAGCCGGCCGTCGACGTCGAGCCTGACGTGGACGCCGTGGCGCGTGCGCAGGCCGAGGTGTTCGACGCTGCGGCATGGGCGCCCGTCGACGTGCCGCGCCCGACGTACACGATGAAGGCGAAGGCCGAGCGTGAACCTGTCGAGCCGGCGGCGACCGTCGACGAGGTTGACACGCGCCCGCTCGCCGCGCGGTACGAGAACACGCCCGTCGAGGATCTGCCGTTCGACGGCATGGCGCTCGACGAGGACTACGAAGAGCTTCCGCAGGTCTACCGCGCCGGCTGAGGCCGCACGCGAGGCTTTGACGACGGACGGCGGGTGCCCACGGGGCGCCCGCCGTCTTCGTGTGTCTAAGGGTGCGTTTCCGGTGTGACGGGTTGCACGTGTGCTTTCGGTGGCACGAAGGAGCGTTTCTGCTGGCGGGGTCGTGGAGGGAGCAGGGAGCCGTGCGTGGGTCGCCGGGCCCGGTGAGCAGGGTGGGTGGCGGCCGATTGGGGCGCCTCGTGTTGGTCTGTGCGCCGCTTGGTGGTAACGTGTCTCTCGCTTCACGGGGCTATGGCGCAGTTGGTAGCGCGTCTCGTTCGCAATGAGAAGGTCTGGGGTTCGAATCCCCATAGCTCCACCGAGATGAATACAGACAGCCACCCGGACAAGATTTTTGTCCGGGTGGCTGTCTGTATTCACATCTGTCGATCATTGTGATTCGAGGAGCCGCCGCAGCGGAGCGAGGATGGCGAAGTCCCCATGGCTCCGACGCGCGAAGTGCGTGCCGAGCCCTGCCCCCGCGCTGAGACGCGAAGCGCGTGCCGAGCCCCGCCTTTGGCGCTGACGCGCAAAGCGCGTCTCAAGTCCGGGTTCAGCCGCCGCCTACTTGCTCTTGATGTCTCCTCCGATGGAGTCCTTGATGCCGTCGAGGGCTGAGGTGCTGCTCATGACGTACCAGTTGGGGCCGGCGAGGACGGCGTCGTCGCCCGTCAGTTTGCCGGTCGCGTCGGTGATGGCTTTCTTGGCTGCGTTCTCGCCGTCGTAGACGACGAAGACGGCGTGGGTGCCGCCGACGCATTCGCCTGAGCTGGAGGCGCCCGCGGGCGGCGTCGTCGGGTTGTACCCGGTACAGTGCAGGCCTGCGTTGACGGCTGCGCTGCGCAGTTCCGTCGCGCTGTCGAAGCGGTGGGTCTGGGCGGAGCACGCGGTCAGAACGAGCAGGGGTGTGACGGTGGCGATGGCCCAGGTACGCATGGTGTCAGGCTACTCGCCCGCCCCGGCGCGCTGCGTGCTTCCCCCGTCCTCATCGATGCTGGCGTGGTCGGTGCAGTATGGGTCGAGACCGCCGTCAAGGGTGACGCTTCGCGCTGTGACGACGAATCCGCCCGACGCGTTGAAACGCCGCTCACCGACCGCAACGCCACAATGTCCGTTGAATGTGGCCGAAAATCGCCGATGTGGACGGGATTCGCGAAGGGGGACGAGCATCGCAGGGGGGCGGGGGTTACTTCGACGAGGAGCCGGTGGCGGGGACGACGACGGCGGAGCCCGAGGACGGCCAGCACGAGAAGCCGGCGGGCAGCGTCACCTTGCCGCCCTCGACCATGTCGAGGCACTTGGAGACGAGGACGTTCGGGTCCTTGCTCACCGACTTCGCGAGCGCTTCGTTGGCCTTCGCCTGCTGTTCGGCCGTCTTGACGCCCTGCTCGGCGATGCGCGTCTGCGCGACCTGGGCGAGCAGCGCGTTGGCCTTCGACTGCGTGTTGTCGTCGAGCTTGATGACCGGGATGATCACCGACAGCACCTCGATCTGGTCGCCGATCTGGTCGCGCATGTCCTTCGTCGCGTCGTCTGAGAGCTTTGCGAGCGTCGGGGTCGTCGGGTTGCCCTTCTCGTCGACGGCGAGGGCGTCGTAGGACGCGAACTCCTTGTTGAGGCTCGAGGACAGCTGCCGGTCGACGAGGCTCGAGCGGATGCTCGAGAACTCGCGGTAGTTCTGGAACAGCGCGTCGGAGGCGTCGGGGCGGATGCGCCAGCGGATGGACGCGTCGACGCACGCCGTCGCTTGGTGGGCGATGCGCACGTTGATGCAGCTCTTGTCGTCGGCGGTGTGGCTGTCGGTCTGGATCGCGGCGTCCATGTACGTCACCTTCTGCCACGGCGCCTTGAGGTGGAAGCCATTGCTGAGGCTGCCCGTCGGCTTGCCGAACGTCGTCACGACACCGATCTCTTTCGTCGGCACGACGACGGAACTCGCGACGGCGAGGACGATGACGGCGAGCGTCGCGCAGGCCGCAGAGACGAGGTAGGCCAGACGCGCGCGAGCCCGCGTGCTCGGCGCCTCGGGACGCGCGGCGTGCAGGAACCCGCGGGCGGGGGAGGCGCCGGAGTCGAGATCATCGCTGTCGTCGGCGTCGACATCTTCTACACCGTCATCCGATGCGTCAAGATCACCCGCGCGGGCACGACCGGTCGTGGCCGCCTCGCCCCGTGAGTCCGGGACGGCCTGCTTCCGCCCCGCGCGGCGCAGGTGGCGCCCGTAGAGGAAGGCCACGAGGGCGAGCAGGAGCAGGATCACGCTGAAGATCGTCGAGGCCATGGCGTGAGTGTAGAGCCGCGATGACGCCCGAATGCCGACGACGACTGCGGTGAGGCCGAGCGTCAGCCACAGGTTGAGGCGCTGGTCGGCGCGCAGCGCCATCGCGACGATCGTGAAGACGATGAACGCCATCGTCACGTAGGTCAGGACGGGGAAGGCCCACATGCGTACGGCCGGGCGTGCGCCGACGCGGTTCATCGCGGCGCGCGAACGCAGCTGCGTCGCGGCGATGACGAGGTAGACGATGAGCGCGATGGCGCCCGACGTCGACAGCAGGTACGTGAAGATCTTCTCCGGCAGCAGGTAGTTACCGAACACGGCGACGAAGCCGACGACGACGGAGACGAGGATCGCGACCTGCGGCACGCCGCGTCGGTTGATGCGCGCGAACGCCTTGGGTGCGTCGCCGCGCTGGCCGAGGCTGAACGCCATGCGACTCGCGGTGTAGAGCGCGGAGTTGAGGCAGCTCGCGACGGCGGTCAGGATGACGAAGTCGAGCACGCTCGCCAGATTCTCCAGACCCATGTTGTTGAGCGCCTCCTGGTAGGAGCCATTCTTCTGCAACGAGGGGGAGTTCCACGTCGTCAATGCGATGACCACGAAGATCGAGCCGAGGTAGAACAGCGAGATGCGCCAGATGACGCTGTTGACGGCCTTGCGGATGCCCTCGACCGGGTTCTTCGACTCGGCCGCGGCGATCGTCACGATCTCGGTGCCCATGAACGTGAACATCGTCGTCAGCATGGCGGCGAGGACGCCGCTCCAGCCGTCGGCGAAGAAGCCGTGGTCGGTGAATCCGTGCAGCCCCGAGGCGTGCGAGCCGGGAAGGATGCCGAGGATCGCGAGCACACCGAGGACGATGAACCCGACGATGGCGATGACCTTGATGAGCGCGAACCAGAACTCGAACTCGCCGTAGTTGGCGACGGAGAACAGGTTCGTCACCGTCAGCAACGCGGTGATGATGAGAGCGAACACCCATTGGGGCCAGTCGATCCAGCCCGAGAGGATCTTCGCGCCGGCCGTCGCCTCCACGGGGATGACGAGCACCCAGAACCACCAGTACAACCACCCGATGGAGAAGCCCGCCCACTTGCCGAGCGCGCGGTCGGCGTAGACGGAGAACGAGCCGGAATCGGGGTTGGCCGTCGCCATCTCGCCGAGCATGCGCATGACGAGGACGACGAGCGTCCCGGCCAGCGCGTAGGCGATGAGGACCGACGGGCCGGCGAGCTTGATCGCCGAGGCCGAGCCGACGAAGAGGCCGGCGCCGATGACGCCGGCGATCGAGATCATCGTGACGTGGCGCGGCTTGAGGCCGCTGCTGAGAGCTTCGCCGTCAGCGGGCGGATGGGGTGCGTTCATGTGGAGAACTCTGACGGCTCGTATCGCATCGGACAATCGCCCCGCCGCGCGTCAGCCGATTCGTACCCTGATCGTGACCTGGGTCATAGCACGATGAGAGGTCGCGCATTGGTGATCGGCGGAGCCGCGGGCTCCGCCGCCGGCATCACGAGCCTCGACCGCCGGTCGGTACGCGACCCGCGCCGGAAGCCCCCGTCAGATCCAGGACGGCAGCCACATCCGCCAGCCCCAGTGGTCGTGGGGGATGACCTGCGCGGTGTAGATCGGCCAGAAGAAGACGAACGTCGCGACGGCGAGCACGACGTACGCACCGACGACGCCGGCGCCGATGCGTCGCCGTCGCAGGCTCGCGGTGGCGGGTCCGAGGATCAAGCCCAGGCAGTACGTGACGGCCAGGATGACGTAGGGCGCGAACACGACCGCGTAGAACGTGAAGACGGTGCGCTCCTGATAGCTGAACCAGGGCAGCCATCCGGCGAGCACGAGTGCGATGAGCGTCCCGGCACGCCAGTCGCGGCGCAGCGCCCACATGAAGACGCACACGAGCAGGGCGGCGATGCCGAACCACCAGATGCTGACGTTACCGAGCGAGGTGATCGCCTTGGAGCATTCCGTGACCGAGCACCCCTGATCGCCCTTCGCAGGCGCCTCGTAGAAGAACGAGGTGGGGCGTGTCTGCGCCATCCACGACCACGGGTTCGACTGATACGTGTGTGGCGACGTGATGCTCTCCGCCGAGTCGTACATCTGGATGTGGTAGTGCCACAGGCTGCGCAGGCTGTCGGGCAGCCACGAGAACAGGCTCGAATCGGGTGCGAACCCGGTGTTCTTGGTCGCCGGGTTGCTCGCGGCCCAGTTGCGTCCCCAGGCGTCGTTCGAGTGGAACCATCCGGCCCAGGTGAGCAGATATGTCAGGCATGCCGTGGGGACGATGATGAGCGCCCCGGTGACGGCGTCCTTGATGACGGTCGCCGAGAGCCAGCGGCGGACGCCGACGGCGCGGCGCGCTCCGAGATCCCAGAACACGGTGAGCAGACCGATCGCGGCGAGATAGAACCCGTCGGACCACTTCGTCGCCATGCCGAGGCCGAGGCACACGGCGGCGACCCAGCGCCACGGGCGCAGGCCGAGCGACGGGCCGGCGAGGCGCTGCTTCGCATCGAGCGACCAGTCGCCGTCACGACGCAGCTGCGCGACCTTGCGCGCGAGGATCCGACGGCTGCGGTCGCGGTCGGCGAGGATCGCGACGAACCCGGCGAGAGCCCAGAAGCTGACGAGCCCGTCGAGGATCGACGTGCGCGACATGACGAATTCCATGCCCTCGAACGCGGTCAGCAGCGCCGCGATCGTCGCGAGCGTCGCCGAGCGGAACAGGTGCCAGGCCGCGCGCCCGACGAGCAGGATCGCGAGCGTGCCGGTGAGTGCCACTGCGATGCGCCAGCCGAACGAGGAGGTGATGCCGAACAGGTGCTCGCCTGCGCCGATCATCCATTTGCCGAACGGCGGATGGACGATGAAGTCGGGTTCGGTGCCGTATACGGTCGGCACCTGGCCGTGCGTGAAGAACGCGTCCGGCTCCGGCATGTTCGCGGGCGTCTTGCGTTCGTGGCCGTACAGGATCATCGACCAGCCCTGCTTGACGTAATACGTCTCGTCGAAGATCAGCTGGTGCGGGCGCCCCAGATCCCACAGCCGCAGCAAACCGCCGATCAGCATGACCGTCAGGGGGCCGAACCAGCTCCACAGCTTCTGCTGTGCACTCGCCGGGGCGCCGAGCAGGCGCTCGCGCAGCATCAACTCGTCACGGTCGGGATGGCCGTCGGTATCGACGCGGGTGGCGGACGACGGGGCGTCAGTCAGGGTGGCGTTCACCGGTGGCGTCCTCGATCCTCGCGGGCTGGCGGTGGGACGGTCTGCCCCGGTTGGCCAGCGTAGTCGGTGGCACTGACAGGAGGGGCCCGCTCCGACGTCACGCCCCGTGACCCAGGTCGACCCGCGGCGGGCACGAGGCGCGCCTGCGCCAGCGTGACACCATGGCCGCGTGAGTACCGAAGCACCCGTCCCCGCCCTCGTTCTCGCCGCGACGCCGATCGGCGACCCGACGGACGCGGCACCGCGTCTCACCCACGAACTCGCGAGCGCGCCGCTGATCCTCGCGGAGGACACGCGGCGGACGAAGCGGCTCTGCGACGCGCTGGGCGTCACCCCGAGCGGGTCGATGATGAGCTACCACGAGCACAACGAGGCCCAGCGCACGGGCGAGATCGTCGAGCGCATCGCCGCAGGCGAACGCGTCCTGCTCGTCACCGACGCCGGGATGCCGAGCGTCAGCGACCCGGGGTACCGCCTCGTCGCCGCGTGCGTCGAACGCGACCTGACGGTGACGTGCGTGCCCGGCCCGTCAGCCGTCCTCATGGCGCTCGCGGTGTCAGGGCTGCCCGTCGACCGGTTCTGCTTCGAGGGGTTCCTGCCGCGCAAGGCCGGCGAACGCGCCCGCACCCTCGCGGCGCTCGCCGACGAGGCGCGCACGATGGTGTTCTTCGAGGCGCCGCACCGTTTGGCGGTGACGCTCGAGGCGATGGCCGACGCGTTCGGCGACGAGCGGCGCGGCGCGGTCTGTCGTGAACTGACGAAGACGTACGAGGAGGTCCGCCGCGGCGGTCTGCGCGAACTCGCGGCGTGGGCCCTCGACGGGGCACGCGGCGAGATCACCGTCGTCGTCGAGGGTGCCGAACCGCGTGAGGCGTCGCTCGAGGATGCGGTCGCGACGGTGCTCGATCTCGTCGCCGGGGGAGTGCGGCTCAAGGACGCGTGCGGCCGGGTCGCCCAGGCGAGCGGCCTGTCCAAGAAGACCCTGTACGACGCTGCTCTCGCGGCGCGCTGACGGTTAGCGCCCCCGAGCAAACTGCAGGCCCGGTCGTCAGTCCTTGGCGTCGACGAAGTACACGCAACCGGGGTCGAGGGGCGTGCGCAGGCTGCCGCGTGCCGGGTCGTTCGGGGGGTAGCAGGCCCACAGCGCATGGGTGAGGTTCCACGTCGCGGTCGGGATGACGGCTTCGAGTTCGTGTGAGGTCGCATCGACCGACGGCGCGTCGAGTCGCGCCCGCACGTGGACGCCGTCGTCTCGCGGTTCGGCGGCGATGAGCGTCACCGTCTTCGTCGCGACGTGCGGGTTCTGACCCGAGGCGGTGACGGCGTGCCACGTCCGCATCACCCCGAACACGACGAGCGCGATGACGAGCGCCGCGACGATGTTGCGCACGAGACGACGGCGCCGAAGGCGGTGTTCGAGCGCGGAGTCGGCGGCGAGGGCGGGAAACGACATGGGCCGGGCGCTCTCAGACCGCGGCGCGCGCGGCGCGGCGCTCACGCATCGCTTCGACGCGGCGCCACAGCCGCCACATCACCCACGCGACGACGGCGAGCAGCACGAGCGCGAGGATCGGCGCGAAGACGGCCGCGAGGCTGAGCAGGATCGACGTCGCGTCCTCCGCCGTCGACAGGACGGGCGCCGCGAACCCACCCGTCCCGACGTTCGCGACGGGGCGCGCGGCGGCCTTTCCCGTGTGGAAGATGCCCGCGACGATGGCGCCGCCGATGAGGCCGACCCACGGATGCTGCGTCATCCACAGCGAGTTGTCGAGGTTCGCGGCGGCCGCCGTCCCCGCGAAGACGACGGCGCCCGAGGCGGGGCGCACGATCGTGCCGAGCGCATCGTTGACGCTGTCGAGGGCCGGGATCTTGTCGACGATGATCTCGCCGACGAGCAGGATCGACGCGATGACGATCGACGGCGTGCTCTCGACCCACGAGAACCCGGAGGGCAGCGTGATGACGTCGGTGAAGCGCGCGAGCAGAGCGACGACGAGATACGGGATGTAGGCGTTGAGACCGGCGGCGGCCGACAGGCCCGCCCCGGTGAGCGCTGCGAACATGGCACGTCCTTCGGGTCAACGACCGCCGGCCCCTCCGGCCCCGGCGAAACAATGCGTCAACTCTGGCACAGCCGCGGGCATTCCCCCGAACGACGCCGGTGCAGCTGAGTCACATGATGCGCGTCGAGTCAGTCAGGACTGACGCAGCGCGCATCACGTGACTCAGCCGTCGATGAGGGCCGTTAGCATCGTGCCGACCGAGGAGGTGGCGCGTGGGCGCACGACACGAACTGCTTGACGGGCGCGAGGCCCATGAGAAGCAGACTGCACATGACGGCCACGGACATGGCGGCCACGCCCACAGCCATGCTCCGAGTGCTGACGCCGACCGGCGTTACCTGAGCGCAGCTCTTGCGCTGCTCGTGCTCTACATGCTCGCCGAGGTCGTCGTGGCCTTCGCGACGGGTTCGCTCGCGCTGCTGTCGGACGCCGCGCACATGCTGACGGACGCCGCCGCCATCGCGCTGGCCCTGTGGGCGATCCACCTCGCCGCGAAGCCCGCCAACGCGCGGTTGACGTTCGGGTTCAAGCGCGCCGAGATCCTCTCCGGCCTCGGCAACGGCATCACGTTGCTGCTGCTCGGCGCGGTGCTGCTCGTCGAGGCGGTGCGGCGCTTCGTCGACCCGCCGCACGTCGAGCCGAAACCTGTCCTCGCGGTCGCCCTCGCGGGCGTCGTCGTCAACGTCGCCGCGGGCATGCTGCTCGCCCGCGCGAACCGGACGTCGCTCAACGTCGAGGGCGCGTACCGTCACATCATCACCGACCTGTACGGGTTCATCGGCACGGCCGTGGCCGCCGTCGTCATCTGGGCGACGGGGTGGATGCGCGCCGACGCCGTCGCGACGCTCGTCGTCGTCGCTCTCATGTTCCACGCGGGGGCAGGACTCGTCGCGCAGGCCGGGCGCGTGCTGCTCGAGGGCGCGCCGGACGGCACGGACGTTGAGGCGATCCGCGCGCACATGCTCGAGGTCGATCACGTGCGCGACGTGCACGACCTGCATGTGTGGAGCGTGACGAGCGACCTGCCGGCATTGTCGGCGCACCTCGTCATCGACGACGAGTGCTTCCACGACGGGCACGCCCCGCGGCTGCTCGACGAGGTGCTCGAGTGCCTCGTCGGCCACTTCGACGTCGACCACTCGACGCTGCAGTTCGAGCCCGCGAGCCACGCGGCTCACGAGAGCAGCCTGCACTGAGTCGATCTCGGCGCCATGTGCCCCTCGCCGCCTTGACCTCATGGTGCGGCCGTGGCGATGACACGAGAAAGCGGTTGTCGGCGGCGGCTCCTAGGATGGGGCCATGACCAAGGTTCTCTCCGCTGTTGCCTGGCCGTACGCCAACGGCCCCCGCCACATCGGGCACGTCGCCGGTTTTGGTGTGCCCTCCGACGTCTACAGCCGGTACATGCGCATGGCGGGTCATGACGTGCTCATGGTCTCGGGCACCGACGAGCACGGCACGCCGATCGTCATCATGGCGGAGAAGGCGGGCAAGACGCCGCAGGAGTTCGCGGACGAGAACGCGAGCATCATCGTCGACGACCTCGTCGGCCTCGGCCTCAGCTACGACCTGTTCACGCGCACGACGACGGCGAACCACTACGAGGTGGTGCAGAAGCTGTTCCTCGCGCTGCACGAGAACGGGTACATGGTCGAGCAGACGACGTCGGGCGCCATCAGCCCGTCGACGGGGCGAACCCTGCCGGATCGGTACATCGAGGGCACGTGCCCGATCTGCAAGTACGCGGAGGCGCGCGGCGATCAGTGCGACAACTGCGGCAACCAGCTCGACCCGACGGATCTCATCGATCCGCGGTCCAAGATCAACGGTGAGACGCCGGAGTTCATCGAGACGCAGCACTTCTTCCTCGACCTGCCGGCGCTCGCGGACGCGTTGTCGTCGTGGCTCGACGGGCGTGAGGCGACGGGCACGTGGCGCCCGAACGTCATCAAGTTCAGCCAGAACATCCTCGAGGAGATCCGTCCGCGCGCGATGACGCGCGACATCGACTGGGGCATTCCCGTGCCGCTCGACGGGTGGCGCGAGCAGCCGACGAAGCGTCTGTACGTGTGGTTCGACGCCGTCGTCGGCTACTTGTCGGCCTCGATCGAGTGGGCACGTCGCCTCGGCGAGCCCGACAAGTGGCGCGAGTGGTGGAACGCGCCTGCGAGCACGGGCGGAGATGCGGAGCTCGCTCGGGCGGAGCGTGCGACGTCCGACGAGGGCAGCGTCGGAGCCCAGAAGGCATCGGAAGTACTTGGAAACAGCGACGGAGTCGCGGTTTCCAAGTACTTCATGGGGAAGGACAACATCGTCTTTCATTCGCAGATCTGGCCCGCTGAGCTTCTTGCTGCGAATGGCGAGGGCGCGAAGGGCGGGGTGGAGAGTCCTTTCGGGCATCTCAACCTGCCGTCGGAGGTCGTCTCGTCCGAGTTCATGACGATGGAGGGCAAGCAGTTCTCGACGAGTCGGGGGCATGTCATCTACGTCAAGGACGTGCTGGAGCGCTACGGTCCCGATCCGTTGCGGTACTTCATCGTCGCGGCCGGCCCCGAGAATCAGGACGCGGACTTCACGTGGGCCGAGTTCGTGCAGCGCAACAACTCGGAACTCGTCGCGGGCTGGGGCAATCTCGTCAATCGTGCGGCGAGCATGATCCACAAGAACTTCGGTGAGATCCCGGCGCCGTCCGAGTTGGCCGATGTCGACCGCGAGGTGCTCGACGCGGTGCGCGGCGGGTTCGCGACGGTGGGTGCGCTCATCGAGCGCAACCGTCTCAAGGCGGCCCTCACGGAGACGATGCGTCTCGTCGGCGAGGTCAACCGGTACGTCGCGGTGACGGAGCCGTTCAAGCTCAAGGGTGAGGACGAGCGGGAGCGTCTCGCGACGGTGCTGCACACGCTCGCGCAGTGCGTCGTCGACCTCAACACGATGATGGCGCCGTTCGTGCCGTTCTCCGCGAATCTCGTGCACGAGGTCATGGGCGGTGAGGGGGAGTTCATGCCGATGCCGGTCGCGAAGGAGGTCACCGACCTCGACGACGGACGTCCGTACCGCATCATCACGGGCGAGTACTCGGCCACGCCGCGCTGGCAGCCGCGTGACGCCGCGCCGGGCACGCCGATCGCGAAGCCGAAGCCGGCGTTCAAGAAGTTCGACCCGGCGGTGGTCGAGGAGGAACTCGAGCGAATGAACATCTCGGCGTGAGCGACCCAAACCTGCGCCGCAGCGACAAGCCGACGCCGCCGCAGCCGCTGCCGTCACCGGTCGTCGACAATCACACTCACCTCGACATCTCCCGTGACGGCGGCGCGCCACCCGACGTGCGCGCCGTCATCGACGAGGCCGTCGCGGTCGGCGTCGATCGGATGGTGCAGGTGGGGTGTGATCTTGCGGGCGCGCGCTTCACCGAGCGCGTCATCGACGCCCACCCCGAATTGCTCGGCGGCGTCGCGCTGCACCCCAACGAGGCGCCCAAGCTGTACGCCGCGGGCGAGCTCGACGCCGCATACGCCGAAATCGAGCGCATCGCGGCCCACCCGCGGGTGCGTGTCGTCGGTGAGAGCGGGCTCGACTACTTCCGCACCGGCCCCGACGGCGTCGCGGTGCAGCAGGAGAGTTTCCGGTGGCACATCGAGCTCGCCAAGCGCTTCGGCAAGGCGCTGCAGATCCACGACCGTGAGGCGCACGAGGACGTCATGCGCATCCTCGCCGAGCAGGGCGCGCCTGAGAAGACCGTCCTGCACTGCTTCAGCGGTGATGTCGCGATGGCGCGCGAGTGCGTCGAGCGCGGCTATTACGTCAGCGTCGCCGGCGTCGTGACGTTCAAGAACGCCCGCGAACTGAGGGCGGCACTCGCACAGGTGCCGCTCGAGCAGCTCCTCGTCGAGACGGATGCGCCGTACCTGACGCCGTCGCCGCACCGCGGGGCGACCAATGCGCCGTACCTCGTGCCGCTGACGGTGCGAGCGCTCGCCGAGGTCAAGAACGTCGACGTCCCGGCGCTGTGTGCGGCGTTGTCGGAGACGTCCGAGCGCGTCTACGGGCCGTGGTGAGCGTCACGCGCGTGATTCCATAGCGCAGCGATCGACGCAAGGGGGCTGGCACCGCGTGTGACGAATCCCACTGCAGCGGAAGATTTCCCGGGATGCCGCACCTGACGCCCCATCGCGTCGCAGTATCCGTTACGGTTCCGTTATCTGAATTTGACCCTCGCGGGTTGCCTCGGCAGTGTTGTCCGGGTTAACCCGAGTCTGGATCACACGGACGTGCCCTCGACCCCATGGTCGACGGGCTGGAGCGCAGGCCTGAGCCGAGCGCTTCGCACCGAGCCTTCGGTGCTCTGCGCGCCGCCAGTGAGGGACCTTCGACATCGGAGCATGATGACGTTCTCGACCACCCGCACCACTTCTCGTACGATCGCCGCGGCCGCTGCCGTGGCAGCCGCTTCGACGCTGGCCGCTTGCGGTTCGAGCGACTCGAAGACCGCGTCCGACGTTCCCTCGATCTCCTCGAGCTCGACGCCGACGAAGTCCGCGACCTCGACGCCGTCCACGACGAAGGCTGCGCCGAAGCCGTCCACGACGAAGGCTGCGCCGAAGCCGTCCACGACGAAGGCTGCGCCGAAGCCGTCCACGACGAAGGCTGTGCCGAAGCAGACGCAGGCCGAGCGCGCCTCGCGTTCGCAGGCCCGTCAGGCTCTGCCGGCCAAGCCCGCCACGCCCGCCAAGGCCGCTGCTCCCGCCGTCACGTACGTCAACTGGAGCCAGGTCCAGACGATCCCGGCGAAGACGAAGTACGTCTACAGCGCCGACATGCCCAAGGGCACGTCCAAGGTGACGCAGGAAGGCCGTTCGGGCGCCGAGACGGTGACGTACCGCAGCGCCAAGAAGGGCGAGAAGGTCGTCTCCTCCAAGGTGATCGACACGACCGTCACGCGCAACGCCGTGCGCCGCGTCGTCACGATCGGTACGAAGCAGGCCGTTCAGCAGGCGCCGCAGCAGTCGCAGCAGACCCAGGTGTCGCGTTCGACCGCCCGCAAGGCCGTGACGCAGCAGAGCGCGCCGAAGCAGCGCACCTACGCCTCGTCGGCCCAGCGCACGCAGAAGAGCGCTGCCGCTCCGGCCGCCGCCAACTCGGGCATGTGGGACCGCATCGCTCGTTGCGAGTCGACGAACAACTGGCACATCAACACGGGCAACGGCTACTACGGCGGCCTGCAGTTCGACAACCAGACGTGGCTCGGCTCCGGCGGCGGCGCCTACGCCCCGCGCGCCGACCTCGCGACCCGTGAGCAGCAGATCGCCATCGCGAACAAGGTCTACGCCCAGCGCGGCCTGCAGCCGTGGGCCTGCGGCCACGCAGCCTGATCGACACCTGACGCGCACCGCGCGCCCGGTCATGAAGACCCGGCTCGTCCCCTCGTGGGGCGGGCCGGGTCTTCGCATGTGCCGATAGGGTTGGCGTCATGCATGACGACGACGCGACGCCCGCAGGCCGTGACGACACGACGGGCCTGTTGAGTGCCGCCGACATCCGCGAGCTCGCCGAGCGTCACGGGGTGCGTCCGACGAAGACGTGGGGGCAGAACTTCGTCATCGACCCGAACACGGTGCGCAAGATCGTCCGCCTGGCAGGGGTCGGGGCCGACGACACCGTCGTCGAGGTGGGCCCGGGGCTCGGGTCGTTGACGCTCGCGCTGCTGCCGGCCGTCGCGCATCTCAGCGTCGTCGAGGTCGACCCGAACCTGGCGGCGCAGCTTCCCGCGACGGTGGAGCGGTTCGCGCCGCAGCACGCATCGAAGCTGAACGTCGTCCAAGCGGATGCGATGACGGTCGACTCGCTCGAGCCGGCACCGACCGCGCTCGTCGCGAACCTGCCGTACAACGTGTCGGTGCCCGTGGTCCTCAACTTCCTCGAGCATTTCCCGTCGCTGCAGCGCGTGCTCGTCATGGTGCAGCTCGAGGTCGCGCAGCGCCTCGCAGCTGAGCCGGGCAGCAAGGTCTACGGCGTGCCGAGCGTCAAGGCCGCCTGGTACGCCGACGTGCGTCTCGCCGACCGCGTCGGACGCAACGTCTTCTGGCCGGCCCCGAACGTCGATTCGGGTCTCGTCTCGCTCGTGCGTCGTGACCCACCGACGACGGAGGCGACGCGCGCACAGGTCTTCGCGTGCATCGACGCCGCGTTCGCACAGCGCCGCAAGACGCTGCGGGCTGCCCTCGCCGGCTGGGCGGGCGGCGCCGACCGGGCCGAGGCGGCACTCGTGGCGGCGGGCATCGACCCGCGGACGCGAGGCGAGCGCCTCGGTATCGACGAGTTCGCCGCCATCGCCTCCGCCCACGCGGCGGCGACGCAGGACTGAGTCGTCCTCCGGCCGCAATGCCCACCCAACACTGTGGCGGACGGCGCCTGTTGGCTCGGGTGGCTGCCCGGAGGGCGGTCCATGCATAGGGTGGGGGCATGACGGCTTCGAGCGCACAGATCACCCGCGTCAGCGTGAGGGTGCCTGCGAAGGTCAACCTCGAGCTGTGCGTGGGGCCACGCCGAGCCGACGGGTTTCACGACCTCGCGACGACGTTCCATGCCGTCGACCTGTTCGACGAGGTTGATGTCACGTCGGCCGACGAGTTCTCGCTCACGGTGACGGGGCTCGGCGCGGACGTCGTGCCGTGCGACGAGTCGAACCTGGCCTGGCGAGCGGCGCAGCTCATGGCCACCTCGTACGGCGTCGACGGCCGCTGCGCCATCGCGATTCGCAAGGCCATCCCGGTGGCTGGTGGCATGGCGGGCGGATCGGCAGACGCCGCCGCGACGCTCGTCGCCTGCGACGCGCTCTGGGGGCTCGGCCTGTCGCGCGCGACGCTCGAGGAGCTCGCCGCGCAGCTCGGCTCAGACGTCCCGTTCGCCCTCACCGGAGGCACGGCGCTCGGCACCGGGCGCGGGGAGAAGATCGTGCCGGTGCTCGCGACGGGCACCTACCACTGGTTGTTCGCGCTGACGCACGAGGGGCTGTCCACGCCCGCCGTCTACGCCGAGTGCGACCGGCTGCGGGAGGGCCACCGCGTGCCTGAGCCCTCTCCGTCGGACGGCCTGCTCGCGAGCGTCCGCTCCGGTGACGTCCACGGCGTCGCCGTCGCCATGCACAACGACCTGGAGCCTGCGGCGCTGTCGCTCATGCCGAGGCTGCGCGCCCTGATGGAGTTCGGCCTGGAGATGGGTGCCCTCAACGCGATGGTCTCGGGTTCGGGCCCGACGGTGGCGTTCCTCATGGCGAGCCGCAAGGACGCCGTCGCGCTGCGCAACGTGCTCGCTGCCGGTGACCTCGCGGACGACTACGTCCTCGCCGCCTCCACTCCCCACGGCGCCCAGATCACCTCCGCCTCCTGACGCCCCGACCGAACCCCCGACC
>NZ_JBXASS010000026.1:0-22162 GCF_058809565.1 Dermacoccus sp. MPR-E5 | reverse complement strand
GGCCAGAGGGGGTCGGGGGTCCGCAGAGTCAGGCAGGCTCAAGGCGGGTCAGACGGGTTCGATGCGTCCGAGGCGCTGTGGCGAGTCGACAGTGTCAACAGTGTCGACGGAGCCCGATCGCTCGAAATTCTCCACACGCTGCACGAGCGTGCCGTCGACCTCGTGGCGCAGCAGTGCGAACGTGCGGTGGTCGCGCCACGCGCCGTCGATGTGGAGGAACTCGCGGCGCACGCCTTCGTCACGCCAGCCGAGTTTTTCGACGACGCGCAGCGAGTTGGCGTTGTCGGGGCGCACGTTGATCTCGAGGCGGTGCAACCGCTCCACACCGAACGCGTGGTCGGCGGCCATCGCGACGGCCATGGGCGTCAGGCCGTGCCCGGCGAAGCGTTCACCGATCCAGTAGCCGATCGTGCCGCCCTGCTGCGCCCCACGCACGATCGTGAAGATGTGCACCTGCCCGGCCAGGGCACCGTTCCACGTCATCGCCCACGGCAACAACCGACCCGCGCGTGCCTCAGCGTTCTGCTCCTTGACGGCCGCCTTGAAGCCCAGCGCCGGCTCGGGGTAGGGGTTCGTCGAATCCCAGGGGCCCGTCCACCGGCGGTTCGCGGCGCGCAGCGCACTCCACTCCTGCAGATCCCGACGGGGATGCAACGGACGCAACCCCAGCTCACCGCCGCGATAGCGCCGCCGCAGCGTGACGGGCCACGTGCCCGGACCCATCAGTGCGATCCTCCGCCGAGCTGCGCCATGACGTGCTCGAGGATGCCGTCGAGCACGTCGAGACCGTCGGCCACTCCCCCACGCGAGCCAGGCAGGTTGACGACGAACGCGCGCCCTGCGGCGCCGTCCGCGATGCCGGCGAGCCCACGCGAAAGGACGGCCGTCGCCACCCCTGCGGCCACACCCTTCGCACGCAACACCTCCTCGACGCCGCTGAGCTGCATCGTGAGGTACGGCCGCGTCTGCTCCGGCGTCGCGTCGCTCGGCGACACGCCCGTCCCGCCGGTCGTGACGACGACGCGGCACCCGAGCGCGAGCGCGTCACCGATCGCGTCGCCCACCGCCGGCCCGTCGGCGACGAGTCGCGCGTCGACCGTCCACCCCCGCTCACGTAGCCATGCCGCGATGACGGGCCCTGTCGCGTCGGTGTAGATCCCCTGCGCGGCCCGCGTCGAGCACGTGACGACGGCGGCGCGCCGTTCACTCATGCCAGTCACCGCTACGCCCACCCGACTTCGCCGTGACACGCACGTCAGTGATGCGCGCATGCTTGTCGACGACCTTGACCATGTCGATGAGCGCGAGCGCCGCCACGCTCACACAGGTCAGCGCTTCCATCTCGATACCGGTGCGATCGGCGGTGACGACCGTGGCGCGGATGTCGACGCCGTCGTCGGTGACGTCGAGGTCGACCTCGACACCGTGCACCGCGATCGGGTGGGCGAGCGGAATGAGGTCAGGGGTGCGCTTGGCGGCCTGCAACCCCGCGATGCGTGCGACGGCGAGGGCGTCACCCTTGGGCACGTCACCGTCACGCAGCGCCGCCACGGCGCGCTCGCTCAGCAGCACGCGCCCCGCCGCTGACGCCGAACGTCGCGTCACGGCCTTCGCCGCGACGTCGACCATGTGCGCGCTGCCGTCACCACGCACGTGGGTGAGGTCGCTCATGTCACTCCTTCTCGTCCGCCAAGTTCTCGTCGTAGGCGCCCGCCAGGGGCGCGTCGATCGGCCCGTCGAGCACGAGCACGTCGAGCATCTCACCCGTCTCGACCTGGCGGGCCTCTCGCGACACGCGCGCGAGCGCGTTGGCCCCGCCCAACTCACCGAGGTGATGCGATCCCTGGCGCGCATTGGCACGGATCGCCAGCTCGCCGTCAGCGCCGCGCACCGCGTGGACGCGCGCGTACTGGGCACGTCCACGCGGGCACGTCCACCCCGGGCCACGCACGACCCCGCGTCGCCACACGGGCGCCGGGCGCCCGCTCATGTGCGCGAGCGCGGGCGCGACGAACACCCAGAACGACACGAGCGTGCTCATCGGGTTGCCGGGCAGCGTGAACACCGGCACCCCTCGCTCGCCGAGCAGCCCGAAACCCTGCGGCTTGCCGGGCTGAATCGCGACCTTGTCGAACGTCACCTCGCCCGCCTCGATCAGCGCGGCCTTGACGACGTCATACGCCCCCGCGCTCACCCCACCCGTCGTGATGACGGCGTCAGCCGTCGCGACGGCACGCTCCAGCACCCGCGCCACCTCGCCGGCATCGTCACGTACGTGCGCGACCTCGCCGATTTCGGCTCCCACCGCAGCGACGAGCGCAGCGAGCATCGGCCCGTTCGAATCGTGGATCTGCCCATGTTGCAGCGCTTCTCCGGCCGGACGCAGCTCGTCCCCCGTCGACAGCACGACGACGCGCGGGCGCGGTGCCACCTCGATGTGATCCACTCCCGCCGAGGCGATGACGGCGACGTGTTGCGGTGCGATGATCGCCCCGGCGCGCAGCAGGACGTCGCCGATGCGCACGTCCTCGCCGCGTCGGCGGATGTGGCGCCCGTCCTCCACCTCGCCCGTGAACCGCACGCGCTCCAGCCCACCGTCGCTTTGCTCGACCGGCACCACCGTCGTCGTCCCCGACGGCACCGGCGCGCCCGTCATGATGCGCCAGGCCTCACCCGGCGCGCACGTCAGCTCCCGCGTGTCACCGGCGGGGATGTCGCCGACGACGGGTAGCTCGTCGTCCGCAGCGTCCTCGGTTCGCAGGGCGTACCCGTCCATCGCGGAATTCGTGAACCCCGGCAGGTCGACGCCGCTGCACACGTCAGCGGCGAGCGCCCGCCCGAGGACGTCACCGACCCAGCCGCCGTCGGCCAGCGCCACCCGCCGCGCAGGCAGCCGTGGAACGGCCGCGAGGATGCGCGCGAGGTGCTCGGCATCGGTGATGAGTTCGGGGGCGTGCGACATGCCCCCATTGTGCAACCCACCACCGACAACGCCCCGTTCGCAACCGGATTCGGTTGCGAACGGGGCGTCATCCTAATGCTGGATGGCGTCAGGCGCCGCGCTCGGTGCGCGTGCGCCCCTTGCCCTCGTCGGTCTCGACCCAGCCCTGCAGCCAGGAGCGGAAGTCGGAACCGAACTCGTTGTGACGCGTGCCGAGACGCACGACCGCCTTGAGGTAGTCGAGACGGTCGCCCGTGTCGTAGCGGCTGCCGCGGAAGACGACACCGATGACGCCGGCGCCCTCACCCGTCGCGCTCGCACGCTCGGCGAGCGCGTCCGTCAGCTGGATCTCGCCGCCGCGTCCCGGCTCCGTCTTCTCGAGCACCGCGAAGATCGACGGGTCGAGCACGTAGCGGCCGATGATCGCGAGGTTGCTCGGCGCCTCCCCCGCGGCTGGCTTCTCGACGAGACCGGTGACGCGCACGACGTCTTCGCCCTCACCGTCGATCGGCTCGACCGCGGCGCAGCCGTAGAGGTGGATCTGGTCGTCCGGCACCTCCATGAGCGCGATGACGGACCCGCCGTGGTTGGCCTGGACATCGATCATCTGCTCGAGCAGGTGGTCGTCCTCGTCGATGAGGTCGTCGCCGAGCAGGACGGCGAACGGCTCGTCGCCGACGTGGTTGCGCCCGACGAGCACGGCGTGGCCGAGGCCGCGCGGCTCGCCCTGGCGGATGAAGTGGACCTCACCGAGGTCGGCCGACTTCTGCACACGCTTGAGGCGCTTCTCGTCGCCCTTCTTCTCGAGGGCCCGCTCGAGCTCCCAGTGGCGGTCGAAGTGATCCTCGAGAGCAGCCTTGGAACGACCGGTGATCGTGAGGATGTCGGGAACCCCTGCGCGCACCGCCTCTTCGACGACGTACTGGATGGCCGGCTTGTCGACGACCGGCAGCATCTCCTTGGGGATGGCCTTCGTGGCAGGCAGGAAGCGCGTGCCGAGCCCGGCGGCCGGAATGACGGCCTTGCGCGCGCGACGGCGAGGAGCGGAGGACGGCGTTTCAGTCATGAGCCTAGGCTAGCCCTCATGACCGACAACGGGGCCCCGGATGCGCCGACCGGCGCGACACCTCCGCGCGACGTCGAGCCGACGCCCGACGAGCGCGAGCGCCTCGCCAAGCGCGATTTGCGCACACGACTTCGCGCCGCGCGTCGAGAGCGTCGTGATGCGACGAGCGCCGAGCAACGTCACGCCGACGGACTTGCGCTGCTGCATCACCTCGAACCGCTGCTGGCACGCGCCACATGCGTCACCTCGTTCGAGCCGCTGGCGAGCGAGTCGAACCTCGAACCGATCAACGCCGCGGTCAGGGCGCGCGGGCGCCTGCTCGTGCCGATCACGCTCGCCGATCTCGACCTGTCCTGGCGTGACGCCGCCACGGGCGACGACCTGGGCACGGGTGGCATCGCGGCCGCCGACCTCGTCATCGCGCCCGCGCTCGCGATCGGCCCGAACGGCGAACGCCTCGGCCAGGGCGGCGGCTGCTACGACCGCGCCCTGCCGCGCCGACGGCCGGGCACACCCGTCGTCGCCGTCGTCTTTCCCGACGAGCTGCTGACCGGCCCCGATGCGCCCCGCATCCCGGTCGAGGCGCATGACGAACGCGTCGACGCGGCCCTCACCGTGGACGGTCTCGTCCGCTTCGGCGTCGCCCTGGGATACTGAGGCACCGGCCCACGACGAGGCCGAGCCGACGCCGACGCACCCACCCGCTGACGCCGACCTGAGGAGGGGGCCCGATGATCGAAGCCGCCGCCGCCACCGGGTTCGACACCGCCGACCTGCCGCTGACGCTGCTGGTCGGCTCGCTCGTCCTGCTCGTCGCCGTCGCCGCCGTCCGCCTCGCCAACCGCTCGGGGCTGCCGACGCTGCTCATCTACCTCGCGATCGGCGTCGCTCTCGGTGAGGGCGGGCTCGGCATCGGCTTCGAGAACACGAACCTCACGCAGGTGCTCGGCTACTGCGCGCTCATCCTCATCCTCATCGAGGGCGGTCTGACGACGCAGTGGAGCAGCATCCGCGCGTCCGTCGCCCCGGCCCTGCTGCTGTCAACGCTCGGCGTGCTCGTCTCCGTCGCGGTCGTCGGTTCGGCGACGCACCTCCTGCTCGACTTCGACTGGAAGACGTCGCTGCTGCTCGGCGCCATCGTCTCCTCGACGGACGCCGCGGCCGTGTTCTCGGTGCTGCGCAAGGTGCCGCTGCCGCATCGCCTCGCTGGCGTGCTCGAGGCCGAGTCGGGCTTCAACGACGCGCCCGTCGTGCTGCTCGTCGTCGCCCTCGCGGACGAGGTGGTGCCCGGCGGCGAGCACCACGGCGTCCTCTCCCTCGCCGGGATGGCCGTGTTCGAACTCGCCGGTGGCGCGCTCGTCGGCCTCGCTGTCGGCTGGGTGCTCGGCGCCCTCTCGCAGCGCATCGCGCCCGGCTCGTCAGGTCTGTTCGCCATCGGCGTCGTCGCCGGGGGTGTCCTCGCCTATGCCGCGGCGTCCGTCGTCCACACGAGCGGCTTCATGGCGACCTACCTCGCGGCGCTCGTCCTCGGCAACATGCCGATCCCCCACCGTCAGGCCGTGCGCGGCTTCGGGCAGGCGATGGGGTGGCTCGCGCAGATCGGCCTGTTCGTCCTGCTCGGCCTGCTCGCCTCCCCCAGCCGCCTCATGGACCAGTTCGTGCCCGCCATGGTCGTCGGCTTCGTCCTGCTCCTGCTCGCCCGCCCCGCCTCGATCATCGCGTCGATGACGCCGTTCGGCTTCTCCTGGCGCGAGCAGGTGTTCCTGTCATGGGCAGGTCTTCGCGGCGCGGTGCCGGTCGTCCTCGCAACGGTGCCGCTCACCGCGGGCGCCGAGCAGATGCGCTGGATCTTCGACCTCGTCTTCGTCCTCGTCGTCGTCTTCACGTTCCTGCAGGCCCCGACGCTGCCGCTCGTCGCCCGCGTGCTCGGCATCGGCAACGACGCGCACGCCGTCGAGCTCGAGGTCGAGAACACGCCGCTGACGGAACTGCGCGCCGACATGCTGCACGTCAAGGTCGGCGAGCACTCGCAGCTCGTCGGCGTCATGCTGTACGAGCTGCGCCTACCGGTCGGCGCGAACGTCACCCTCGTCGTCAACGGCGAGCGCAGCTACGTGCCCGGTGAGCGCAGCGTGCTGCGCGCCGGCGATCAACTGCTCGTCGTGACGAAGGAGGCGGTGCGCGCTCGTACCCTCGCCCGCTTCCGCGAGGTGAGCGAGGGCGGACGCCTCGCAGGTTGGCGGATGCCCACCGCGCCCCGCGCATGAGCGACGCGCGCCTGCCTGACCCTGACGCTGCCTTACCATGTCGCAGTCGAACCAGCGCCGCCCGCCGGCACGAGAGAAGGAATGACGATGCCCACCTACGCCTACGCGTGCAAGGAATGCGGCCACGGTTTCGAGGCGCGCCAGTCTTTCGACGACCCGGCTCTCACGACGTGCCCCGAGTGCGGCGGCCCGCTGCGCAAGGTGTTCAACAGCGTCGGCGTGACGTTCAAGGGGGCGGGTTTCTACCGCACCGACAGCCGTTCCTCCGGCACGAGCTCCAGCTCGAGTTCCGGTTCGAGCTCGAGCGGTTCGAGCAGCTCCGACGCCTGACGGCCATCCCCAGGTGTGTCGGCCGGGCACCCTGGTCCACAGCCTGCGGCATGACGACGCGCGCCGTCGACGCGGTTCGCCCTAGCGTCGAGCCATGCCCTCACTGCGCACCCTCGACGTCGTCCACCGCCTCAACGCCCCGACGCGCGCGGCCGCGACGCGTCGCCGTCGGCTGCGCAAGGCAGGGGCCATCACCTGCCTGCTCGTCGGCGCGGCGCTCGCGGCACCGTCGGGCGGCGCCCCCGCTCCTGCGGCGTCCGCGGCCACGTCGAGCGCCTCAGCCGACGGCCCCGCACCGGCCGCCCTGCGGGGACGCCACATCGTGCGCATCACGCCGGTGGGGCCGAGCCCACAGGATGCCGCCCGCGTCGACGTGTGGGACGCCTCCGGGACGCGGCTCGTCAGTTGCGCTCCGACCTATCCGGGCTCGACTCGAGTTCCCGCTCGCGATGTGATGTCGAACACGTCGACGAGCACGGTCTCGATCGCGATGACCGATGCCGAGACCGTCCGCGTGGCCAAACATCTGGGAAACGCCGCGGATTCGGGAAGTGGCCTCCTGGTCACCGGATGCCTGTGAGCGATGGCCTTATATCACGCACGACGACACGCCGGGGCGTCTAGATTTCCTGGCTTTCCACCCATCTGGATACTCTCATCACTGCACCTTGCACACAGCATTCCAAGCAGTTAGGAGAAGCCATGAAGGGCTTCAAGGACTTCATCATGCGCGGCAACCTCATCGAGCTTGCCGTCGCCTTCATCATGGCCGGCGCGTTCGCGAAGGTCGTCGAGGCCTTCATCACGATCGTCATGGACCTGCTGGGCAAGCTCGGCGGCACGCCGGACTTCTCGTCCTACAAGCCGGGCGGCGTCCACGTCGGCGCGTTCCTCACGGTTTTCGTCAGCTTCCTCGTCCTCGCGTTCGTCGTGTACTTCGCGATGGTCAAGCCCTACGAGGCTGCCAAGGCCCGCTTCGCCAAGCCGGCTGACGCCGAGGACACCGAGTTGTCGCTGCTGGCCGAGATCCGCGACGAGCTGCGCGCCGGCCGCCGCCTCTGAGGCTCACCGAGCGCATGAGGCCTCTCGGTCTCTGAGCGCACGAAGGGCGTGAACACCATGGTGTTCACGCCCTTCGTCATGTCCGCTCCGCCACTCCCCCGGAGCCCAGGCTCAACCCCAGTGCGGCGGACGCTGATCGAGGTACCACTGATCCTGAGCGCTGCGCGGCCCCGGCGCGTCGTCGTCACGGCTCCACCAGCGCGACCAGTCGGCGTCAGGCGTGGCCGACGCGGGCGCCGCGGCGCCGTCAGCGGCGACCTCACCGTCGCGGCTCGTGGCAACCCTCGTCTGTCCGTCCACCGTCCGCGTCGCAGGCGCCGACGCCCGGCGCGGACGGCGACGACGACGGGGCTCAGAATCGCTCATCGTTCTCCTCCGCGAGGAGGCGACCCACGAGCGCGACGATGCGGGAGCTGTCGCGGGCCGGATCGCGGAACAGGTCGACGGTCCACACGCGATCATGGTGCCAGCCGAGCCGCTCCAGCGCCTCGGGGCGCAGCCGATCGCGTTCGCGGACACTGCCCATCGCGGCGTAGGCGTCACCGTCGCTCTCGACGGCGAGCAGCATGCGGCCTGGCTCCTTCGGATGCTCGACGGCCAGGTCGACGCGCATCCGCGAGTGCCCGTACCCGGTGTGCACGACGAGACCCTCGGCGCGCAGGCGCCGCGCGAGGTCCTCGACGACGTACGGCACGGGCACGATGACGGCGTCCGCGCCGACGCGGCGCAGCGCCACCGACCCGGACGACGACGTGCGGCGCCGTCGCCCGGCGACGACGGTGACGAGTTCGTCACCGTCGAGCTCCGGCTCGCCCGCGCCGGTGTCGAGGCGCTCGTCGCATTCGGCGACGTAGAGCAGGAAGTCGCGCAGGAGCACCGCGCCGCGCGAGCGCAGCGCGGCCGGGTCGACCTCGTCGCCGGTGAACGCGGAGACGACGTCCATCCGTCGGCGCGCGCGGGAGATGGCGACGTTGAGGCGACGCTCACCGCCGACGTGGTTGAGCGCCCCGAACCGGCGCACGAGAGCGCCCGTGGGGTACGGCGCGATCCCGAGGGAGAGGATGACGGCGTCGCGCTCGTCGCCCTGGACGCGTTCGAGGTTCTTGACGAAGAACGGCGCCTCCGGGTGGGCGGCGAGGAACGCGGCGAGCTCGCTGTCGACGGGTGCCTGCGCGGTGACGGCACGTTCGAGGCGGCGAGCATGCGTGAGGCCGAGGGTGATGACGCCCAGCGACTCGTGCGGGCGCTGCGCGGCGTGCTGACGCACGAGGTCGAGGACGGCCTCGACCTCGGCCTTGCCCTGATCCGGTGCCGCCTCGTCGGGGTACGGTTCGCGCACCTCGACGCGGTGAAGGCGCAGCACGTTCTCGACGTCGGCGCGCGGGAAGGTGATGAGTTCACCCTCGTAGACCGCTTCGTTGGAGAAGGCGATGAGACGCTCGTCGAGAGAGCGGTAGTGCCAGCGCAGGTGGCGCACGGGCAGCAGGCCGGCGAGCACGTCGAGCACGGATTCGCCCGTGTGCGCGGTGTCCTCCCCCGCCGAGGTGCGCTGGAAGAAGCTCGTCGGCGCGAGCTGCTGTGTGTCACCGGCGACGACGACCTGCACGCCACGCGAGATCGCCGAGATCGCCTCGGCGGGCGGGATCTGGCTCGCCTCGTCGAAGATGACGACGTCGAACCAGCGCCCCGGCGGCAGCGTCTGCGCGACGACGAGCGGGCTCATCGCCCAGCACGGCGCGAGCGCCGTCATGAGATCCGGCGCACCGGCGAAGGCCTGACGCAGCGCGTCGGCGCTGCCCGCGTGGTGACCGAAGACGAGAGCCGCCTCCATCGCCTCGACCTGCTCCGGCAGGTGCTGCGCGACGGCGTCGATGCGCCGGTAGGCGCGCTGACGCACGCGGTGCGGTGTCTCGTCGAGATGACGGCGGTCGGCTGCTGCGTAGCGCTGCGCGGCGGCGCGCAGGTCGTTGCCGCGGTGCTCCTCGTACGCCGGATCCTGACGGCGCACACGCTCGAGCACGCTCGTCCACCAGATGAACTCCCACTCGGCGGGCACGGCGTCCTCGTTCACGCCCCGCGCCGCGAAGTCGTCGACGACCGGTCCGAGGCCGAGAGCGCGCAGGCGGTCGATCTGCGAGCCGGAGCGCGCCGCGACCTCGATACGGTCGGCGTCGGCGGCGAGGGTCTGGAGGCGTGCGGCGAGCTCGTCGAGGTCGAGCGTCACGAGGTTCGTCGCACCGCGCGTGCCCTCGAGACGCTGCCCGAGCCAGTCGAGTTCGTCGGTCAGGCGCGTGTGCGCGGCGCGCACCTGCTCCGTCATCGGCGGCACGCAGGGGCGCCCATGCCCGCCGAGCTCACGCCAGCGCGCTTGCTCGTCGGCGGCGCGCTGCAGCATGGCATGCAGATCCTCGGGCGGACGCCCGGGACGCAGCGTCGCGCGGGCCTCCTTGAGCAGCCGGCGACGCTCCATCGCGCCCACCTGGTGCTCGGCGCCCTTGCGCTCGGTACGCGGCGCGCTCGCGACGACGCCCGCGTCGAGGTCGAGCGCGAACACGTCGGAGGTGAACACGTCGAGGGTCTTCGTCACGTGGCTCATGAGGTCGAGCACATCCGAGGCCTGCGTCATCGTCGTCGGCACGGGCAACCCGGCCGCCTCCGCGAGGGCCGCGAGCGACGCACGGTGGCGGGCCAGTTCGCCGCCGGCCTCATCGGCCGAGCCGTCATCGCCCGAGCCTCCGTCAACCGAGCCTCCGCCAACCGAGCCGTCATCGCCGGCCAGGCGCAGCACGAGGTCTCGAGCGCGTTCGCTGTGCTCGCTACCGCGCACGCGCGCGCCGAACCAGGCGTCGGGTTCGCCCTCGCCCTTCCACGCGCGATCCTGCGCGAGTCCGAGCAGCGTGCGTCCGGTCTCGTCGCGCGCCTCGGTGTCGAGACGGTTGAGCGGCTCGCCCTCGAGACGCACGCGTGAGCGCGGCGGGTGCGGCAGGGCGTTGAGTTCGGCGATGCGGCTCTGCGCGTCGTGCGCGCTGACGCCGAACGGGTCGCGCACGCGGTGCAGGGCGCGCACGTGCTCGATCAGGGTGACGCGCTCGGATTCGAGTTCGTCGATGACGCGCGGGTCCGGCCCGTCCGCGCTGGGACCGTCGCCGTGCGGTGAGCGCAGGGCGTCACCGACGTGCGGGGCACCCGCTGCGGGCGCGGTGACGAGGCGTCGCGCGAGGGTGTCGACGAGGTCGGCGGGCGTGCCGGAACCGGCGTGCGCGTCGAGCATGAGGTCACCGAGGCCGAGCGCCGACAGCCGTCCGATGACGGCGTCGATCGCGGCGCGCTTCTCGGCGACGAACAGCGCGCTCTTGCCGTGCGCGGTCAGGGTGGCGACGAGATTTGCGATCGTCTGGCTCTTGCCGGTGCCGGGTGGGCCCATCAGGACGAGGTGCTGGCCACCCATGACGGCGTCGATCGCCGCCTGCTGCGCCGAGTCGGCGTCGAGGACGAGAAACTCCTCGCGCGGGTCGGCGTCGAGCCCAGCGGCGGGCGCCTCGGCGCCGACGTCGAAGATCGACGCCTCGTCACCGGCCATCGCGGCGACGACGGGATGCGTGTGCAGGCGCGGCGCCTGCTCTGCGACGTCGCGCACCATCGACAGCTTCGCGTAGCTGAACGTCGAGACGACGAGGCGCTCGTCGATGCGGAACCCCGGGATCGACGCGCCCGCGCGGCGCATCATCGCGTACGTCGGGGCCGGGTCGAACCCGTGCGGGCCGGCCGACGACGCCGTCACGTACTCGTGATCGATGTTGATGCCGCGTGAGGCGAAGTAGGTGGACAGCGCCGAGTTGAGTTCGACGGTGCGCGAGACCTCGAGGACGAGATCGTCACCGCCGCGGCCACCGAAGTGGATGTCGCACTGGCGCAACAGGATCGGCGCGGCCGGCACCGCGTCACCGCTCATCTGCCACGTCGCGCGGCCGAGGGCGAGGAAACAGCTGAGGATGCCGCGCTCCTCGAGCAGTTCGCGTGACAGGTCACGGATCGCGAGCGCCTTCTCGTACGCCTCGGCGTACGCGTGCTCCGAACGCACGATCTGCGACAGCAGCACGCTACGTCCCGACAGCAGCTTCGCGACGCCCGCCGGGTGCGCCGTCGTGAGGTCGAGCTCGACGGAGTCGTCGGTGCGCTGCCACAGCAGCGAGTTGCGCCCGCCGAGGTCGACGAGGTGACGCTGCCACACCGCGGCGGCGTCACGCACGGCCTGACGACGGTCCTCGTCCGCCGCGTTCATCGTCTCGTGAGCAGCGTTCACGTGTTCGTTCGTCACCACGGCAGGTTATCGGTGAAACCTGACGTTCGTCGTCAGGCTCCCCGGCGCTCAGTAGTCGGAGCGGCGCAGGAACGCGTCGACGAACACGCCGGAGATCTGCTCGGGTGTCTTCGTCTGGTAGCTGAGGCCGTCAGTGGCCTTGGCGATGCGCTTGAGCGCGTCGGGGTCGGTACCCGTGCCGAGCGAGATCGTCACGATCTTGACGGGCTTGTCGGCCGAGTACTGCGACTTGAGGCGCGCGAGGAGCTGATCGAGCGAGAGGCCGCCGTCGGGGTCGTCGTTCGTGCCGTCGGTGAGGACGACGACGGAGTTGACGTAGTTCGGGTCGTAGGTGTCGGTGACGCTCTTGTACGCCGCCGCGACCGTGTCGTACAGCGCCGTGTCGCCGTTCTTCGCTGCGAGGCCCGGCAGCGTGTGCGCCTTCGCGATGAGGCCGTTTCGGTAGGTGTCGTCGAGGATCGGCTGCTCACCGTTCGTCAGCGGCAGGTAGTCGACGTGGTTCTTCTGCAGGTCGGAGCTGAACGCCCAGGCCCCGAGGCGCGTGGTCTTCGGCAGCACGTCGAGCGCCGCGATGGCGGTGCTCTCCATCAGCTCGATGCGGCTCTGGCCGCCGTCGATCTTCGTCTGCATCGACCCGGAGACGTCGATGAGGACGAGCATCCGCGCGTCCTTCTTGAGGTTCGTCCAGGCCGTGTCGGCGCTGACGGTCGTCGCTTGCGACGCAGGCGCCATCATCGGCAGCGAGGCCGGTAGGACGCTGCCGCCCGCCGGAGCGTCACTGCCGCCGTCGCGGAAGCCCTGCTCGCTGCGGTAGGTCTTCTCCGCGGGGCTGAGCAACTGCTGCTTCAGCGCATCGAGGGCAGCGCTGTCGGCCTGGGTGCCGCGCACCGGCGTCACCCACTGATACTCGAGTTGTTTCGCGCCGCCCGTCGGCACCATCGGCGTCAGCGGCTTGTCGGGGTGGGCCTTGTTGAACGCGAGCATCTGCTGCTCGCTCACCGGGTAGATGCGCGCGCGGTCGGCGCCCTGCAGCGCGTTGCCGTCCATCGTCGCGGCCGTCGTCAGCGACCGCGACAGGCGCAGCACCGCGCGCATGAGGTCGGAGCGCGCGTCGTTGGCGTTGGCCTGCTGATCTGCGGCGACGACGGCGAGCAGGCTCTCCGTCGCGACATCGGTGTCGATGAAACTGACGGGCAGCTTGTTGTCGAGCACGCTCAACCAGCTGTTCGGCTTCTTCGCCGCGCTGCGCAGGCTCGCGGGCACGCCCATGACGACGGGGCTCGTCGCGATCGTGTCGCCCGTCGTCACCCAGCCGCTGCCGAGCTTCTTCTCGATGAGCTGCGTCCACGCGGGCGAGTCGCTGATCCACACCTGCGGTTCGCTCGGCGAACTCGTGATGATCGACTGGTACGTGTCGCCCGGGTTCTGCGAGCTGACGCTGTACGACGCGCATACGTCACCGCGTGCCTCGACCTGATCCGCCGCGTGACGGACGGCGTCGGCGATCGCCGCGGGAGCCGCGACCTGCACGACCGACTGCGCCGAGCAGTTCGTACGCCCCTCGCCGTGCGCGGCGACCACCTTCGTCGCCCCCGCCCCCGTGACGGCGACGACGCCGGCCAGCCCGGCGAGCGCCATCACCCGACGACGGGTGGGGACGCTGGGCGTGGGCGTGTGATGTTCGGCCATGACGCCCCAATGTACCGGGGAGGTGGTGGCCGAGGCTGGCATCTTCAGCAGTTCGACGCGTGCTGGGCGCGTGTCGTTGCCTGCGAGCTCGAATCCCGCCGCGCGGGGCTGCTGCTCCCATCCGTCGAGCAGTACGCACCCTGTTGACGACAGGACGTCAGGTCGAGACGCGTCGTCAGCACACGCTTCAGTGCACCGTGATCTGCGGCGCGAACAGTCGCATGACGTCGAGGGCGCGCTCGTGGTTCGTGACGTCCGAGCCGGCGCAGGCCGAGGCGACGACGTGGACGCGCGCCCCGGCGTCAGCGGCAGCGAGTGCTGTCGCGACGACGCAGCAGTCGGTGGAGACACCCGCGAGCACGAGCGTCGGGGTGTCGCCTGTGAGTCCGCGCACCTGCTCGCCCCACTTGCCGAACGTCGGTTCGTCGACATGGTGGGCGCCCGCCGCGATGTCGGCGATCTCGGGCACGAGGGCGTACATCTCGTCCTCGCCCGGGCGGGCCGCGAACGGCCACGCGGCGTAGTAATCCGCCCACGATCCTCGCGGCGGCAGCTGCGGCACGAAGCGCGTGACGATCGTGCGGCCGGTGTACCGCTCAGCCAATGCATGCATCGGCGTGAGCGCGGCGGAGAACATCGGCGAACCCCACTCGCTCGAGGACGAGGCGAACACGACCTGCGGGTCGATGATGACGAGCCACGCGTCGTCGGGAAGCACATCGGCAATCATGACGTCACCTTCCCGCGCCGGTCGTCCGAGCCCACAACGTCGCGTCGGGCGTCATCGTCGAGTTCCTGACGACGCACCCGCCCACGTCGCAGCAGCAGCGTCGCGACGAACGACAGCACGAGCGCGAGAAGCACGCCGATGTTGGAGTAGGCCCAGTCGCCGCTCCAACCGTCCGTCGTCTCGTGGCCGAGGCCGAGTGGGTCGAGCAGGTAGCCCTGCCAGTTGTTCCACGACGCGTCCGCGGCGAAGCTGTTGACGACGAGCCCCCACCCGATGACGGAGGCGACCGCGAGGACGGCCAGTGACGTCCAGTCGAACGCGCCGTAGCGCCCGCGGGCGTCGAACAGCGCAGCCTCGTCGTAGTCGCGGCGCCGCAGCGCGACGTCGGCGATCATGATGCCCGCCCACGACGCGAGGGGCACGCCGAGGGTGATGAGGAACGACTGGAACGGGCCGAGGAAGTCCTGCGCGAAGAACACGACCCAGATCGTGCCGAGCGTCAGGATCGCGCCGTCGACGAGCGCCGCCGCCGGCCGCGGGATGCGCACGCCGAGGCTGAGCAGCGTCAGGCCGGAGGAGTAGATGCCGAGAACCGCGCCCGACACGAGCGCGAGTACGGCCGCGACGAGGAACGGGACGAGGAACCACGTCGGCAGGATCGTCGCGAGCGTGCCGACGGGGTCGGCGGCGATGCCTTCCTCGAGCTTCGGATTCGATGCGGCAAGCAGCAGACCGTACGTCAGCAGCAGGACGGGCGCGACGGCGCCGCCGAACGTGTTCCAGAAGACGATCGCGCCGCCCGAGGCGTCACGGCGCTGGTAGCGCGACCAGTCGGCGGCGATGTTGATCCAGCCGAGCCCGAACCCCGTCATCACCATGACGAGCGCGCCCGTCACCGCCTGCCATGAACCGGCGGGGACGGCCGTCACCGCGCTCCAGTGCACCTCGTCGAGGGTGAGGGCGACGTAGGCGAGGGTGGCGAGCCCCGTCAGCCAGGTGAGGACGGACTGCAGCTTCATGATGATGTGGTAGCCGGCGACGGAGGCGAGCACGATCATCGCGGCGACGACGACGGCGGCGACGATCTTCGTGGCCGTGCCACCGCCCCAGCCGAGCCGGTCGAAGATCGTGGACGTCGCGAGCACCGCCATGATCGACAGGAACGTCTCCCACCCGATCGACGTCAGCCACGAGATGACGCCCGGCACCTTCTGGCCGCGGACACCGAACGCAGCGCGCGACAGCACCATCGTCGGCGCGCTGCCCCGCTTGCCGGCGACGGCGATGAGCCCGCACAGCAGGAACGACAGGACGACGCCGACGACGCACACCGCGAGCGCCTGCGCGAAAGAGATGCCGAAGCCGAGGACGAACGAGGCGGTCGCCATGCCGAAGACGCTGACGTTGGCCGCGAACCATGGCCAGAACAGGTCGCGCGGGCGCGCCGTACGCTCCGATTCGTCGATGATCTCGATGCCCGTGGTCTCGACGGAGAGGCGACGGGATGCGGCCGCGGTGGCGGCCTGCCGCGACGCTGCGGCGTCAGCTGGTGTACTCATGCGCTCATCGTGGCAGGCGGACGACGCGCGTGGGGCGTTTCGACCAGCCCTTTTGGTCACCATGACATGACGGGTGCTCGACCTGTCGCTCACGCGGCGGGTCGACGGGACGGTCTGGCACGCAAGGCCGCCGCCGCTGCGACTGCTGACGGGCGAGGACGATCGTGGTTGTGGCGGGCGCTTGCGCCGACCTCGCTGAGGCGATCGAAAACGACGCGTCGGCCGAGCCCGCGCCCTCAGCCGAGCTCGTCGAGCACACCCGGCTGTCGAGCGACGGCGACGAGTGCCGCGGCGAGAGCGGCGCGCTCGTCAGGGGCGACGAGGTCGGCCAGGGCTGCGGCGTCGGTGGGTAACCCCGCCAGCCGGGCGCCCTTGACCGTCAGCGTGTCGGCGAAGGGTTCTCTCAGGTGCCACGTCGACTGCACCTCGCGCACGACGATGCCCGCGCCCGTCGCGCCGATGCCGTCGAACTCCTGCAGCAGCTTCACGATCCGTTTCGGGTCAGCGCCCGCTTCGTCGCGCAGACGCCGCAGGTCGTCGTCCCATCGCTCGCGGATTGTCTCGGCGTTCTTGCCGAGGCGCGTCGACGTCGAGAAGTCGTAGCGCCGATAGCCGCCACGGCCGAGGGCGTCGACGCGTTGCTGCCACGACGTCGCACGGGTGCCCGACGGTGTCGTGCAGCCGATCGCGAACAGCTCGCGCGCGCTCGCGAGGGCCGCCTCGGCGCGGATGCGAGCCGACAGCAACTGTGCGACGACGAGCAGCTGCCACGGCGCCGCAGGTTCGTCGACGAGTCTCACACCGGCGCGTTCGGCGAACGTCTCACCGTGCGCGGCAACGAGTTTCGCGGCCAGGGCCCGGGCGTCAGTCACCGCAGGGTGGCGAGTGCCATGGGCAGGCGGGGCGGGATCTCACCGGCGAGGAAGCCGACGCGCCCGTGTTCGGCCGCGAGCACATCACCAGCCGCAGCATGGACGTGCTTGCCCCACACGAGGGCCTGCGCGAGCCCGACGCGCAGTGCCGCCTGCCCGGACAGCATCGCCGCGCCAGGCGTCGAGCGATCGCCGCCGATGACGAGGCGCTGGCCGCGGCTGTACTTCGTGCCGGTCGGCTCGGGCAGCGGCCAGCTGCGCAGCAGATTGGGCGTCACCGTCGTCGGCGACATGGCGTCACCGCCGCGTGCGACATCGGGGATCTCGGGGCGCTCGATGCTCATGCTGGCGTCTCATTCTCGCCGGCGTTCGACGCGCTGTCGTCGGACTCGCGCTTCTCGTCGCGCTGCGCCGAACCATGTGCGTCGATGTCGTCGGCCGCGCCCGGTTGATCGGTGACGGCGATGCCCGCGTCGCGCAAGTGTTCGTCGAGGTTGTAGTCGAGCAGGCGCCAGCCGGTCGGCGATTCGTCGTCGCTGACGAGGCGGCAGATCGCTGCGTTGCGCATTCCGTTCGTGCGGGCGCGCTCCATGACGGCGTCCTCGTCCATGCCCTCGGCGACGTAGCAGAACATGAGGTTGACGACGTCGTGCGCCGTGACGAGCACCGTCTTGCCCGCGGCGCGCAGACGCAGATCGGCCATGACGGCGCGGACGCGGCCGGCGACGTCGGCCCAGGATTCGCCGCCGGAGGGGCGGTAGTAGAACTTGCCGATCCATTCGCGACGCTTCGCCTCCTCGGGGTAGGCGTCGCGGATGCCGCGCCCGGTGAGCATGTCGGTGACACCCATGTCGCGGTCGCGCAGACGCTCGTCGACGAGGACGGGCAGTTCGAGCGACGCCTCGTCGAGCGCGATCTGGCCCGTCTGACGCGCGCGTCGATACGGGCTCGTCCACGTGACGTCCGGCTGATCGTCGGCGGGCTGTTTCGCGAGCCACGTGCCGACGGCGGCGGCTTGTCGGCGGCCGAGTTCGCTCAGTTCGATGTCGGGGTCGCGCACGGGCACGTCGATGCGCTCGAGGTCATCGCGCAGCGCCGCCTCCGCTGCCACGTTGCCCTCCGACTCGCCATGACGCACGAGAACGAGAGTTACCTGATCCACACCGTTGACGCTATGCCCTGCCATCGACGACGCGCCACTCCCCCGCGCCACCCGTGGGCACGCGCGTCAGTGCACGAGACCGTCGGTCCCGACGAGGGGGTTGGCGCTCGTCGGCACGCGTTCGGCCTCCGGGATCGCGCCGGGCGCGGTGCCGTCACCGAACGGGGTGCCGCCGAGACGCGCTCGATCGTGCGGTTCGGCCCAGACGCTCAGGTCGGGACCGCCGGGGATGATGCCCTTGGGGTTGAGGTCGCGGTGCACGAGGTAGTAGTGCTGCTTGATCTGGGTGAAGTCGATCGTGTCGCCGAATCCGGGCGTCGTGAACAGGTCGCGCGCGTAACCCCAGAGGTTCGGCATCTCGGTGAGCTTGCGGCGATTGCACTTGAAGTGACCGTGGTAGACAGCGTCGAATCGCGCGAGCGTCGTGAACAGGCGCACGTCGGATTCGGTGATCGCGTCGCCGACGAGGTAGCGGCGCGTTGCGAGACGCTCCTCGAGCCAGTCGAGGGCGGTGAACAGCCGCTCATAGGCGGTGTCGTAGGCCAGCTGATCCCCCGCGAAGCCGCAACGATAGACGCCGTTGTTCACCTCGGTGTAGACGCGCTGGTTGACGGCGTCCATCTCCTCGCGCAGTCCCTGCGGCCACAGGTCGGGGGCGCCGGCGCGGTGGTGGCGCGTCCACTGCGTCGCGAAGTCCTCGGTGATCTGTGCGAAGTCGTTGGTCACGACCTCGCCGCTGCGCTCGTCGACCATCGCCGGCACCGTGATGCCCCTCGGATAGCCGGGTAAGCGCGCCTCATAGGCATCCTTGAGGCGCGGGATTCGCAGGACGGGGTCGAGCCCGCCGGGGTCGAGGTCGAACGTCCACGAGTTCTCGTCGTGCGTCGGGCCGCACAACCCCATCGAGATGACGTCCTCGAGCCCGAGCAGGCGCCGGACGATGATGGCGCGGTTCGCCCACGGGCACGCGCGGGCGGCGACGAGACGGTAGCGCCCCGGCTCCACGGGCCACCGCGCGTCGGGATCGTCGAGGATGCGGTCCTCGATGTACTGCGTGTCGCGGGTGTACGCCTTGCCCTCGCCAGCCATGTCGATCTCCCGGGTCGTCAAATCTCGAACCGCCGTCAGCCCGGACGGTCATGGCGCCGAGTGGCGCGACGCCTCGTCCAGTATGCGCCGGGGCACGGAGGTGCGGCGTCACGCCAGGCACGCCGGGGCGCGTCTTGGCGTTCACACGCGCGTCGAGGTCGCACCCAGCCTCGACGCGCAGGCGGGGCCATCCTCATACCTCTGCTCGCGTGAACGCGACGCTTCGTGACGCTCGGCTGACGATGACAGGCCTTGCTACCGTCGTGTCATGGAGCGCATCGAATTCTTCTATGACCCGTGTTGCCCGTTCTGCTGGATCACGAGCCGGTTCCTTCTCGAGGTGAGCGCGGAGCGTGACGTCGACGTCACGTGGCGTCCGTTCAGCTTGGCGATGAAGAACAACGAGCTCGCCGGAGACGATGATGCCGTCAACGAGCACGGCGAGATGCACCGTTCGTCGCATCGCGTGTTGCGCGTCATCACGAAGGCGGCGGAGCAGCACGGTGCGAGTGTCATCGACCTGTACTCGGCGTTTGGCCGACGCTTCCACCTCGACCACGAGAAGTACGACGACATGATGATCGCCGACGTTCTCGCCGCCGCCGGGCTGCCGGCGGAGCTGGCGAAGGCGGCTGACGACACGTCGCTCGACGAGGGTCTGCAGGCGTCGATCGACTCCGCTGTCGAGGCGGTCGGTGATGACACGGGCGTGCCGACGATCATCTTCGTCTCCGATGACGGTCAGCGCCGCGGCTTCTACGGCCCCGTGCTGCAGGAGCTGCCGAGCAAGGACGACGCGCTGCGCCTGTGGGATTCGCTCGTCGGCCTCGTCAGCGTCTCGGCGTTCTACGAACTCAAGCGCACCCGCCCAGAGGGCATGCCCGACACGGCGAGCACGAAGGGTCTCTGACGGCCTGAGCCCTGCGGCCCGCCCCACTTGCGCGTCACGTCGCGCGAGTGGGGTGGCGTAAGGTGTGCTGTTTTCCTCGCGTGCACGCCTCACCGCCCGGGCGAGGTGCTGTCTGGCCCGAATGCAGGACGCTGGGCCGTTCTGCAGTCACCGGAAGGTGCGGTCATTCTCCTCTGTGCGGGTCCCGACTAGATGGGCGCGCCCTGGAGACGTCCCCGCCCATCTCGGCCGCGCGTCAGAGATAACCTGGCTACACCACGACCGGCCCGCCTGTATTGCAGGTCAAGGCCGGTCTTCGCGTCGCGACGGCCCACTCCGGCGTCCACGGCCCACTGTGAAAGGCACTTATGCGCTCTCAGACATCGCTGCCCTCAAGCGTGACCTCGAGCGCTCGGGCCAGCAAGGTGAGCGCTACGTCTTGAACGGGCTCCTGCTGGGCGCCGGCGGTGGCGATCAGCGCGCGGTACAGAGCGTCGGGAACGTCCTCGATGATGAGGCTCTGCGCGTCGGGGTCGGTCTTGGTCCCCGCCTGGGTTCCGTTCATCGAATACAGGGCATATTCGACGACCTGTGGCCCCACACCGAGTTCTTTGGCTGCGGCAGCGGCAAGTTCGAGGTACTGGTCATACTGCGTGCTCATCCAACCCCAGGAGTCCCAGCCGAGGCTGCGCGCAACACGGGCGTCCAGGATCAGGGGTCGCTTGCCTCCGACGCCCTCGCGCCCGTAGCCGGAGAAGTAGAGCCACTTCGTGAAGAAGGCCGGTCCGAAGTACTTGATGTGGTTCGTACCTCCCGGCTGCAGGCTGGCGTAAACGGCTTTCGGGTCTTCGCCCGCGCGAATGGCCTGGTGCGCGGCCAGTAGCTTGGTGGCCATGTCGGGAGATTGCAGAGGACGACGGCACCGATAGCCGGTGATGCCCTGCCAGCCGGCGCCCCAGCCGCACATGAGGACGTACAGATCGAGGGCGTCAGCCTCGCTGACCACGTTCTCGGCTCGTTCGAAGATGTCGCGGCGTTTCACATGGCGTGGCTTGCCGTCACCAGGCACCGCATCAGCGAGTACGGCAGGCAAGCCGAGCCCTTGGGGCCAGTGCTTGCGCCAGGTGCCGGGATAGAAGTATTCCTCCTGGGCCTCGACCTGCGCATCCGTGGCGACGTCGCCGTGGGCCTTGATGAGCGATACGAGCGCGGCCGATGTGGTGATCATGCTCGGAGGATAGGTGACGCGGAGGGGCGCCGCGGCGAATCGCGGCCCGAGCATTCTGCCGAATACGAGCGAAATGGCTGGATGTGAGCGACCTGCCGCTCGTATCCAGCCATTTCGCTCGCATTCGCCGTCACGGTGGGGCGTGGTTCTCCCGGCAGGATTCGAACCTGCGACACCCGCTTTAGGAGTGGGCTCAAACGCGCGCGGCACGGGTTCGAGGACCGTCCCATGCGCGTGGTTACTGATGGTTGTCTGACGTCGCCACCTGCCCGTTGTCGCTGGCGTGTGCCCGAAATGTGCCATCCGCTTGCCCGTGGGCCCCCTCGGCCGCCGTCCGCAAATCAGACTCATCTATAAGAGGACCAGACCATGAAGAACAAGATCGACAGCTGCTATGTATGCCAGGGGACGCCCGCCACGGCGGTTGGAGCCTTCGTTTCCGGCGACACAACCGCGGACGATTTCGTGATGCGCGTGGCGGCCGTGCTGAGTTGCGCCAAACACGAGGCCGAAGTGTCGCGACGAGTAGTGGCGGAGTCGTGGAATGACTTGGTGGGCAAGTTGGCCGCGCAGACCTTCCCGGGGGTCGCGGTGGGCGAGCGTGAGGAATGGCTGAGGGAGCAGGTGGCCAGCGTCGCGGGCGAGGAGGGGCCGACTCCGGATGACTTCGCGGAGGCCCTGCGTTCCGAGCCGGACGCAGATGTCATGGGAGTGACCATGGCGTTGTCCTCTGAGTAGGTCAGCTCCATCACAAACGACGGCCCCGGCATGTGCCGAGGTGGGGGTGCGCGTAGGCCGAGCTTGCGAGGCCGGAGCGCCGGGGTCCCTGCCGACAGCACATGCCGGGGCCGTCGTTTGCGCGCGGAGCGCGCCTTGAAACAGGGCTCTTCACAGATGAGGGTGTAGCGCGTAGTCAAGGATCGAACGGCGTGGCGCTGCCCGGGTAGGCGTCGAGGC
>NZ_JBXASS010000025.1:15643-26105 GCF_058809565.1 Dermacoccus sp. MPR-E5 | reverse complement strand
ACCCCCGCAGAGGTCTTCGACGAGCAACTACGATCACTCGAACAAGCCGGTGTTGCAACGACTGGTTGAACCTGCCCTATAACCCGCCGCACGACGCCGTCACGGACGTCGAGACGATCGCCGCGTTCGTCGCGGAACATCCGCTCGCGACGCTCATCACGCACGACGGCGTCACGCCGCAGGCGGACATGGTGCCGTTGCTGCTCGTCGACGATGACGACGCCCCCACGGGCAAGGCGCTCATCGGGCACGTGGCGCGTGCGAACCCGTTGTGGGAGAACGGCCGTCACGAGGGGCTGACGCTCACGACGTTCGGGCCGCTCGAGCACTACGTCTCGCCGAGCTGGTATCCGAGCAAGGCCGAGCATCACCGCGTCGTCCCGACGTGGAACTACCTCGTCGCTCATGCCTGGGGAGAGTTGGAGGTGCACGACGACCCGAGGTGGGTGCGAGGCGTCATCGCGAAGCTCACGGGTGCGATGGAGGGCGGGCGCGACGAGCCGTGGCGCATGGGGCAGGCACCGCGCGACTATCTGGACGACATGCTGACGAAGATCGTCGGCATCCGCATTTCCGTGCAGCGCATGGAGGCCCGGTTCAAGGTGTCGTCGCATCGCAGCGACGCCGACCGTCTCGGCGCGCGTGACGGCATCGCCACCGAGCTCGACGGACGCGGCGCGGCAGAACTCGCCGACGCGATGGGTGAGAGCTCGTCGTCGCAGACGAGCAGCATGCCCGTCGTGAACGACGCGAGGATGACGAGCTGACGCCGCTGCCACGCGCGCCACGCCGTCACCGCCATGAAGGCGAGCAGCATGACGTCGAATCCGACCCAACCCCTGCGTGCAAGTGCACCCGGGTGCATCTGCACGCAGGTGCATCTGCACGCAAGGGGTCAGGGTTAGCTGAGGTGAGACGTCACTTCGTCTGCTCGTATGCCGCGAGTGCGGCCTTGCGCGTCTCGGCGAGGTCGACGATGGGTTCGCGGCCGTCGTCAGCGCCCCAGCGGCGGACGTAGCGCTCGTCGGGGTCGAACTTCTTGCGCTGCGTCTCCGGGTTGAAGACGCGGAAGTACGGTGCGGCGTCTGCGCCGCACCCGGCGACCCACTGCCAGTTGAACGGGTTGCTCGCGGCGTCGGCGTCGACGAGCGTGTCCCAGAACCACTCCTCACCGATGCGCCAGTCGATGAGCAGGTTCTTCGTCAGGAACGACGCGACGACCATGCGCACGCGATTGTGCATCGTGCCCGTCTCCCACAGCTCGCGCATGCCCGCGTCGACGAGCGGGACGCCCGTCTCGCCCTTCTCCCATGCGAGCAGCGCGTCCTCGTCGAGTGGCGGCCACGGGAACGCGTCGAACTTCCGATTGAGGTTCACCTCGTGAAGGTCAGGGTTCTCGTAGAGCGTGTGCCACGCGAACTCGCGCCAACCGACCTCCGACAGGAACGTCTCGACGTCCTTGCCACTGCGCCGCGCCGCATGCCAGATCGTCTGCGGGCTGATCTCCCCGAAGCGCAGATGCGGCGAGAGGCGCGACGTCGCCGGCTTCGACGGCTCGTCACGTTCGGTGGCGTAGTGGACGACGGCGTCGTCGAGGAAGTCGGCGAGCAGCTCGTGCGCGGCGTCCTCGCCCGGCGTCCAGGCCCTGGCGATGCCGGTCGACCAGTCGGGTTTCGTCGGCAGCAACGCCCAGGTGTCGAGGTCGTCACTCGCCTGGCTGGCCTGCTCGACGAGTGCGGACGGCGGGGTGAGCGCTGACGGCGCGTCGAGCGGCTCACGCGGCTGGGGCTCGCTCAGGCACGCCTTCCAGAACGGCGTGAACACGCGGTACGGGGTGCCCCCACCCGTTGTGATGGTCCACGGCTCGAACAGCAGGTTCGCCGCATACGAGTGCACCTCGACGTCTCGCTCGGCGAACGCCTCCTTGATCCCGGCGTCGACGACGCGCTCCGGCCCGCCGTATCGGCGATTCCAGCCGACGAAGTCGACGTCGAACGTCTCGACCACATCGAGGACGACGTCATGCGCGGCGCCGCGTCGCAGGACGAGCGGGATGCCGAGCGCCTCGAGCTTCGCGCGCAAGGCGACGAGCGAGTGATGCAGCCACCACTTCACCGCACCGCCGAGCGGGCGGAGGCCGTCCGATTCCTCGTCGAGGACGAAGAGCGCGACGACGCCCGCGGGCTCGGACGACGCGCCGTCATCCGACTCCTGCGAGCCCTGGGAGGTGACGGCGTGATCGACCGCCGCACGCAGCGCCGGATGGTCGAACGTACGCAGGTCGTCACGGAACCAGACGAGAGAAGTCATGGAAGCCATTGTGGGGTCTGCCGATTCGCGCTGGGCATCATCGACACGTCATTCGGTGCGCGCTCGAGCCCCGGTGGGGGCATGACCCGTGGTCACCGCGCAGTGCGCCGCCCGCTCGTCGCAGCACACCTCCGCCCGACCTGGCGCCATATGTTCCACGTGAAACATGTCGCGCCAGGCCGACCGGTGGCGTCTGGCAGTTGCCTCAGTTGCCCTGCGTGCCCTGCTGGTTGACGCGGTTGTTCGAACCCTGGAGGCGGTCGATGTGCTTGCTGGCCTCGGCCTTCGTCAGCGTGGCGGGCAGCGTCTCGCCCGCCTCCTTGGCGAGCGTGTCGAGGTACGACTTCTGCGCCTCGGTCATCGGCTCGTCGCCGGTGGCCCACTCGTCGGGGTCCCGCTGCGGGGAGGCATCGTTCGGGCCACCCTGCGTCGGCTCCGTCGCGCCGAGCATGTCCTGGCCCTGCTGAGCCTGCTGAGCCTGACCGTTCGGGGCACCCGGAGCGGGCGCCCCGAGGGTTTCGTCGGGCTGATTCGTATTCATGTCAGTCATGCTCGTGAGGCTAGACCGAGGCACCGACAACCGCTACACCCTCGGGCGTGATTTCGCCGGCGCGACGGAGGCGCACAACAGATCGGGCGCACCGTCAGACGCGTCATGCCGTCGCCGGATCGCCGTCGAGACCTCCAGGGACAGAGCGGGCCGTGACCTCGGGGTCAGGGGCCGGCCGGCACCTGGTCGGAGGCACTCAGCTCACTGGTTGGGCGTACGGGGGCTGGTGCCGCCGGTCGTCTTGTCGGGCACGGCGTCGGCGCCGTTGACGTTCGTCTCACTGTCGGTGCCGAAACCGCTGCCGCCTTCGGAGACCTCCCCGGCGCCGCCGGGCTTCTGGCCGTCCGCGTCGTCGTTCTTGGCTGCTTCGTGGATGTCTTCGCGAGTCATGTCTTCACTCTAGGACGCGCAGGCCGCTGGTTCACCACCCACGCGGATGGTCGGACGCGGCGAGCGCGCAGCACCGCGAAGGCGTCGAAGAAACCCCCGGAGAGGCGTTTCGACGCCGTTTCGGGTTGACTAGAGGGCAAAGTGCTCGGCGCCCCGGCGTCGAACGAGCCTCTGCCGAAAGGTGAACCGTGACCTCGAAGAACACCGGTGCCCGCCACAACGCCGGCCTCGCCGCTGCCGGCGCCAGCCTGGCCGGAACGGCCCTCACCGCCCTCACCGCGGCACCCGAGAAGATCTCCTCCCTCGTGCATCGCCGCTACCCGACGGTCGCCGTCACGGGCATGACGGGCGTCGGCAAGACGCGCCTCGTCGACCGTCTCGCGCGCCGCACGAGCCCCGACGCCGTCACCGAGGCCGGCTCGGCGACGATGGAGCGTCGGACGTCGAAGTCGCCGCGGCTCAAGGGTTTCCGCTTCCGCGTCGTGCCCGGCGACAACGCCGCGACGCGCCTCGCAGCCCTCGACGAGGTGTTCTACGAGGAGCCGGTCGACGGCATCGTCCACGTCGTCTCCTACGGCCACGCGACGCCGCGACGCGCCGGCGGCACCAGCGGCGCCGCGCCCTCACGCACGCGCGACGAGCAGCTCGCCGCGGAGCTGGAGGACTGGACGATCACCGCGCACCGCATCGCCGCGATGGCGGTGCGCCGAGCCAAGCCGATGTGGGTCGTCATCGCCGTGACGAAGGCCGACCTCTACCCGAACGACATCGACGCGGCCGTCGACTACTACTCACCCGGCAGCAGTTCGCCGTTCGCCGCGAAGCTCGACGAACTGCGCTCCCTCGCCGGTGGAGCGACGATCTCGATCGACGTCCTGCCCGTCAGCGCCGAGAACTCCAAGGAGCTCGACGCCCTTGTCGGCAAGCTCGAATCCCGCATGGCGGCGCTCAGCGGCCACCTGTGACGTGAGCGAATCGGGCTGCCGGGCACGGGTTTCAGCCGGGTCGTCTCGGTCGGCATGGCGCCTTCGCCACGGCCGCCATCTCTGCCACAGTGGAGGTGCGGCACGGCGTGACGTGTCGGCACCGTTCGACGACAAGGGGAACTCATGCGCACCGTCCCAGCTCTCACCGCCGCGGGCCTGCTGACGCTCGCGCTCGCCGCGTGCGGAAATGGCCAGGACGGCGGGTCGCAGAACGCCACGGTGGCGCAGTCGTCCGCGTCGTCGACGACGCAGCAGGCCGCACCGAGCCAGACGCCCTCCGAGCGCAGCTCTTCCGCGTCGTCGTCGACGTCCCCGAGCACGTCCTCCAGCACGGCCGCGAGCGCCTCGTCCGCGTCGCCGAGCGCGAGCGACGGTGCGTCGGCGAGCGACTCCGCAGCGCCGCAGGCGAGCGCTACCGGCTCGGGCGCGGCGCCGTCCGGCAGCCAGAACTCGGCAGGGCCGACCGCCTCCGCGAGCAGCGCACCGTCGACGAGCGGCACCGCGACGGCGTATGCGTACGCGGCGACGGGATGGTCGCAGTTCACGACGCCCACGGGCCGCAACTGGTGCGACATGACGAAGGGCGTCGTCGGCTGCCACCTCACCCCCGAGGTCTCGGCGAAGCACGGCGGTGCGAACTACATCATGCTGACGCCGAAGGGCGTCGGTTTCCTCACCGGTGACCCCGGTTTCGACACCGACGGCGAGGCTGCGCGCTGGACGTCGAGCGTGCCGAACGCACCGGTGACGAAGAAGGACGGCACGGCCGTGCTCGGCTACGGCAGCAGCTTCACCTCCGCAGGAACGACGTGCACGAGCAACGTCAGCGGCATGACGTGCACGAACGCGGTCGCGAGCTTCACCGTCAGCACCGGTGGGGTGACGATGACGGGCAAGCTCGATCCGACGCGTCAGAACTGACGGCCCGCCAGATCATTGCCCGCAAACGCGTCGAGGATGACGATTTCCGGGCGATGATCGCTGACGGCGAGCGCGCTCAGCGGCGCCCCACGGCGTCGATGATGGCATCCTCGCGCGAGCCGGGGTCGACGTCGAGCACCTTCGCCCAGGCCGGCACCATCTCGGCGCCGAAGTAGCGGTGACCGTAACCGCCGGGCACCTCGTTGGAGACGAGCATGTCGGCGCTGACCTGCCAGAAGGTGACGAACGGAGCCCAGCTCATCTGCGCCATCGGCGTGTTGTCGCGCGTCTCACGCAGCCACTCGGGTGAGTTGAACATCAGGCGCGGCGACCACCACACGACGGGGTCGGACGGGTGCTGCAGGTAGACGACGCGCGGTTTCTGCCACGCGCCCAGAGGGCGGTCGTACTCGTCGGCGCCCAGCTGCGACGGTTCGCCCGCGAAACGGATGTGACGCCCGCCGTTGATGACGGGGTCGATCGTCGTCGAACCGGGCGCGCGCTCACGCGTCAGGCGTTGCCGGTTCGGCGAGAAGGCGGGCGTGCCGCTGAGGACGCCGCCGTCGGTGCGCTCCAACATCTGCTGCGGCGAGTCGAACGAGTCGTCCGCGCCGTAGGCGCCGAGCGATTCGCCGGTGAAGTACACCTTCGGGCGCTGGGCCGCGGGCATGGCGTCGACGCGGCGCCGCACCTTCTCGAGGAGGATCTGCGACGCCTTGCCGGGATCGCGGGGCGCGGTGAGCAGGCCGAACGCCGACGGCAGGTTCGAGTACGCCATCCCGACCGCCGAGGTGTCGCCGCCGAGCAGGTACTCGAACGAGGCAGCGCCCCACAGGTTGACGTATCCGGTGCTCGTCGGCGTGATGACGAGCATCGCCTTGCGCTTCCAGGCGTCGGTGCGGTCGAGCTCGGCCACCGCGAGGTCGGCGCTCTTCTCCAACGACTGATTCGCGCCGACGAACACCCGCACCGGCTCCTTGGCTGGCTTCTTCGTCACGTCGGCGATCTGCTTCGCGTCCGGCCCCGCGGCGACGAACTTCGCGCCGTCCTGGCCGAGGCTGTTCCACGTCAGTGGCGAGCCGGGGCCACCACTGCGCAACGACGACGTCGGTGCGTACTCACCGCGCGGCATCTGCTGGTTGACGCGGTCTGCGTTGCCCCCGACGACGGCGAGGACGGCGGGTTCGACGACGACGTCGATCGCCACGACGACCGTCGCGACCGTGATGACCGATGCGACGAGACGGGCCGCTGCCTCCCGCACGATGCGTGAGGAGACCTTCGTGAGGAAGAAGCGGGTGAGCCCGGCGAGGCCGCGCCAGACGAGGATGAACAGGACGAACACGACGACCGCGACGAGCGTCGAACCGGTCGGATACCACCACCCCGGCCCGTCGACGTCGACCTGGCGGCTGACCTCCCGCTGCCAGTCGATCGTCGCCTGCGGGAAGCTGATGACGATCAGGGCCGCGAACGCGATGCCGATGCGGCCGAGCAGCACGCGTCGACGCGGGTTCATCGTGACACGCAGGCCCAACCAGCGCGCCGTCGCGTGGACGAGGCGCCCCAGCGCGAGGCCGAGAACGTACCCGCACACCCCGCTCAGCGCCGCGACGAGGCCCTGCATCCACCAGGGGCGCGGCAGCAGTGACGGCGTGTTCGCGATGATGTAGAACAGCGCGGCGAACACGAGACCCGTGTGCGAGAAGCGTGCGAGGAGCAACCTGACGCGCGGCGGCGCGGGGGCTGCGGTGGACGGCATGAGGCTCCTCGGATCGGGGTCTGCCCCATGGTCCCAGAGCGGCACGACGCATGCGCCCCGGTCGCGTCGTCACCTGCGGGGCTCGCGGCCACGCAGGTTCGACGCCGGGGCGCGTGCGTCGTGTTCAGGTGAGGCGTGCGCGCGTGCGTCGTGTCGTGCCTGCCGACGCTCGCGGCAAACCACCGCGCTCAGCGGCGGCCGCCGTCAGCTCTCGTCGGCGTCGGCGTGCTGGCCTTCGTCGGTGCTGCCCTCGTCGCTGCGACCGCCGCTCGCGACATCATTGTTCTCGCCGCCGTCGCCGCCGGTCTGGGCGCCGGGGCCGCCGTCCTGCTGGTCGACCTCGGGGGTGTAGTTCTCGCTGCTCGTGTCACTCATGGCACGAACCTACTCCCGTGACGGCGCCGCGCGCCACCGTCCGCCGGGGTGCAGACGCCATCGGAGCCGACGCGTCCTCGACGCGTCAGGTCGCGGGCCCGGTCACGCGCCGGGCCGCGCCGCGTCAGTGGCGCGTCAGTGGCGCATCAGTGGCGCATCAGTGGCGCGTGACGAGGACGGGGCAGTCGGCGTGCGTGACGCAGTAGCCGCTGACGGAGCCGAGAAGCATGCCCGTCAGCTCGCCGTGGCCGCGGCTGCCGAGCACGAGCAGCGCCGCCTCCTTGGAGCGCTTGACGAGCACATTGCGCGTGTCGCCCTCGATGACGTGCGGTCGCACCTCGATGCTCGGGTGGTCGGCCTGCACCTTCGCGACGATCTCGTCGAGCATCTGCGTGCTCTCCTGCGCCGGGTCGAAGTTGGCTTCGAACGCCACGGCGTAGCCGTAGTTGGTGGGCCACTGCCACGTCGCGAGGGCCTCGAGCGGCTGCTTCGTCAGCTCGGCGTGCTGCGCGGCCCATTCGAGGGCGCTCAGCGACGACGGCGATCCGTCGACTCCGACGACGATGGGCTTGGTCGTGTTGTCAGCCATCCGAGGCACCTCTCGTGAATGTTGCGATGAGCCCGACGCCGGGTCTCACCTTCACGCTAGGGCCGCGACGCGCCCCGGGGCCAGGGACCTTTGGCACGGATCGAGCGACCACCCCATCGAACCCGGACGAACATTGCCCGCGAACGCGTCATCATTGACGCGTTCGCGGGCAATGTTCGTCCGGAGCCCTCGGCTTCGGGCGCTCAGTGAGCGTCGGCCGCGTGGCGGCCCGTCCTGCGGTGCGGGTTGGTGAACATCACCGCGGCGATGATGCCGACGATGAGCACCGCGGCCGGCAGGTACAGCGTCTCGCCCATGGCGCGGGCGAACTGCTCGGCGACCTGCGTCGGCATGTGACCGCCGCCCGCCTGATGCGCGCCACCCGCAGCCTGCTCACCGAGGTGGTGGCGAAGGCGCGAATCCATGAGGGAGGCGACGGCGGCGGAACCGATGACGGCGCCGATCTGACGTGTCGTGTTGTAGATGCCCGAACCTGCGCCGGCGAAGCGCGGTTCGAGGGTGCGCGTCGCCGTCACCGAGAGCGGCGCCCACATGAACCCGTTGGCCACACCGAGCAGGCAGGCGATGGCGAGCAGCCACCAGATCGACGTGTCGGCGCCGAGCATCCGGCCGTACCAGAACAGGGCGACGGAGAAGCAGACGAGCCCGAAGCCCGCGAGGATCGCGGGGTGCTTGCGGTCGACGAGACCACCGACGACAGGGGCGAGCAGACCGGAGATGACGGCCATGGGCGCGAGCAGCAGCGCGGCCTTCGTCGGCGAGTAACCGAGCACGGCCTGCGCGTAGATCATGATCGGGAACGACATGGCCGTGATCGCGAACCCGACGGACGTGATAGCGATGTTGGCAAGGGAGAAGTTGCGGTTCGCGAACAGGTGCAGCGGCACGAGCTGCTCACCCCTGTATCGCCGCTCCCACAGGATGAACAGGACGAAGAAGACGAGGCCGAGGATGATGAGCAGCGGCACAGAGATGATGCCCGTGATCGTGCCCCAGTCGTACTGCGCGCCTTCTTGGATGCCGAACACGACGCAGAAGAGCGCGACGGCCGACAGCGCGACCCCGACGAGGTCGAACTTGTGCGCGTGACTCGGCAGCGACGGCACGAGCTTCCACGCCATCGCGAGACCGATGAGGCCGACGGGCACGTTGACGAAGAAGATCCACTCCCACCCGGCATGGTCGACGAGGACACCACCGAGGATCGGGCCGACGAGCGTCGCGACACCCGCCGTCGAACCCCACACGCCCATGGCCTTGCCACGACCGTCCGCGGGGAAGATGCGCGTGATGATGGCCATCGTCTGCGGCGTCATGATCGCCGCACCGAGACCCTGGACGACGCGCGCGGCGATGAGGACGCCGACATTCGGGGCGAAGCCGCACGCGGCCGACGACAACGTGAACACGGCCAGGCCGATGAGGTAGAGGTTCTTCGGGCCGAAACGGTCACCGAGGCGTCCGGTGATGAGCAGCGGCACCGCGTAGGCGAGCAGGTACCCGCTCGTCACCCACAGGACGTTGTTGAGGCTCGTGTCGAGCTTGTCGACCATCGTCTCGGTCGCCACGGAGACGATCGTCGAGTCGACGAGGATCATGAAGAACCCGATGAGCAGGGCGCTCAGCGCAGCCCACGGGTTGATGTCGGGCGCGGCGCCCGGCGTCTTCGCGCCCGCATCTGCCGCAGTTCGGCGCCCCGATGCGGACTGCTGCGGCGGGGCGCCCGTGGCGACGGACGCGCCCGACGTCGCGGACGCGTCGTCGGTCAGTGGCTGGTCGGCCATGTGAGTTCCTTCGATTCGATGTCATGGACGACGGAGGCGATGTAGTCGCGCTCGGTCGTCAAAGTGGCGAGGCGGTGTTCGTGGGCGAGCATCCAGATGCGTTTCGCGCCCTGGTTGCGCCCCTGCTCGAGGCTGTCGCGCATCTGGGCGATGTGCTCGTCCAGGACGGTGACGCGCTCGGTGAGCAGGCGCGCCGCGCGTTCCGGGCCGAGAGCCTCGAGCTCGCCGAGGGCGAGGGAGAACGAGAAGTAGGGGTTCTCGACGACGGTGATGGCGGAGCTGATCCACGCGACGAGGAGCTCGCGCCCCGCGTCCGTGAGGCGGTACGTCGTGCGGGGCGGGCGGTTGCCGTCCTGCTCGGTGCCCACGACCTCCGCGAGGCCGCGCGCCACGAGCCCGTCGACCTTGTGGTAGAGCGACGCGGGCCGCAGCTTCACCCACTGATCCTCCCGGCGCGCGCGGAGGGTCTGGATCATCTCGTACGGATGCATGTCGCGCTCCGCGAGAAGACTGAGGACGGCGACCGCCAGCGGCGCCACTTCCAGGGGGTCTGTTGTGGTCACGCGATGACTATTCCACATGGACTATTCAAAAACGAAACCCTCGTTCCCGTGACCTTGCTCACCCGCCCCGTACGCAACGGCGATCTACGTCCACCTCTGCGAATTTCGTCCACCTTTGCGGCTCATGGCCACATCGGCGGTTCTTGGTCACATTCACCCCTGAGCGAAGCGCACGGCTGCCCCCGCCCCGCCCCCCCGCCCCCCCCCCCCC
>NZ_JBXASS010000025.1:0-15633 GCF_058809565.1 Dermacoccus sp. MPR-E5 | reverse complement strand
GGCGCGACGCCCGTCGCGCGGGGGCAGCCGTAGACGTCAGGAGAGGTCGGCGAGGATCCGCTCGGCGAGGGCGCCGGTCGACTGCGGGTTCTGACCCGTGTAGAGGTTGCCATCGGCCCCTGAGGTCGCGGGTCGTACCGTGAGGGCATCGAGCAGACCCTCGCTGACTGACCGGGCGAGCGAGTCTGTCAGCCACGAGCAGAGCACGAGCGCGTTTCACGTGAAACACCACACCGTCAGGCCGCGGCGCCCTCACCCTCGACGAGGCCCTGCTCGACCCAATCGCGCGCCGACAGGCTCGTCAGCGCATAGACGACGAGCAGGTCGACGGAGAGGGACAGCAACGCGCCGAACGTCGGCCGCGTGCCCTGCAGGTACTGCCACATCTGGCTCGCCTGCGACAGGGTGACGAGAGCGATCATGATGAGTCGCGCCCACACCCCGCCGAAGAACGTGCGGTACGCGAGCCACAGGATCGGCACATACGTCAATACCCCGATCCACAGGGCGACGTTCGTCGGCAACTCGGCCGGAACGTCGCCGAGGACGTCCCGGCCGTTCGGCCCCAGAACACCGTCGCCGCCCCAGACGAGCGCCGCCATCGACACGAGGGCAGAGGCCACCGCGAGCACGCAGGCCGCGACGATCGATGGCGGGCGACGCCCCACCGTGCCGAGCACCTGCCCGTCCTCGCTGGCGCCGTACACCGTCGCGCCCGGGGCGACGGCAACGGCGGTGAGGTCGACGACGGGCAGGTCGCCGTCCGTCATCACTGCGTCGCCGCCGCCGTTGCGGCTGTGGTAGCCGCTCGTGAAGTCGTGGAGCATCTCGACGCTGACGGCCGCGTCGGCGTCCGTCACCGTGCGCAGCACGTGGTCGCGTTCGGTGTCGATGTCGCGCGCGATACGGTGCGTGACCTGCAGCGTGAAGAACGACAGGCCGACGCCGGAGTCGAACGTGCCCGACGCTAGCCAATCGACCCGCCGGCCGCCGGGCAGCAACCACCCGTCGGGCGTCGGCCAGAACCGTACGTGGTGGCGTTGTGACGGGTTGCCGTCGACCTCCTGCTGGTAGGCGAACTCCTGCGTGCGCCGGAACAGCACGAGCGGGCTGACGGGTGCCTCGGCGTAGCTTCGGCGCAGCAGCGACGACACGACGATGCGGACGCTCGACCCGAGCGTCACCGGGTCGGCCTTGACCCACCCGGCGCGCGTCATCGTCTCGTGGATCTGCTGTTCGTCGCCGATGAATGCGAGGTTGAGGGGATCGCCGAGGCGCCCGTCCGTCGTACGGCTGCAGCCGATGAAGTAGTCGGGCACGTAGATCGTCGTGAGGACGCGGTGCAACCGTGGCAGCGCCAGGTAGGCCATGACGGCCCAGAACCCGACGAGCAACAGGAGCAGCGACCACGACCACGTCGCCTCGCGTAGCAGCAGCACGGCGAAGACGAACGAGCAGATCATGACGGCGAAGAAGAAGACGTTCTCCAGCCACGCCAGCCCGAGATGCCGACCGAGCCCGCCCATCATGACGACCGGCTCAGCGGCCTCACCCGCGCCGGATTCGCGGACCGGGGCCAGGGCGCGCGAGGGGTCGGTGCTCGCGCGTGTCTCGCTCGAGCGTCGGTCGCGTTCCATGGTCCTCCCACCCGTCACGACCCCCTCCGGACGAGGGTGCGCACCCCATTGTCCCCCGCGTTCGCCCCGCATCCCGGCCGGCGGCGTGGCGGTGGCCGTTGCGGTTGGCGACCGAACGCCGGGAGGCCGAACGCCGACGCGCCCACCGTCGGCTGTCGAAGTTCTCGGCTCGAGCTCTCGTGTTCCACGTCACACACGGCAATACTGAAGAAGGAGGTGTGTCCAACACGCACCGACTCGAGAACAGGAAAATGCCATGAACCGTTTTGTCCGCACCACATGCTTGACGACGTTCGCCGGAGCCGCCCTGTTCAGCGCCCCCGCCTACGCAGCCCCTACGGCCGGGCCCGGCGTGTCGGCGACTCCAAGCATCACCTACACGACCGACGGCACCACCGTCGCATTCAACTTCAACCTCAAGGGCACGCAGCACTATGCCAACGGGCCGGATCACACGACGACTCGTACCCCTGGCCCCATCTCCATGAGTGTCGACTTCGGTGACGGCAAAGGCCGTACCGGCGGTGATTCCGGCGTCCTGCAGTGCACCTCGAAGGGCGTCTCGCCACTCAACTTCTCGTCTCCTTACCAGTACCGCTACACCAAGCCCGGCACATACAAGGTGAAGCTCGACTTCTGGTACTGCGGTGACGCCAACAACTCCCACGTCACGAAGACCGTCGACGTGAAGATCGGCGCGTCGGCGCAGCCCGTGCCCACGCCGTCCAAGCCGGGAACCCCCGGCGGCACGACGACGGGTTCGACCACTGTGGGCCCGAAGGTGCAGACCGACATGACGCACGAGGGCAGCTCGACGAACACCACCGCTGCGTTCGCGAGCGGCGCGCTTCTCGCCGCAGCGGGCGGCACGCTCGTCGTTCGCCGTCGCACCCGATGACGGATCCGGCGAGCGGCCAGTCTTGCTGGCGGCCCTCGCCGACACCCGGCAGCGGAACGGCCCGAACCTCACGAGAGGTTCGGGCCGTTCCGCGTGTACCCAGCCGGGGCGCCGGGCAGTGGCTCAGGTGAGTTCGAGGTACTCGTCCCAGCCACCGGGCGGCGTCTCGCCGGGAGCGAGGGCCTGCAGCTTCTTGACGACCTTCGGGTCCTGCGCGTCCATCCAGTCGCACAGCTCACGGAAGGACACCATCTTCGCGTCCTTGTGCGCGGCGACCTTGCGCATGACCTCCTCGACGGCGTCCATGTAGATGCCGCCGTTCCAGCCCTCGAAGTGGTTGCCGATGACGAGCGGAGCGCGGTTGCCCTCGTACGAACGGTTGAACCCGGCCATGTAGGAGTCGACGGCCTGCTTGCGCCACGTCGCGTGCATGGCCGGGTTGCCCTTCGTCACCTTCGACTGGTTGAACATGATGTTGTAGTCCATCGACAGCACCTGGAAGCGCGTGCCGGCCAGCGGGATGGACTGCAGGCTCATGTCCCACAGGCCCTTGTCCTTCTTCGGCCACATCTGCAGCGTGCTCTTGCTCGTGTCGTAGCGCCATCCGAGCTTTGAGGCCTCGGTGCGCAGGTTGTCGCCGCCCTCGAGGCAGGGCGTTCGTCCGCCGATGAGTTCCTTGTCGTAGTCGAAGGGCAGCGGCGGAAGGTCGTGGAACCCGGTGTTGGTGCGCCAGTTCGCGACGAACGAGCGGGCCTGCTCGATCTCGCTGCCCCAGTCGCTCGGCGACCACGTCGAGCCACCCGTCGGGCCGCAGAAGTGGCCGTTGAAGTGGGTGCCGATCTCGTGGCCCTCGGTCCACGACTCGCCGATGCCCTTGATCGTCGCGTGGACGCAGTCATCGGGCAGGAAGTTGATGTCGGTCGCACCAGGTTTGTGGTGCGGCGCATGGTAGAGCGTCTTCTTGCTCTCGGGCAGGAAGTAGATGCCGGAGAGGAACAGCGTCATGTGCGCGCCGGTTTCACGTGAAACCTTGCGGAAACGCGACAGCAACGGGTTGTCGACGAGCTCGGCGGCGCCGTCCCACGACACGACGACGAACTGCGGCGGCACGTCGCCCTTCTTGAGCTTCTTGGGCTTGTAGAGCCCCGGCTGCGGGCCGGTGTCGCTCATCGACCCGTCGCCGATCGTCTTGCCCTGCGGGCTCGCCGACGACGCCGACGCCTTGGCCGAGCTGCCGGCCTTGACGCCCTTGCCGGAGCCGTCCGACTTCGACGACGTGCTGCATGCGGCGAGCGCCCACACGCCCGCGCCGCTCAGCACGGTGCGGCGCGCCACCGCAGCCTTCAACAGCGCCTTCGCGGTGCCGTCGTCGCCTCGTCCATCGTTCGTCGTTCCGTTGCCGTCAGCGGCCATGCTCACGTGTTCCTCCCGTTTGCCCCCGGTGTTCTTGTCTGCCGTTCCACAGTACGCGGGACCCCTGACGAGCGCCCAAGTCGACGCGCCGGACGGTGCGTCAGAGCAGGTCCTCCATCGCACAGCAGAGCACCTCGACGGCCGTCGCCCGCGCGCGGCAGGTCGACATCGGCACCTGGCCGAAACGGCCTCGCGCGACGGGGCTGCGGTTCAGCGCCCGGGTCGCGTGCTCGTCCCAGGTGACGTCGACGAACCAGGCGCCGTCAGCCTCGACGACCGCGCGCACGCGACCGAAAGCGCACACCTCCTGGCGCACGGCGAGATAGGCCCAGATGACGTCCCCCGCCCGCATCGTGCGGTAGCCACTGCGCAGGCACCAGCGTTCGAGTGGCTGCGAGCGCCCGATGGCAGCCCACACCGCCGTGGCGTCCGAGCGGGTGCGCCAGTCGTCGGGCTGGTGCTCGGCGTGCGCTGCGGGGTTGATGGGCAGCAACCAGTGGGCGTCCGAGCGCGACGGCGTGGCTACGGAATCGATACTCGTCAGCTTTCCACGCCGCCGCGGTGTTCCGCCTAGTCTCGCTGGCATGACCGTGAATCACCTCACCGACGAGGATTTCCTGGCTCTCTACGGCAGGTGGGCGCCGCTGACCCCGAGTGACGTCAAGCACTTCTTCGCGAGCTACCCCGGCTTGTGGTGGATCGCCGGGGGCTGGGCCATCGAGGCCTTCACGGGTGCATCACGCGAACACGACGACATCGATCCGTCCGTACTGCGTAATGACCTGCCCCTGCTTCGACGTCATCTCGCAGGACGCCTGCACGCCTGGGCCGCCGCGGCGGGTTCATTGACCCCACTGCTTCCCGACGTCGACGCGGATGGCGCGCCTGACGACGTCCTCCCGCGCGGGTGCGGGCAGATCTGGGCGAGGCCGGATGCCGCGAGCGCCTGGGAGTACGACATCCTGCTCAGCCCGGGGAGCGAGCAAGAGTGGGTCTACAAACGCGATTCCCGCCTTCGCCTCCCGATGACGCGAGCCCTGTGGGAGCGAGACGGCGTGCGGTACCTCCGGCCGGAACTGCAACTGCTCTTGAAATCGCGCGGGTTACGCGACAAGGACGAGCGCGACTTCACCGTCACGGCGCCACTGCTCGAGCGTTCGACACGAGAATGGCTGCGGGATGCCCTGACGCTTACCGAACCGAACCACCCCTGGATCGCTCGGCTGGACGATCTCGGGCAAGGTCATCACGTTCAGCCGTGCACCGCGGGCGCTTGGCCCTGACGTCGCGCCACCACGCGGTGCACACCCTCGAGCGCGGCGACGCCAGCGAGCGCGCAGGCAGCCGCGATCGCCATCCTCGACAGGTTCGTCGGGTCGAGCGAGAACCAGCGACGGGTGAACGGCAGCAGGAACATCGGGACGTAGGCGAGGAAGCACGCCGTCACGAGCGCGAGACGCAGGCGGTCGAGCGGACGCGCGACGATGACGAGCACCCACCAGCTGCACGCGATGAGCGTCGTGAGCGTCGCCGTCGCGATCTGGGTGTGCCCGGCGCCGAACACTGCGTCGGTGACGGCGTCCGCACCGCCGCCCTGGCCGTGGCGCACGAGCAGGTAGCACGCGAGCGTGACGGCGGCGATGACGAGCCCCGACGGAATCGCGAACCGCATGACGCGCGGCACGAATCCGCTGCGCGCTCGTTCGCTGTTGGGCAGCAGTGACAGCACGAACGAAGGAACGCCGATCGTGAACCAGGCGGCGATCGTCAGGTGGATCGGCTCGAACGGGTACGCGAGCGAGGGCGTGTGGAACAGGTGCGCCCCGAGCCCGAGCAGGCCGATGACGAGGGCGAGCGTCACCGCGTAGATCGTCTTCGTGAGGAACAGGTGAGCGACGCGTTCGATGTTGCCGATGACGCGGCGGCCCTCGGCGACGACGTGCGGCAGCGTCGCGAACTTGTTGTCGAGCAGGACGATCTGGGCGACGGCGCGTGTCGCGTCGCTGCCGGAGCCCATGGCGACGCCGACGTCCGCGTCCTTGAGGGCGAGGACGTCGTTGACGCCGTCACCGGTCATCGCGACGATGTGGTCGCGGCTGTGCAGCGCCCGCACCATCGCGCGCTTGCCGTCGGGCTTGACGCGGCCGAACACGACGCTCTTGTCGAGCGCGTCGGCGAGTTCGGCTGTGTCCGTGGGCAGCTTGCGTGCGTCGAGCGCCTGGTCGGCCTCGCCGAGGCCGAGGGATTCGGCGACGGCGCCGACGCTGCGCGCGTTGTCGCCGGAGATGACCTTCACCTCGACGCCCTGGTCATGGAAGTACTCGAGTGTCTTCGCGGCGTCGGGGCGCACCTTCTGCGCGAGCACGACGAGGGCGCGCGGCGTCAGCTCGCCGGGCGCGTCGTCGGCGTCGACGCGCGTCTCCGCCTCGGCGAGCAGCAGAACGCGAGCGCCGCTCGCGCCGACCTCGGTTGCGCGCTCGCCGTCGGCGCTGTCGGGGTCGAGCAGGATGTCGGCGGCGCCCATGACCCAGTTGCCGTGCCCGGCGAACGAGACGCCCGACCACTTCGTCGCGGAACTGAACGGCGCCCGCGCCTCGACGCCCCAACCCGGCGCATCGCCGAACGCGTCCTTGACGGCGAGCATCGTCGCGTTCGGGTGCTCGTCGGCGTGCGCGAGGGCGGCGAGTACCTCCTTCGCACTGCCCTCGTCGGTGTCACCGAGCGGTTCGACGCGTTCGAGCGTCATGCCCGGCTCCGTAAGGGTGCCCGTCTTGTCGGCGCAGACGACATCGACGCGCGCGAGGCCCTCGATCGCTGGCAGCTCGTTGACGAGGCACTGACGGCGCCCGAGGCGGATGACGCCGACGGCGAACGCGACGGACGTCAGCAGCACGAGGCCCTCGGGCACCATCGGGGTCAGTGCGGCCACCATGCCGAGGACGGCCTGCTTCCAGTCGTCGCGCGCGAGCAGCAGCTGGTTGACGATCGTGATGAGGCCGGCGGGGATGAGCAGGTAGGTGATGACCTTGAGGATGCTGTCGATGCCGCTGCGCAGTTCGGAGCGCACGAGCGTGAATTCGCCGGCGTCGGCCGTGAGCTTGGCGGCGTACGAATCTCCACCGACGGCGGTGGCGCGCATCAGCCCCGAGCCCGCGACGACGAAGCTGCCGGAGCGCAGTTCGTCGTCGCTGCGCTTGTCGATCGGGTCTGATTCACCCGTCAGCAGTGACTCGTCGACGTCGAGGTGATCGGCGCGCACGACGACACCGTCGACGGCGATCTGCGAACCGGACGACAGCTCGACGATGTCGCCGGTGACGATGTCCGTCGTCGGGATCTTCTTCGCCTCGTCGTCGCGCCGTACCGTCACCTCGGCCGTGTTGACGATACTGAGCTGCTTCAGCGTGTGACGGGCGCGCAGCTCCTGCGCAATGCCGACGATGCTGTTGATGACGATGGCGAGCCCGAACAGCGCGTTGCGCAGCGAGCCCGTCGCGACGACGAGGGCCACGAGGATCGCGAAGATCGCGTTGATGCGTGTGAACAGGTTCGCTCGCACGATCTGCCACGTCGAGCGCATGCCGTCGTCAGGGGCGTGGTTGACCTCCCCGCGACGCGTCAGTTCCTCCACCTCGGCCGTGCTCAGGCCCGCCTCGTGCTGTTCCCGCTCTCCCATCGACCCATTGTCTCGTGACGGCCTCCCCCGCGTGGCGCGAGGGCCGGGCCGAGACTCAGGGTGGCGGGTCACTCACAGGTAGGCGGGCAGCCGCGCGCCTACCTGTGAGTACCCGCCATCATGGGCTGCGATCAGATCTTCGACGCGCGATACCCCGCCTTGATCGCGGCAGCCGGCGTCGAGAAGCACATCTCGGGGTGCGTCTTCGCGTAGAAGCGCTGGCCGGGCCTGTGGAAGATGTGGCTCGACGCATTGCCCTTGATCGGCGCCCAACTGGGGCAGTTGACGCTGCCCTTCGGCATGACGATGGCGCTGCCGCGCGATGGCGCGGGGGCCGTCACCTTGACGTAGACACGCGTCGATGTCGAGGCCTTGTTCGTCGACGTCGCCTTGAGCTGAACGCTCCAGTATCCGCTCGCCTGCGGGGCCATCGACGTCGCGAAGTTGCCGCGCGCATCGGCCTTCAGCGTGCGCTGCGCGGTGTTCGGGGCAGAACCGTCAGCGTCGAAGAACACGACGACAGACGCACCCGGAGTCGCCGTCCAGGTCTTCGCCAGCTTCTGCGCCTGGCCCTTGAGCGTGATGCTCGAGCCCTTCGTGACCGTCGTCGGTGTCACGGCAAGGTTCGCGACGCGCGTCGTGACGGTCGCCGCGGCCAGGGCGGGCGTGGCGGTGAAGGCGGTGGCGGCGGCGAGCGTCGTCGCGCCGGCCAGGGCGAGGGCACGGTTCATCTGGGCGTTTCCTTCGAGGTGGGAGGGGTGACGGCCGTCGGCACGTCACCGCCGATCCTAGAGGTCATTGCGCTTTCAAGTTCTTGCTTTGCCCGAATCTCGCCGCTGGGCCGCCTGCCTCGTCGAACGGGGGCTGATTTCGTGGACACTGGCGACGGGCCACGTCGTCTGCCGGTCAGCGCCCCGTGTAGGTACTGAGCCACGCGAACGCATCGGGCATGACGCGCTGGTACGTGCCGAAGTTGTGGCCACCGCCGTCGACGACCTCGAACTTCGTCGTGAGGGGTGCCCGCGCAGCCGCCATGAACGCGCGGGTGTTCTCGATGCCCTCGTCACCACCCTCGGCCTGGCCCATCGTCGCGAAGATCGCGCTGTGGGGAATCGGCAGGTGCTGGATCCGCCACGTCAGGTCGTTCTCCTGGTGCAGCTTCTCCTGCCCACCGAACAACGAACCCGTCATCTCGTCCTCGTGCGGGCTGAAGTATCCGGACAGGCTTGCGGCGGCCGAGAACTGCTCGGCATACATCAGCGCGAGTTTCGCCGCACTGCAAGCAGGTCGACCTCTCTCTCAAACCCCATCGTTGTCGGCACGTTCTGAGACGATCCGTTCGAGAGCGGTTTCGAGAGCCAACACCCGCGTCGTGAGGTCGGCGGCAGGCGCTCGGGGTGGGCCTCTCGAGACCGATCATGGCGGAGAGTCGTGGCGCTGAACTTCTTGCCGGGTGCGAAGGTCACGGACCTGCGGGAGCTGGAGTCGAAGCGGACGTGCATCAAGGGCTCCGCGACGCGTACCGCTGAGGACATCGAGACGAGCCAGTCGTTCAACATGAGCGAGGTCAAGGCGATCGCCTCGGACAACCCCCTCATCCTGGAGAAAGCCCAGGCCGACCAAGACCTGTCGGTCCTGGAAAGCCTGCCGACCGCGGGCACCGGCGATCACAGACCCAGACCCGGCAGGCGGTTGACGCGGCGAACACCGCGATCAGTAGCTACTCGCGACGCATCCCGGCGCTGAATGACGCGATCGTGGACCGCACCGAGACGAAGGGTGACGCGTTCCGCGCCACCGTCGCGGGCCAGGTCTTCACCGAGCGCGTCGAAGCTGCCAACGCCATCCGTGAGCACCTCGGCGCAGCCGCGTCACGCGCCCGCGTCACGCGAGAACCTGTCACGCTCGAGGCCCTGGTGACGCTGGGCGGGCACCGGTTCGACGTGGTCGTCGACTCCAGCCTGGGTGTCACGAAGGCGAACCTCCAGATGCAGGCAGCCCCCGACGACGTCTTCGTGCGTGACGACGCGTTCGCGCTCATGGGACTACCCGGGTCGCACGGCGTCGTCACCAAGATGGAAAACGCTCTCGCCGGCATGGAAGGAGCACTGACGAGGGCGGAGCAGCGACTCGACGCAGCACAGCGCGACAAGGTGACGGCCGAGGCGAACCTTGGGCAGCCCTTCGCCCGTGAAGCCGAACTGCAGGCCGTGCGTCACAAGGTCGCCGAACTCGAGCGAGTGATGCGCGGCCAGGACTCGGACGAAGAGCAGGGAGAACCGCAAGAAGAGGTCACCACACCGGTCGCCCCGCAGGCTCAGGCCACCGAGACCGCGGCGGCGACCAGGGGCCATCAGGATGAGGATGAATCGGCGCTGTGGGAGCAGGCGTGGGATGAGTGGGAGACCGACTCAGCTTCGCCGTCCCCGCCTCGCACCCAGCAGCAGATCAACGCCGAGGGTAGCCCGAGAGTGCGTGATGCGCTGGCAGCGCGCCATCAGCGCCACAGCGACTACGGCGACTCTCCTTCCGGACTCTCTCACCAGGGTCCTCAGATGAGCTAGCAGGACGACGGGGGTGGTGAGTCCAATGGACTCACCATCCCCGCTCCGTGGGCGCCCGGAGTGACACCCTCGCTCACACCCCCTTGGTGAGCGGCTTCCCGCCTGCGCAGGACGTCGCGACCTGCCTGATAAGCCGTTGTCGGCGCCACGTGCCACGATGCAACGATGGCTGGCGGGATGAATCGCAAGGACGGGCACGTCGCACCGATCGGGGTACGCGCCGGCATCCCCGAAGACCCCGACGAACGCCCGTGGGAGCTTCCTCGTGGGGTCGCACCGCGTGATGGGCACGTCGAGTTGTATGTCGACGGCGAGTGGGTGCAAGCCCTGCTCATCGAGCAGCGTGTCGAAGGTTCGCTGTGGCACTGCCGCGTCGTGTGGGCAGAGCGCGGCGTCGAGACGCGGGTGCGTAACGAGTGGGTTATCCCCGCGCGCATACGGCCGCGCACGGGTCCCACCCCGAGCCCGCAACAACGCGACGAAGCTCCACACCCCCCAACCCCATAGATTCCCCGGAATTCCGGGGTTGTCGGTGTGCACGACTAGGTTCTCACCAAGGAAGGAGGCACCCCATGACCACTCGTGAAATCTTGCGCGCATACCGCGTCCCCCTGGACCCGACCGACGCACAGACCGCAGCACTGGCCTCTCATGCGGGCGCCTCCCGCGCCGCTTTCAACTGGGCCCTCGGCGCCAAGGTGCACGCCCACCGCATGTGGAGCGCGTGCGTCGCCGATCTGACCTACACCCGCTACGGCCACCTCGACGCAGATCAGGCCCTCGCCGCCGCGAAGAAGGACGCCTCGCGCTACTACCGCATCCCCACATCCCAAACCAACGAGAAGGCGTTCGACCGCGACCCGGATTACGCCTGGCGCACCGAGGTCAACCGCCGCAGCTGGGTCTCGGGGATGCGCCAAGCTGACACGGCGTGGCAGAACTGGCTCGACTCCCTGACAGGTCGACGCGCCGGGCGGCGTGTCGGATACCCCCGCTTCAAGTCCAAGGGGCGCTGCCGCGATAGCTTCACCCTGGCCCACGACGTGAAGCGTCCCAGCATCCGCCCGGACGGCTACCGCCGACTGACGCTGCCGAAGAAGATCTCCGTCACCGGCTCCATCCGGCTCAAGGGCAACATCCGCCACCTCGCCCGACGCATCCGTCGCGGCGTGGCACGCATCCAGTCAGCCACGATCTCCCGCGCGGGCAACGGCTGGTCAGTGAGCATCCTCGCGCTGGAAACACTCGACATCCCCGACCACCCCACCCCGCGCCAGCAAGCCGCAGGCGCGGTCGGGGTCGACGTGGGTGTGCACCACCTGATGGCTTTCAGCGACGCCACCATCATCGACAACCCGCGCCACCTGCGCGCGGCGCAGAAGCGGCTGACCCGCGCCCAGCGCGCCTTGTCGCGCAGCAAGTGGCGCCTACCCAACGGCGACCTCATCGACACCCCCAAGCGTGGCCAACGCGTCACACCCACGACGGGCCGCGTCAAGGCTCGAGCCCGTCTCGCGCGAGAGCACGCCGCTGTCGCCCAGCACCGCGCGAGCACACTGCACGCCATCACGAAGCAGCTCGCGACCTCGCACGCCGTCGTCGCTGTCGACGACCTCAACGTCGCCGTCATGACGCGCAGCGCACGAGGCAGCATCGACAAGCCTGGCCGCAACGTCGCCGCGAAAGCGGGCCTCAACCGTTCCATCCTCGACGCGAGCTTCGCCGAGATGCGGCGACAACTCACCTACAAGACTTCGTGGTACCGATCGCAGCTCCTGCCCTCAGGGTGCTTCGTTCCCACGAGCAGGACGTGTTCGACGTGCGGGGCGGAGAAAGCCAATCTGCCCCGGTCGGAACGCGTGTACCACTGCGAGAACTGCGCCACGGTGCTTGACCGTGACGTCAACGCGGCGAAGAACGTCCTTCGCACCGCTCTCGCATCCCACGACGCCCCCGGCATGGAGGAGTCGCAAAACGCCCGTGGAGGGCGCGGTGAGACATCTGTCGCGCGACGTTCTGCGAAGCGGGAAGACCCACCGCGAGGTGGGCCACCCCGGCCGTGTAATCGCGTCCGGTCATCTCCCCCCGACGGGGAAGCGAAAGTGAGGGGAAAGCTTCCCCCACCAACTGCAAAGCGCGGAAACACAGCACCCCGCAAGGGTCGGCCCCGCGCACGCGGAGATGAGCCCAACAAACCGAACCGCGGCGCGCTACTCAAGATGTCGGCCCCACGCACGCGGAGATGAGCCCCGGGGTCACCGCCCGCTGTGGCTGGGGTGATCGTCGGCCCCGCGCACGGGGAGATGAGCCCGCCGGCACCGAGTTCGGCATCCTCATCGTCAAGTCGGCCCCGCGCACGCGGAGATGAGCCCGGTTCGTGTGGCCACGGGTTCACCCTCCGCAGATCGGCCCCATACACGCAGAGACGAGCCCGAACTCGGTTGAGGTGACGCGCCATGCGGCGTGTCGGCCCCGTGCACTCGGAGATAAGCCCCGGCTCGCTGCCACACGTTCACGTCATCATCAGTTGGCTCCACGCACGCGGAGTGCAAAACGCATCATCTGGAGACGGTTTTGGCGCCCTGAGTTTGGCCAAGGGTTTTGCACACCTCTGAGAGACGCTGGGGGTCGCATCTGAGCACCCTGCTGCTCGGTGTGCAGAGACGACCCCTGCCGATCAGCTATCGGCGGGGCGAGACATGCAACTTGCGGGTTCTATAAGCAGCAGGCCAATGCCGTGTCGGTTCCCGCTGTGGCACTGACTGCCGCGCTGCCGATCGCAACCAGGCACGCTCGATACCTACTCGCTGATGGTCTCGACCGAGGCGCTTGACCCGCTCTTGCCCGGATCATTTCCCCTTCAGGAGGCGATGCCAGTAGATCAGCGGTTGGGCGAAGAGGTCGAAGGCGAAAGTGGCCATTCTGGGCCGCGCCAGAGAGATGAATGACAGGGTCTGTTCCTCGTGGCCCTGACGGTCCCACTCTGCCAAGATGAGGCGGCGACGATCGATCGGGATTGGTGCGACGCTGTACCCGTCATAGCGGGCCGCGAGGGGTTTGCCGTTGCGGCGTGCGATGAGGTTGTCACTGAGGACGGGGACCTGGCGTCGTAGACCGCCACCAGAGGAGGCGGTACCGAGTTGCGCGGCGTCCCCTAGTGACCAAATCCCGTCGTTTCGCCGGTGATGCAGGGTGCGCTCGTCGACGTCAATCAGGCCTGTCCCGGGTCGAGCGATACCCGCGTCGGCGACCCAGTCGTGGCCACGGTGGGCTGGTACGACGTGCAACGCGTCGTAGGGCCAATGAGTAGCGTTGCCGTCGACGTCGCGCGTGGTGACGTGGCGCGAGTCTGCGTCGATGGATTCAACGGTGATACCGGAACGCACGTGGACACCAAGGCGTCGCAGGCGGGAGTCGATCTCGTTGTTCGCGCGGGGTAGGCCGGTGAAGTCGCTGTTCTCGTTGAGCACGGTCATCGTGATGTTCTCCAGGCGCCCTTCGCGGCGCCAATGGTCCGCGGCGAGAAACAGTGGCTTTAGGCCAACGGACGGGCAGGGTGCGTTGCGGCTCGAGATGGTGAACACCGCGTTGCCCTGGCGCAGGTTCTTGAGCATGTCCCATGTTGCGCTGGCCATGGTCGGCTCGTAGTTCGTCGAGGCGTGAGGTGAAGCGCATGCCTGACGCAGTCCGGGGGTGGCGTCCCAGTCAATATGGGTGCCGGGGCACACGACGACGTCGGTGGCGCTAATACGCCGTCCGGCATCTGTATGCACCTGATGCGCGCTTGTCGCGTCCACCTCGCCTGAGACTGGAGCGGGGGTCAACTCGACGACCGATTCGCGATACCAAGTGCATCCCGCAGGGATCTGCTTGCTTTGAGGCCGTTGCGCCCTGCGCAGCGTCGCAAGCCCTACACCAACGTAGGAAAGCAGCGGGCGATAGGTGTGCAGCCCTTCGGGGCTGACGATGGCGATGTCCAGATCGGGATCGTCACGACGTAGCCGAGCGGCCAGCGCGATGCCGGCGTTGCCCGCGCCGATAATGACGACGTCGTGCGTGGTTTCGGGGCGGGTGAGGTTCATGGCTTCCATCTTGCCGCGCGGGTACGTCATTCTTGGATGGCGGTGACCGGCGGTAGCACGCACCGCCTCCGTCAGGGCCGCTTGGCTCGCACAGACCGGACAATAGGGGACGTACAGATACGATCCGACGCGCCTTCGCCCTAACACGCGCAGCGCACTCCAGCCTGGCCCACGAAGACGCCAGGTTTTCTTGCCCAGGGCCTCATTCATCGCCTGCCACCGGATCGTCCTGCAGAGCCGACCTCAGGTCGTACATCGGCATCGTATGGTCCTCTGTTTGTCAGCGCTCGAGTCGTCATGTTGGTGCTGAGCGACCGGGGGGCCGGAGGCATGCGGGGCGGCGCGTTCGCAGCCGACGGCTGGGAAGCAGCTTGTGGTGCGAGCGTGTACGTGCCGTCCGTGGGTGTGATGGGGGCCTGGCACGATGGGCGCATGGATGCGGTTTTTGCTCTTCGGCGCCAGTTGTCGCTAAAGCTGCGTGACGGTGTGGCCGGGCCCGACGCGGAGCGGGCGCGCGCCCGCATCTGGGACTCGCCCGGGCCTCGCTGGTTCGACGAGAACGACCCGTTGTGGATCGTGCACGCCGACGCCTCCATGTTCATCGGGGGCCTCGCGTCCTTGCTGCTGCAGTCGTTGCATCCGCTTGCGATGGCCGGCGTCGCCCAGCACAGCGGCTACCGATCCGACCCGTGGGGTCGGTTGCAGCGCACCAGCCACTACATCGCGACGACGTCGTTCGGCACGATCGAACACGCCGAAGCCATGATCGCCGCGGTGCGACGCATCCACGAGACCGTCACGGGCACGTTCGAAGCCACCCCCTACCGCGCGGGCGACCCGGACCTGCTGCGGTGGGTGCACGTCGCCGAGACGTTCTGCTTCGCGCGCGCCCACCAGCTGTATGGACACGTACACCTCGATGCCGCGCAGTACGACACCTACGTCGACCAGGCACGCCACTCGGCGCAGCTGCTCGGGGTGACGCACGCCCCGACAACGATGGTCGCCATGCTCGAGCAGCTGGCGACGTACCGGCCTGCGCTGCACGCGACGAGGGACTGCCTCGATGCTCAACACTTCCTCCTGCGCGACCCGCCTCTTCCACGCGGTGCGCGGCCGGGTTACTCGCTCCTTGTACGTGGCGCGGTCGCGGTTCTTCCGTCTTGGGCGCGAAGCGAACTGCAGCTGCATTCGCGGCCGGGTGATGAGCGCCTGGGGCGCGTTGGCACAGCAGCGATTCGATGGGTGATGGCTGCGTAGCGTCGTTACCCAGCCGGGAGTTAACCGGCTCATCCCAATCGAGGGTGTAGTCGCGGTCTGGAAGTCGCCGGCTTTGAGTAGTGGCCTAGCGATAGTTGATGAG
>NZ_JBXASS010000024.1:0-28304 GCF_058809565.1 Dermacoccus sp. MPR-E5 | reverse complement strand
GACCCGCCCCGCCTTGCCACCCTGCGATTTTCGTCCACCCTCGCGATTGCCATCCACATCGGCGATCTACGTCCCCATCTGCGAACTACGTCCACATCTGACGGACGGCGTGGCGAGCGCTCGTCTCGGTCCGGCACCTGCTCTGACGGGCGCCGCATCATCAGCTTTGGGCGACGTGACACGGCGGTGAGACAATCGCGGGCATGGCCAACCTCCTGTCCGCTGAGAAGATCTCGCTCGCCCTCGGCACCCAGCAGTTGCTCGATTCGGTGTCGCTCGGCATCGGCGGCGGTGAGCGCATCGGCATCGTCGGCCGCAACGGTGGAGGCAAGTCGACGCTGCTCAAGGTGCTCGCGGGTGTGCACGAGGTCGATTCGGGGCGTCTGACGATGGCGAACGGCGTCACCGTCGGCATGCTGACGCAGGCGGACACGATTCCTGCGGAGTGGACGGTGCTGCAGGCCGTCGTCGGTGATCGCGCCGAGCACGAGTGGGCGGGGGAGGCCCGCATCCGCGAGGTCATCAACGGGTTGTTGCCGGGAATGGATCTGCACGACGTCGTCGGCCCCAAGTCCGGTGGCGAGCGCCGTCGCATCGCGCTCGCGAAGCTGCTCGTCGACGACCCTGATCTGCTGCTGCTCGACGAGCCCACCAACCATCTCGATGTCGAGGGCGTGCAATGGCTCGCCGACTTCCTCAACGCACGCCGCACACGCAGCGACTCGGCGCTCGTCACGATCACCCACGACCGGTGGTTCCTCGACGCGACGGGCACCAACACGTGGGAGGTCATCGACGGACGCGTCGAGCAGTACGAAGGCGGTTACGCCGCGTTCGTGCTCGCGAAGGCCGAACGTGCACGCATCGCGGCCGCGACGGAGGAGCGTCGCCAGAACCTGCTGCGCAAGGAGCTCGCGTGGCTGCAGCGCGGTGCCCCGGCCCGCACGAGCAAGCCGAAGTTCCGCATCGACGCGGCCAACGCGCTCATCGCGAACGAACCGGATCCGCGCAATGACGTCGAACTCGTCCGGTTCGCGACGACGCGGCTCGGCAAGGATGTCATCGACCTCGTCGACGCGTCCGTCACGCTCGGCGGGCGCGAACTGCTGACGAAGCAGACGTGGCGGCTCGCGCCGGGCGAGCGCACCGGCATCGTCGGCGTCAACGGCGCGGGCAAGTCGACGCTGCTGCGCGCCATCGCGGGAACCCAGGAGCTGTCGGCGGGCAAACGCAAGCAGGGCAAGACCGTCAAGATCGCGTACCTGACGCAGGAGGTGCGCGAGCTCGACGACGTCGAGGGCTGGCGCGTCATCGAGGCGATCGAGGACGTGGCGAGCTACATCATGCTCGACGGCAAGGAGACGTCCGCCTCGCAGCTCGCGAAGCGGCTCGGCTTCTCCGGGGGACGTCAGCAGGCGCGGGTGTCGGAGCTGTCGGGTGGCGAACGTCGACGACTGCAGTTCCTCCGCCTGCTCATGAGCGAGCCGAACGTGCTGCTGCTCGACGAGCCGACCAATGACCTCGACATCGAGACGCTGCAGTCGATGGAGGACGTCCTCGACGGCTGGGCAGGCACACTCGTCGTCGTCAGCCACGACCGGTACCTGCTCGAGCGCATGTGCGATCGCCAGGTCGCCTTGCTCGGAGACGGCAAGATCCTCGACCTCATCGGCGGGGTCGAGCAGTACCTCGAGCTGCGTGCGCACCACCTGCAGGCGCAGGCGGCGTTCGAGCGTCAGGGCGCGGCGGCGAAGGGGGTCGATGCGACCTCGCTCGCGGCTGACGACGCAGCAGGCGCTGGCGCCGGCGGACGCGTGGTGAGCGCCGCCGAGGAGCGCGAGGCGCGCAAGACGGTGGCGCGCATCGAACGTCAGCTCGCGAAGCTGGCCGAGCGCGAGACCAAGCTGCACGACGAGCTCGCCGCTGCCGCAAGCGATTACGGCAAGGCCGCGGAGATCGACGTCAAGCTGCGTGCCGTGCTCGCCGAGAAGGACGAACTCGAGATGGACTGGCTCGAGGCCGCCGAGGTGCTCGCCTGAACTGAGCGCGTGTTCCGGTCGCGCGCGGCGCCTGGCGGCGCTGCGCCGTTTGCCACACCAGGCGCCGTGAACGACTGTCTAGGAGGGCTCGACGACCCCGCGCGCGCCGTTGAACGTGTTCAACAGCGTGGTTGACTGAGCGCATGACGACGAAGTCGGAGCAGACGCGTGAAGCCCTCGTCGAGACGGCGTTGGCGATGTTCCGCGAGCACGGATACGAGAAGACGACGATGCGCGCGATCGCCGCGGAAGCCGGCGTCTCGCAAGGAAATGCGTACTACTACTTCGACGGCAAGGACGCGCTCGTCCAGCAGTTGTACCTGCGCCTCCAGGCCGAGCATCGCGACGTTGCGCTGGCCGCCATCCGCGACGGAGCGCCGCTTGCCGACAACCTATGCGCGCTGTGGCGGGCGGGCATCGACGTCATGGAGCCGTACCACGGCTTCGGTTCGACGCTGCTGACGACGGCGCTGCAGGCGTCGTCGGGCACGAGCCCGCTGTCGGGAGCGTCGGCGCAGGCGCGCGACGATGCGATCGGCCTCGTCACCGACGTGCTCGAACGCTCGAAGGGCGTGCCGGGTGGCGCACTGCGACGCCAGTTGCCGATGTTGCTGTGGCTCGTCTATCTCGGCATCACGCTGCACTGGGTGTGCGATGACAGCGAGCAGCGGGCGCGCACGATGACGCTCATCGACGGCGTCGCCCCCATCCTCGCGCGCATGCTGATGCTCGCACGGCTACCGGTGGGACGCGGGCTCGTCGCGGACATCACCGCCCTCGTCGAGAAGCTGGCGCCGACCGGATCTCTTCCGACGGCGCTGTCGGAGCCTGCATCCAGGACGTCGAGCACCGTCCGCACCGAAGACGACTGAGGTGCCTCGCGGTCAGCTCTCGACGGCCGTGAGCAGCGTCCGCAGCGACGCGGCGAGGTGAGCGCGAGCGTCGTCGTCCATGCCGGCGAGCAGGCGGCGCTCGTGATGCAGCAGCGCGTCGAACGCGGCGTCGACGGCCCGCAGCCCCGCGGGGGTCAGCCGGACGAGGACGCCGCGGCGGTCGCTCGGCGATGGTTGACGGGAGACGAAGCCGCGTCGTTCGAGTCCGTCGACGCGATTCGTCATCGTGCCGGAGGTGACGAGTGTCTTCTGCACGAGGGCGCCGGGGGAGAGCTCGAACGGTTCGCCTGCGCGGCGCAGGGCGGACATCACGTCGAACTCCCAGCCGTCGAGTTCATGCTCGGTGAAGACGGCGTTGCGCGCCTGGTCGAGGCGCCGCGCGATACGGCTGATGCGCGAGAGCACTTCGAGTGGCGTCGTGTCGAGCCCCGGGCGGACGCTCGCCCAGGCATCGACGATGACGTCGACCTCGTCATGGTGCGGCTTGCCGTCGGGAGCGGTCGACGTCGCAGACGCGATGTCGTCGGCGCCCCTTGGGCCGAAAGCACGGTTCGAGTCGGCAGGGCGCGGCGAACCGGTGAGTGACATGCCGTCAGTCTATCGCTCGTCAAGAAACTTGATGTCGAGAGACTTGCCCTCGGCAGACGGCGTCAGCCCTCGTCACGCGATGTCGTCGTCCGTCTCGTCGTCGCCCAGGCCCATCGGTGCCACCATGTTGTCGACGTCAGGCTCGCCGCTGGCCACCGGCGCGGCCGCGACGAGCGTGGGCGTGGCGTCGAGGCCGGTGAGTCCGTTCCAGCCGAGGTTGACCATGTGGGCGGCCATCTCGGTGGCGTCGAATTCCTGGCCGTGCTCGATCCACCAGTCGCCGGTGAGGGCGGCCATGCCGATGAGCATCTGCGCGTAGATCGGCGCGAAACGGGGGTCGATCTCGCGGCGCGACATGACGCGGGAGAGTTCGTTCTCGATCTTTGTGGCGATGTCCGACATGAGGCTCGCGAGGGAGCCCGTCGAGTGCCAGGACGGGGCGTCACGGATGAGCACACGGAAACCGTCGGGGTTGGCGCTGATGTAGCTGAGTTGGGCGGTCACGGCGCGTTCGAAGAGTTCGCGGGGTGTGCCGTCGTCGGTCAGGGCGCTCGCGATGTGGTCGAGGAAGCTGCGCGTCTCGCGGTCGACGATGACGGCGTACAAGCCTTCCTTGCCGCCGAAGTGCTCGTAGACGACGGGTTTCGTCACGCCCGCCGCCGCCGCGATCTCCTCGACGGTCGCCGCCGCGACGCCTCGTTCCGCGAACGTGCGGCGCCCCACGTCGATGAGCTGTTCGCGACGCTGGGTGCCCGACATGCGCGTGCGGCGAGGAGTCGTCATGCCCTCCATTGTGCCGGGTGGGCGGGAGGTCGCAGCCGAGACCTGGGGCGCCCGGGCGGGCTGACGCGGTCCGAGGCGCGGTCCGCGCCGTAGATCGCGGGGACGCGTCGGTGCGTCGACGGAGTGCAGCGCGGCCCGGCGTGAACTACTCTTGTGCGGTCCGCGCTTCGCGGACGTTCCCCGGTTGCTCTGCTGGCAGGGGCCGCCTGACTTTGAATCAGGACTAGCGACGTTGGTTCGATTCCAACCCGGGGAGCCTGAAAGCCCGACCATCATCGTCCGAGAGCGCGTCATCGTCGACGCGTTTCCGGGCGAAGATCACGCGGGACGTGACGCCGATCAGCGATGACGAGACGTCGCGGCACCCCCGGCGGCGATGGCCGCGAACGCGAGTCCGGCGAGGCCGAGCTCACCGGACGTCGGGGAGCTCCGCGACGCGACGAGGTCCGTCTGCACCTTCGGGTCGATCGGCTTCGGGGCGGGCTTCGTCGGAGTGGGCGTGCCCGGCATCGGCTTCGTCGGCTGGGCAGGGGGAATGACGGTGCCGTTCGGCTGAACCGTCGGCAGACCCTTGCACGTCGCCGGAATCGTGCCGGTGACGCTGAACGCCGACCCGCTCGTGTTGCCCTTGACGGTGATCGTCACCGTCTTCCCGGCCTGGTTGATCTTCGAGAAGATGACGAGCGGCTTGTCGTGCGTCACCGGGCCCATCGTGTGCGTCTCGTGCAGCTGCGGCTCGCTCACCGTCACCGTCGCCTCCGGCGTCTTCACCGTGCCCACTGCGATGACGTGGTTCGGCATCCCCTTCGAGCACCAGAACTCGATCGGCGTGTGCTGAAGGCTGCCGACGATCGTCGACTTGGCGTGGTCCCCGGTCGTGCTGGGCGTCGCAGGCGAGTCGGCCGCCATCGACGGCGCGGCCGCGGCCAGGGTCAGGGCACCCACGCCGGCAGCGGCGAGAGCAGGGAACATCTTCCTGGGGAACTTCTCAGGACGAATGCGTGACGATGGCGCTTCCCTCCGCGCGACGTCGGCCGCGAGAACCGCAGCTTGGTGCGGCAACGACCCACTTCTGCGCCGAATCCGTCAGGGTGATCCATGTTTTCGCAATGCGACAAATGCATGTCGCCTATACAGTCATGTATAAAAAGCGGCCGGCCAGCAGGCCGAGGCACCTGGCACCGACGGTGACACGTCGATGAACGTCTACCTCTCCAACTCCACCTCGAACCGCGGCACGCCGATCGCCGTCGACGCCATGCAGAGCTCGTCCAACGGCGACGTCGTGCTCGCGCATCTCATCGAGCCGGCCCTCGTCAACCAGAACATGCCACTCGCGGACTCCTACGACGCGACGGCGGGCGACTCCGGCGTCATCGAGGGCTACAGCCTGCGCGCCTACCGCGTCCCGACGTCGGGGCTCTACAAGGCCGGCGTCTCCGTCCTGGGTGAGAGCGCCGAGGCCTACGGTGGTCGCGCGATACACCTCGAGGGCGTCAACGGCTCCTCGAATCACGGCGACTCGGGTGGCCCGCTCATCGTCAACGGTCAGATCGTTGGCGTCTGCTCGACGGGCGACTCCACCGATCCCGGCTCCGACATCCACACCGGCTCCAACTACGCCAACCTGACGGACAGCCGCCAGTGGATCACCGATGTCACGGGCGGGTGACGGCTCATCGACGCTGACCCTGCACTCATGCAGACGCCGTTGGCACGCAACACGCGTGCCGACGGCTTCGTCGTACCGGGGAGTGGGGATGGTGTCTGTGCTTCCGCGTCGTCGTGCGAACGGAGGTCGCCGTCAGCGGCACACCGTCGCGTCAGTCGGGGTCATGAGGGCTCTCACGTGGGTCACGGTGCTCGTGCATCGCGAGCTGACGACAATGGTGGTCCGCCTGTGGGCGACGGCGCTCCGGGTGCAGCGGGCAGGGATGGGCCCTGGCGGCGCCGAGTAACGCCCTCGTGGACAGCGAGTGCTCGACGAACGACGCGTGCCCCCCAGCCTTTGGGGCTACGGGGCACGCGACGTTACGCAGTTGGCGGATGATCAGGCCGGCCAGGTGTCCGACATGCGGTGCTCGCCGGTCTTCACCACGAGGTGGTGAGCGGAGCTCGCCAGCGCTGCGTCAGCCGAGTTGGCGGCGACGATGGCCACCGTCGGGCCCGCGGCGGCAGCCACGAGCGCAGCGGATGCGGAAAGCTTCTTGAAGATGGCCATGGTCACTCCTGGATATGATGCGTAATGTAGAGAGTTCAACAACTTGCTCCACGCTGAGTCAAGTTGTGTGTCAAGTATGCCTCGCTTGTGGGGCTGGAAGTAGTTACCGATGAGTTTTGGTGAACGCCTGAAGGCAGCGCGCAAACAGGCGGGCCTTTCGCAGACAGAACTGGCGGGCAACAGGTGCAGCGTCAGCTACGTCTCTCACCTCGAATCGGGCCGTCGGACCCCGACCCCGGACATGCTTCGCTACTTCGAGACCAAGCTGAATCTCGAGCCCGGCACGCTCGGGAGTGCCTCCGATCTGTCCGGGTTCGGGCGCCGCAAGGCGGGAGAGGCCGAGGCGGTTGCTCTTTACTCCGAGGCCGTTCTTTCGTGGCGCCAGGGTTCATTCGGTCTTGCCTTCGAACAGGCGCAGGACGCCCGCCGCCAGCTGTCGACGGTCGGACGTTCCGACATCACACTTCTCATCGGTGCCTTGCTCGTCGAGATCAACATCGACCTCGGGCACTATCGCGAGGCAGTCGCTGAGGCCACGGCTCACCTGACAGCTGCGCGCGCGGTCGGCTCCAGCTTGCTCGAAGCGCGGGCCGGCATCCTCACTTCCAAGGCGGCGCGTCTCGACGGGGACGCGCGGCTCGCCGCGTCGAGCGCTGCGGACGCCGTGCGACTCTGCCAGTCCGCGCACCTCCCCATGATCGTGACGGCGCAGGCACTCATCGCCGCCATCTCAGCCGGGCATGACGATGCCGGCGCCTACGCCCACGAGCTCGAAGAGTCAGCCGCAGCGCTCGAGGAGACCCCGACTCGCGGCCTGGCCGAGTGGGTGCTCGGCAACGTGGCGTGGCACAGCGGTGACGTCGAGGCCGGCAAGGCTGCGCACGATCGAGCGAACCAACTCCTGTCGCCCACCGCAGACTTCCGTAACTGGGCTCGTTTTCCGCGCGTTGCGGCGGAAGAGCGACTCCAGGCCGGCTGCGAGGACGGGGTCGCGGAACTGTTACGCGAAGCGAAGAGCCGCCTCGACCTGCTCGAGAGCGCCGATGAATTGGCGACCCTCGCCATCGTGCGTGCGCGGTTCGCGCGGGCGCAGGGGCACGTGGATGAGGCGCTCGATGACATCCGCGCCGCCCTCGAGGATGCCGACCTGCCGCCGAGCACGCAGGGGCGCCTGTACCTCGCAGCCGCCCACGCCTACGGCGAACAGGGCGACATCACGCAGGCGACGGCCGTCGCGCTGCAGGCAGCACGCCGCTTCACCGAGGCCGGCGACGTCACCCAAGCCCGTGCTGCTTGGGAGTTCGTCGACGAGACCACGCAGGCCGCAGAGCAGGCGAACGCCTGACGTCAGGGCGTTCACAGCCGCGTCAGCAGTGTTTCGATCGCGGCCGCGAAACCTGCCGGGTCGGCGACCATCGACAGGTGGCCGACTTGCGGAATCGTCGCCGTCGGCGCGCCCGCGAAGTTCTGTTGCGCGACCTGGAGCGAGCCGCCGGACGTCGCGTCCTCGGCGCCCCAGACGATGCCGCGCGGCACGCGGATGGCGCGCACTTGCTCGGGGCTCAGGTGCGTCATCGCGTGTGCGGCCATGACGCGCATGGCGTCCTCCGCGTCGCGCGAGCGCAGCGGCCGCATCCACGCGTCGATCAGTCGGTCGGCGTCGGGGCCTTGCAGGCCGCGACACGTCGAACCGCAGTGGTCGTCGAAGATCGGGCGCGCGAACACGTTCGTCTGCGTGCCGAGTCGGTAGAGGGTCGTGACGTACGGCAGGCGCGAGACGACGCCCGTCCACGCACCAGGGTCGGCCGATCGTCCCTCGAAGGCCATGGCGTCGCCGTCGGCGAAGATGACACCGCCGATGGCGCCCGGGGCATCGAGCGCCGCGCGCCCGACGACGGCCGCGCCCAGCGAGTGCCCGACGATCACCGGCCGCTCGATGTGCAACGCCTCGATCAGACCCGTGACGGCACGCGCCTGATCCTCGATCGAGTAGTGGCCCGTGTACTGCGAGTAGCCCGCCCCGGGCAGGTCGACGGCGTAGACGACGTGGTTCTTCGCGAGCTCCGGCGCCGCGAGCGACCACGCGACCGTCGACTCGGCGAAACCGTGGACGAGCACGATCGGCGTGCCGTGCGCACCCCACACGCGGTAATGCACGCGCGCGCCGTCGACGACGACGTCGCGCCCGTCGGGCGCCTGCAGCGTCTGCGGCGGCCGCACGAGGGCGTTGAACGTCAACGATGCGATCGTCACGACGAGAAACAGCTTGACGACGACGCGCGCCACCCGGCGCACCAGTCGTCGACCACGCCCTGGAGCGGGGCGGCCGCCAGGGGAGGCGCCGCTGTCGGGCGCACTGGCGGCGGTGCTCATGCGGCTCATTCGGCGCGGCCGTTCGTCGCGTCGTCAGCAGTGCTCGCGCCGGCTGCGCCCGCGACGTCACCACCGACAGTGCCGGTACCACCGGCAACCTCGCCGGCGCGCATGGTCTCGACATAGGCCGTGATGCGGCGCTCGCCGTACCCCTGCACCGAGATGGCCGCGGAGACGTAGAGGAACAGCAACGTGATGACGATCCACGGCGCCCAGTGACCGCCGAGCCACCAGATGACGACGACGGGGACGAGATGCGTCGCGAGTTGCGTCAACCCGCCAAGGATCGCGTGCCAGGTGCCCTGCGGATCGTGCGGCGCCCCCGTTGCGTCGCGTGCCCGCTCTACGTGGGCCTCAGCCTGTTCACGATGCATCTGTGCACGCTCAGCGGCCGTCTGCGGGCGGCGTCGCGGTTTCAGCCGAGGTTCGTCGCGAACGCCTGACGGGTCAACGACTGCGTGCCGACGTGCACGAGAATCATTCCGAGGCACAGGCACGTCAGCGATCCGGGGTGCAGGTGCGCGCTGCAGTCGGCCGTCAGCCACGTCATGGCCGTGCGTTCGGTGTCGAGGGAGTCGACGATCTGCACGACGCTCTCGCCGAGCACGATCATGACGAACAGGCCGATGCGTTCGACCAGGTGCGGGCCGCTGAGGCGAGGCGCGTCCGACTCCTTGCGGTCCGGGCGCAGCAGCGACAGGCCCATCTCGAGGAAGGCGAGGGCGGCGAGCGCCCAGCCGAGCAGGTGCTCGGGCACGAGCGGGGTGAGCAGCCACAGGGCGCTGACGCCCGGGCCCCACAGCAGCGGACGCATGGCGCCGGCGCCGCGTCGTCCGCTCCACCACAGCGGCCACACGGCCGTGCGCGCGATGACGTAGCCGACGGCGAACAGCCACGGATGGCCGTCGATGAGGGGTTCGATCCCGAGTGCGAGCACGCCGACGCCGGCCATCGAGGCGAACATGAGCGGGCGTCCGCGTGGGCCGATGCCGCCGCGCACGTTCGTCAGCGCCGTCACGTTGAACCACGCGAACCACACGAGCATCGTGAGCCCGATCGTCGCGGCAACGCGCGACCCGGGTCGCCGTGCAGCAGGTGGGTGAGGCGCTCGATGGCGACGACGAAGACGAGGTCGCAGAACAGCTCCAACCACCCGACGTGTTGGTGCCGCACGGTGGTCTCGCCGATCGCCTGTGACATGCACCCAGCATGAAGGCGTACAGGGGAGCGCGACGAATGCACGCAGCGCCTCTGGCGGTGGTGGGCGGTAGAGTCACCTCTATATGCCCCGTCGCCCGCACCGGGTGGGCCGCCGGGGCGGGCCAGACCACCGATCGTCGATCCGCAGGGAGTCACTCGCGTGAGCGCACCCCGTCCCGCAGCCGTCATCGTCCTCGCCGCCGGCGAGGGCACCCGCATGAAGTCCGACATCCCGAAGGTGTTGCACACGATCGGTGGCCGCAGCCTGCTCGGCCACGCCATCGACGCGGCGCGCGGCACGCAGCCGCAGCATCTAGCGGTCGTCGTGCGTCACCAGCGCGACGTCGTCGCCGCGCACATCGAGCAGTTCGAGCCGGGCGCGACGATCGCCGATCAGGACGAGATCAAGGGCACCGGCCGCGCCGCCGAGAGCGCCCTCGACGTCCTCCCGGCCGACCTGAGCGGCACCGTCCTCGTCACCTACGGCGACGTGCCGCTGCTCGCGACGCAGACCCTCGTCGACCTGACGAGCGCGCACGAGGCAGGCGGCAACGCCGTCACCGTGCTGACCGCGGAGGTCGAGAACCCTACGGGCTACGGCCGCATCCTGCGCGACGAATCCGGTTCCGTCGCCGGCATCATCGAGCACAAGGACGCTCTCGCCGCCCGCGAGGCCGGGGACGCGAAGCTCGCGCACGCGCTCGACATCCGTGAGATCAACTCTGGCATCTACGCCTTCGACGCGATCGTGCTGCGTGAGAGCCTCGCGAAGGTGACGACGGACAACGCCCAGGGCGAGAAGTACCTCACCGACGTCCTCGCCCTGGCCCGCGCGGCCGGTGGGCGCGTCGAGGCGCACACGATCACCGACCTGTGGCAGACCGAGGGTGTCAACGACAAGGTGCAGCTCGCCGCGATGGGCCGCGAGCTGAACCGTCGCGTCGTCGCGCAGGCCATGCGTGACGGCGCCATCGTCATCGACCCGGCGACGACGTTCGTCGACGTCGACGTCTCCATCGGCCGCGACACGGTCGTCCAGCCGAACACCCAGCTGCGCGGCGCGACGACGATCGGTGCGCGCTGCGAGATCGGCCCCGACACGACGCTCGTCGACACGGAGGTGGCCGACGACGCGTCCGTCGTGCGCACGCAGGCCAACCTCGCGACGATCGGCGCCGGCGCGAGCGTCGGCCCGTTCAGCTACCTGCGCCCGGGCACCGAACTCGGCGCGAAGGGCAAGATCGGCGGGTTCGTCGAGACGAAGAACGCGCAGATCGGTGACGGCGCCAAGGTGCCGCACCTCACGTACTGCGGCGACGCCGTCATCGGTGAGGGCGCCAACATCGGCGCGGGCACGATCTTCGCCAACTACGACGGTGTCAACAAGCACACGACGCACGTCGGCGCGCACAGTTTCGTCGGATCCGACTCGGTGCTCATCGCGCCTGTCACGATCGCTCCGGGCGCCTACGTCGCCGCCGGCAGCGCCGTCGACGGTGACGTCGAGGCCGGCCAGATGGCCGTCGCACGCGGCCGTCAGCGCAACATCGACGGCTGGGTCGAGCGCCGCCGTGCCGGGACGAAGACGGCGGACGCCGCGCGTGACGTCGCGCACGCCTCGCCTCGGGCCGCCGCCGGTGAAGCGGCGTCCACTAGTGTTGACGAGGAATCCTCCGCAGACGAAGGGATCACGAAGTGAGCCTGTCCATGAAGCGCACCACCGAGAAGAACCTCATGGTCTTCTCCGGGCGGGCCAACACCGAGCTCGCGAAGGCGGTCGCCGAGGGCCTCGGCACGCAGCTCGTGCCGATGCAGGCGTACGACTTCGCGAACTCCGAGACGTACGTGCGTTACGACGAGTCCGTGCGCGGCTGCGACGCGTTCGTCATCCAGAGCCACACCGCTCCCGTGAACCAGTGGATCATGGAGCAGCTCATCATGGTCGACGCGCTCAAGCGCGCCTCCGCGAAGCGCATCACCGTCGTCGCGCCGTTCTACGGCTACGCCCGTCAGGACAAGAAGTCGCGCGGTCGCGAGCCGATCTCGGCGCGCCTGGTCGCGGACATGTTCAAGACGGCCGGCGCGAACCGCCTCATGGCCGTCGACCTGCACACCGACCAGATCCAGGGCTTCTTCGACGGCCCCGTCGACCACCTGCAGGCGCTGCCCGTCATCACCGACTACGTCGCCAAGAAGTACGGCGACGAGAACCTTGCCGTCGTCTCGCCGGACGCGGGCCGCATCAAGGTCGCCGAGGCGTGGAGCAAACGCCTCAACGGCGCGCCGCTGGCGTTCATCCACAAGACGCGTGACGTCACGCGCCCCAACCAGTCGGTCGCGAACCGCGTCGTCGGCTCCGTCGAGGGCCGCACGTGCCTGCTCGTCGACGACATGATCGACTCCGGCGGCACGATCTGCCACGCCGCCGACGCGTTGATGAACGCGGGCGCGGAGTCCGTCGTCATCGCCTCGACGCATGCGATCTTCTCCGACCCGGCGCTCGAGCGGCTCGCGAACTCGGTGGCGCGTGAGGTCATCGTCACCGACACGCTGCCGATCACGGACGAGAAGAAGTTCGACAAGCTGACGGTGCTGTCGATCGCACCGCTGCTGTCGCAGGCGATCCGCGAGGTCTTCGAGGACGGCTCCGTGACGAGCATGTTCGACGAGATGGAGTGATCTCACCCTGACGAACGCGGCGCCGCGCATCCCACCCGGGGTGCGCGGCGCTACGCGTTCACGCCGTTTCGTGTTAGCGCGCCGCCCCGCTAGACTGTTCCGGTTGCCTCGGCGAGGGACGAGACGGGCGCGCGCAGCGAGCCCCGAGGGTCCGTGATCGACGCGGTGGCGCTCGTCTGCGAGATCCCGCGGCCCCAGGCCGCCCGCGCCGACCTGCGTCGACGCGCCCGCATCGTGTCCGCGCGTCGCGTCCCGACGAGGCCACCGACCATTCCGGCGGCACGCGTCGTCGGTCCTGACGCACCGAAGGGCACCACCATGGCTGCTGACCAGATCGTTCTCGAAGCTCAGCTTCGCACCGAGTTCGGCAAGGGCGCCGCGCGCCGCATCCGCCGCAACGACATGATCCCCGCCGTCCTCTACGGGCACGGCGAGACGCCGGTTCACCTCGAACTGCCCGGCCACGACACGATGATGGCCGTCAAGAACCCGAACGCGCTGCTCACGATCCGTTTCGACGGCAAGGAGGAGCTCGCGCTCGCCCGCGACGTCCAGCGCGAGGTCATCCGTCGCTTCATCGAGCACGTCGACCTCGTCATCGTCAAGAAGGGCGAGAAGGTCGAGGTCGACGTTCCGGTCCACGCCGAGGGTGAGGCCGCTGCCGAGACCGTCGTCACGACCGAGAACGGCATGCTGACGGTCCTCACGCCCGCCACGGACATCCCCGAGGTGTTCACCGTCTCCGTCGAGGGCGCCGAGGCCGGCACGCAGATCCTCGCCAAGGACATCACGCTGCCGTCCGGTGTCGAGCTCGTCTCCGACGAGGAGATGCTCGTCATCAACGTCACCGAGCAGATCTCCGCCGAGGCCCTCGATGCCGAGCTCGCCGAGGCCGAGGCCGAGGCCGGCATCGAGCACGAGGAGTCCGACCAGGAGACCGAGGGCGACGACGCTGCCGAGGCTCCCGCCGAGGGCGACGCCGCGGGCTCCGAAGACTCCGAGTGATCCGCCGCCCGCCTCCACGCGGGCATCGGATCTCCACGACGACGGGCCATCGCTCACCGATCCTGGTGAGCGGCAGCCCGTCGTTCGCGTTCCGTCGCGGCGCGGTCGTCGGCTCGATCGCTGGCCCGATCGCGGATGAGGGCCCGCGTTTCGTCGACGTGCCCAGCGTGCGCCCATGCGCGATCCGGCATACTTGGGCCTCGTGGATGAGGCGCGCACGCAACCCTGGCTGGTGGTCGGGCTCGGCAACCCCGGGCCCCGGTACGCCGGCAACCGGCACAACGTGGGCGCGATGGTCGTCGACCGCATGGCCACTGACTCCGGCGTCGCCCTGCGCGCGCACAAGGCGCGCGCCGCCGCAGCAGAGATTCGGTTGGGGACGCTGCCGGGCGGGCTGCCCGGCCCGAAGGTCGTCCTCGCCGTGCCGAGCACGTACATGAACGAATCGGGCGGGCCCGTCAGCGCGCTCATGAAGTTCTTCAAGATCCCCGCCGAGCGCCTCGTCGTCATCCACGACGAACTCGACATCGACTTCGGCGCGGTGCGCCTGAAGTTCGGTGGCGGCGAGGGCGGCCACAACGGGCTGCGCTCGATCAGCAAGAGCATCGGCACGAAGGACTACCTGCGCGTCCGCCTCGGCATCGGGCGCCCGCCCGGACGCATGGAGGTGAGCGACTTCGTACTCAAGGACTTCTCCGCGACCGAGCGACGCGAACTCGACTTCCTCATCCCCTCGGGCGCGGAGGCGGTCGAACTGCTCGTCCACCGCGGTCTCGACGACGCACAGAACCTCGTGCATGCCCGCTGAGGGCGTGAGCCGTCGGCTCGCGCTGCACACCTGGCTCGCGACCGCGGTGGTCGCGCTCGCCGGCGTGCTCTTCGTCGTCGTCGCGCCCGGTGTGGGCGACATGTGGGCGGCGCTCGCGCGCGCTCAGGCGGCGCGGGACGGCGTGGGCCTCGGCTACTGGTTCAGCTGGTACAGCGGAGCCCACCCGCCGGGCGGATACTCCGTCCTCGTGCCCTGGCTGTCGGCCGCCCTCGGTGCCCACGCCGTCGTCGCGCTCGCGGCCACGGCCATCCCATGGGCTGTGGCACTCACCGTCACGCAGGTGCGGCGCCCGATCGTGGCCGTGTGGGTCGCGACGCTGAGCGCCGTGATGACGCTCGGCGCCGGTCGCACGACGTTCCTCGTCGGTGCCGTCATTGCCCTCGGGGCGCTTGACGCCGCCATCCGCGACCGTCGCTGGACGGCGTCGCTGCTCGTCATCCTCAGCGGCCTCGCCTCACCCGTGGCGGTGGCGTTCGTGCTCGTCGGATTCGGGGCGGGGCTGCTCGTCCGTCGGATCTCGCTCGTTCCCATCCTGGTCGGCATCGCCTTCATGGGCGTCTCGTCGCTCGTGTGGGGTAGCAGTGGGCCAGAGGGGTATGGCTGGGGCAGAGCGCTCACCTCGCTCGTCCTTCTCGGCTTGTTTCTGCTCGCCAAGCCTGCGAAACCGGTCGTCCTCGCCATCGCCATCACCGCCGTCGCGGTGCTCGTGTTCTCCGCCGTCCCCAACGCGCTCGGCTCCAACCTCGCGCGCCTCGTCTTCGCGGTGCTGCCCGTCGCCGTCGCCGCGACGGCCCGCCGCAGCAACCGGATGACCGCGTGCGCCGTGCTGCCGGCCCTGGTCTGGTCGGGGTACTTCACCGCCCACGATCTCGCGGACGCCCGCGCATCGGCGTCGTCGGTGACGGTTTACCGGCCCCTGTCGGACGCGCTCCAGGCGTTGCCCGGCATCGAGAACAGCCGCATCGAGGTCGTCGCCGACGGCACGCACACCTCGGCGTTCGTCATGGCAGAGGATTTCTGGTTGGCGCGCGGGTACGAGACGCAGGCCGACCGCAGCCTCTCCGACGCGTTCGTCGACCGCGAGGCGCACATCTCCGACGCGGAACTCACCGGGTGGCTGCAGGATTCGGCGGTGCGCTACGTCGCTCTCAACCGCCATCCGGTGAAGAAGACGGGGCAGTGGCGCACCGTCGCCGCGACGCCCCCGGGCTGGCACGAGGTGTGGTCGAACGACCAGTGGCGCGTGTTAGAGGTGCCGGACGCCAAGCCGCTCGTCACCGACGGCGCCACGATCACGGACAAGACCTCCTCCCACCTCATCCTGCGGGTCGCACCCTCACGCGACGTCATCGTGCGAACGCGCTGGTCGTCGTTCCTGCATGCCCGGGTCATCGAGGAGCGCGGCCCCAGCGACCAGCGAGCCGGGCGGGATGACGCGCCGCGCGTCGTCCTCGAACCGACGCCCGACGGGTGGACGCGCGTGCGTCTCGACGGCTCGTCGACGGCGCGTGAGGTGGAATTGTTCGGACGGCCGTGACTGCCCCCGGCGTATCCCTCCATCGTTCGTGCCCCGCAGGGTGATGAGGGGGTGAATGCCTGGAATTCCGGGGTTGTCGCCGCCCCGTTCTAGACTTCACGCGTCGCCCGCCGACGAAGCCGTCGCCCCTTCCGGGCGCGCACGGCGCCTGCGTGCGTCGTCACCGATTCGACGAAGGAGCCCGCATGCCCGAGGCCGCCCACCTGCCGCTCGCGCCCCTGCTGACGCGCGTGTGCGCCGACGAATCCGTCAAGCGGCTGCTCGCGCTGGCCGCGGACGAGTCGCTCGTCGACATCGCGGCCGCGGCCGGTCTGCGCGCTCCTCTCGTGGCGGCTCTGCTGCAGACTGGCGGCGACGTGGCGGGGCCGATGCTCGTCGTCACCGCGACGGGGCGCGAGGCCGACGACATGGCGACGGCCCTGCGCAACTTCGTCGACTACGACGACGTCGCCGAGTTTCCGTCGTGGGAGACGCTGCCGCACGAGCGCATGTCGCCGCGTTCCGACACGGTCGGGCGGCGTCTCGCCGTGCTGCGCCGCCTCAGGCACCCGGAAGCGGGCGGGACGTACGGGCCCGTCCGCGTCGTCGTCGCGTCGGTGCGCGCCCTCATGCAGCCCATGGCGAAGGGCCTCGGCGACCTCGAACCCGTGAGCCTCGCCGCCGGTGACGAGCGCCCGCTCGAGGACATCGTGGAAGCCCTCGTCGCCGCGGCCTACACGCGCGTCGACATGGTCGAGCGCCGCGGCGAGTTCGCCGTGCGCGGTGGCATCCTCGACGTGTTCCCGCCCACCGAGGATCACCCGGTGCGCCTGGAGTTCTGGGGCGACACCGTCGAGGAGATCCGCTGGTTCAAGGTGGCCGACCAGCGTTCGCTCGAGGTCAACCCGCACGGGCTGTGGGCCCCGCCGTGCCGCGAACTGCTGCTCACCCCCGAGGTCCGTGAGCGCGCGGCTGAGCTCGCGCCGAGCCTGCTGGGCGTCGCCGACATGTTGACGAAGGTCAGCGAGGGCATCGCCGTCGAGGGCATGGAGTCGCTCATGCCGGCGCTGCTGCCGGCCGGCATGGAGACGCTCATCGACGTGCTGCCGGATGCTGCGCGCGTCGTTCTCGTCGACCCCGAGCGCGTCCGCACCCGCGCGCACGACCTCGTCTCGACGTCGCAGGAGTTCCTCGAGGCGAGCTGGACCAATGCGGCCGCCGGCAACGCCGTCCCCGTCGACCTACGAGGCGTGCTCGACGGCGCGTCGTACCGCAGCCTTCTCGAACTGCGTGAGCATGCGCTCGCGACCGCTCACCCCTGGTGGTCGTTCAGCTCGTTCGCGGCCGACGACGAGTTGCACGAGTTCCTCGAGGACGACCTGCCGGGTACCCGCGTCACGATCGAGTCGCAGGACGTGCCGAACTACCGCGGCGACACCGAGCGCGCGTCCGCCGAGGTCGCGGCTCACGTCGCGGCCGGGCGCAGCGTCGCCGTCGTGACGGACGGCCCGGGCTTCGCCAAGCGCGTCACCCAGGTGTTCGCCGAGCACGACCTCGCCGCACGCCCGATGACGCAGGTCGCCCCCGGTGTCGAGGTCGCGACGGGTTCGCTCGGCCGCGGCTTCGAGATGCCCGCTGCGGGGCTCGTCGTCCTCACCGAGGCCGACCTCACCGGCTCGGCGGGAACGGCGAGCACGAAGGACATGCGACGCATGCCGTCGCGCCGCCGCAACGTCGTCGACCCGCTGCAGCTCAAGCCGGGCGATCACGTCGTCCACGAACAGCACGGTGTCGGCCGGTTCGTCGAGATGATGCAGCGTACCGTCGGCGGCGCGACGCGCGAATATCTCGTCCTCGAGTACGCGGCGAGCAAGCGCGGTCAGCCCGGCGACCGGCTGTTCGTGCCCACCGACCAGCTCGACCAGGTGACGCGCTACGTCGGCGGCGAGATGCCGACGCTGTCGAAGATGGGCGGCTCGGACTGGGCGGCGACCAAGTCGAAAGCCCGCCGTCACGTCAAGCAGATCGCCGGCGAGCTCATCCGCCTGTACTCGGCTCGACAGGCGACGCCGGGTCACGCGTTCGCGCCCGACACGCCGTGGCAGCGCGAGTTGGAGGACGCCTTCGCGTACGTCGAGACGCCCGATCAGCTCTCGAGCATCGAAGAGGTCAAGGCCGACATGGAGAAGACGGTGCCCATGGACCGTCTCGTCTGTGGTGACGTGGGCTACGGCAAGACCGAGATCGCGGTGCGCGCGGCGTTCAAGGCGGTGCAGGATTCCAAGCAGGTCGCGGTCCTCGTGCCGACGACGCTGCTCGTCAAGCAGCACTATCAGACGTTCGCCGAGCGTTACGCGGGCTTCCCCGTCAAGCTCGCGTCGCTGTCGCGTTTTCAGAGCGACAAGGAGGCGCGCGAGGTTCTCGCGGGGCTCAAGGACGGCTCGATCGACCTCGTCATCGGAACGCACCGGTTGCTGAGCAAGGAGATCGAGTTCAAGGATCTCGGGCTCGTCATCGTCGACGAGGAGCAGCGCTTCGGCGTCGAGCACAAGGAGCAGCTCAAGCAGATGCGCACGGCCGTCGACGTGCTTGCGATGTCGGCGACGCCGATCCCGCGCACGCTCGAGATGGCTGTCACCGGTATCCGCGAGATGTCGACGCTCGCGACGCCGCCGGAGGAGCGTCACCCCGTCCTGACGTTCGTCGGGGCGTACGACGAGAAGCAGCTGACGGCGGCCATCCGACGCGAGCTGATGCGTGAAGGTCAGGTGTTCTACGTCCACAACAAGGTCGGCAGCATCGAGAAGCAGGCTGCGCGAATCCGCGAACTCGTGCCCGAGGCGCGGGTCGCGACGGCGCACGGCAAGATGGGGGAGGCGCGCCTGGAGGAGGTGGTCGTCGACTTCTGGGAGCGCAAGTTCGACGTGCTCGTCTCGACGACGATCGTCGAGACGGGTCTCGACATCGCCAACGCCAACACCCTCATCGTCGAGCGCGCCGACCAGCTCGGCCTCAGCCAGCTGCACCAGCTGCGCGGACGCGTGGGGCGCGGTCGCGAGCGCGCGTACGCCTACTTCATGTTCCCGGCCGAGAAGCCGCTGACCGAGACGGCGCACGACCGGTTGCAGACGATCGCGAGCAACACCGACCTCGGCGCAGGCATGCAGATCGCGATGAAGGATCTGGAGATCCGCGGTGCCGGCAACCTGCTCGGCGGCGAGCAGTCCGGCCACATCGCGGGGGTTGGGTTCGACCTGTACGTCCGCATGGTCGGTGAGGCCGTCGCCGACTACCGCGGCGACGACACCTCGTCGATGCCGGTCGAGATCAAGATCGAGCTGCCCGTCGACGCCCACCTGCCGCACGAGTACGTGCCGGGGGAGCGGCTGCGCCTCGAGGCGTACAAGAAGCTCGCGAGCGTGGAGAACGAGGCGGCCCTCGACGAGATCATCGCCGAGCTGAAGGACCGCTACGGCGAGCCGCCCGCACCTGTGCTCAACCTGTTCGACGTGGCCCGGCTGCGTACCATCGCGCGGCAAGCGGGCATCAGCGACATCGGGGTGCAGGGCAAGTACGTCCGTTTCGGCCCGGTCACCGAGTTGCGCGAGTCGCAGCAGATGCGCCTCGAGCGCCTCTTCCCGGGCACGCTCGTCAAGACCAACCAGGAGCGGTTGCTGGTGCCCATGCCGATGACGAAGCCCGTCGCCGGCAAGCCGCTTCGCGACCAGGCGATCCTGCAGTGGGCGGCGCAGCTCGTCCAGGCCGTGCTGCTCGACGACATCGCCGCCGCCGCGGCGGCGCAGGAGATGGCGCGCGCGGGCGGAGCGCGACGATGAGCGGCAGCATCGCCCTGCTCGTCGTCAGCCCGCGGGTGCCCGCCGGGCTGATGACGCGCGACGCCTGGCGGCGGCTCGAAAGCGCTGACGCCGTCCTGGGCCGCGCGGGTGACGAACCGCTCGTCGAGGTCACGCGCGACGAGGGCTTCGACGTCGAGATCCGTGACGAGCCCCCGGCCGCCACGGCACATGCCCTCGTCGCGGCGGGGGTCGCCGGGCGTCACGTCGTCTGGCTAGGTTCGGCGGACGCCGATCCCGGTCTCACCGACGCGCTCGCCGGCGAGCTGACGCGTCTCGACGACCCGCCGCCCGTCGAGGTCGTCGTCGGGTCGTGGGACGCCCCCGGTTCGCGCCTGCTCGACGCCGTCGCCGTCATGGACACGTTGCGCTCGCCCGGCGGCTGCCCGTGGGATGCCCAGCAGACGCACGCGAGCCTCGCTCCGTACCTCGTCGAGGAGGCGTTCGAGGTCACCGAGGCCATCGCCGAGGCGAGCGGCGAGCACCTGCGGGAGGAGCTCGGCGACGTGCTGCTCCAGGTGCTCTTCCACGCCCGCGTGGCCGCGGAGCGCGAGGAGGACGGCTTCGACGTCGACGACGTCGCGGCGACGCTCGTCGAGAAGCTGGTCAGGCGTCACCCGCACGTCTTCGCCGACGGTGCCGCCTCGAACCCCGAGGAGGTCGAGGCCGAATGGGCGAGGATCAAGGCGGCCGAGAAGCCGGAGCGTGACGCGAACGATCCGCTGGCAGGCATCCCGGCCGGGCTGCCGCCGCTCGAGCGGGCCGTCAAGGTCGTCGGGCGGTTGACGAAGGCGGGGCAGGCCGAACGCGTCGAGGCCCTCGCCGCCGAGGATTCCATCGGGGCGGCGCTGCTCGACCTCGTCGTGCAGGCCCGTGGCCTCGGAGTCGACCCGAGCGTCGCGCTCTCCGCCACGCTGTCGCGCCTGCACGCCGCGCCCCTCGGTGATCACCTCGGGGGCATCGACCACGCTGAGCACGCCGAGCCCCACCCCGCCCCGCCGGACGCCGACCTGCCGCGAGGCGGCGGGTGACGCGCGTCCCGTTCTCGACAGACCCCACGTTCCTACCCGGCAGTACCCCAGCGGTTCGTTAGGCTCGACACTGACGCGGGTGATCAGACCCGCTGCCCGAATCAACCACGTGTATCGGAGAGTTCTGTGGCAACCATTGAAGGCATCGGCGCTCGCGAGATCCTTGACTCGCGCGGCAACCCCACGGTCGAGGCCGTCGTGCTCCTCGACGACGGCACCAACGAGAGCGCGGCTGTCCCGTCGGGTGCCTCGACGGGCGCCTTCGAGGCGGTCGAGCGTCGTGACGGCGACAAGAAGCGCTACGGCGGCAAGGGTGTCGAGGACGCCGTCGACGCCGTCATCGAGCAGATCGCGCCGCACCTCGTCGGTTTCGACGCGGATGAGCAGCGCCTCATCGACGCCGAGATGATCGAGCTCGACGGCACGGACAACAAGGGCAAGCTCGGCGCGAACGCCATCCTCGGCGTGTCGCTGGCCGTGGCCAAGGCGGCCGCGAAGTCTGCGGGTCTGCCGTTGTACCGCTACGTTGGTGGCCCCAACGCGCACGTGCTGCCGGTGCCGATGATGAACATCCTCAACGGTGGTTCGCACGCGGACACGAACGTCGACATCCAGGAGTTCATGATCGCGCCGATCGGTGCGGAGAGCTTCAAGGAGGCCCTGCGCATGGGCACGGAGGTCTACCACGCGCTCAAGGCCGTCCTCAAGGACAAGGGTCTCGCGACGGGCCTCGGCGACGAGGGTGGCTTCGCCCCGAACCTCGAGTCGAACCGTGCGGCGCTCGACCTCATCCTCGAGGCCGTCGAGAAGGCCGGGTACAAGCCGGGTGAGCAGATCGCGCTGGCGCTCGACGTCGCGGCGTCCGAGTTCTACGACGGCGGCACGTACACGTTCGAGGGCCAGAAGCGCGACGCGGAGTGGATGACGAACTACTACGCCGAACTCGTCGAGGCGTACCCGCTCGTCTCCATCGAGGACCCGCTCAACGAGGACGACTGGGACGGCTGGGCGCACATCACCGACGAGCTCGGTGACGCCGTGCAGCTCGTCGGTGACGACCTGTTCGTCACCAACCCCGAGCGTCTGCAGAAGGGCATCGACAACGCGGCCGGCAACGCGCTGCTCGTCAAGGTCAACCAGATCGGTTCGCTGACGGAGACGCTCGACGCCGTCACCCTCGCCCAGACGAACGGTTACCGCTGCATGATGTCGCACCGTTCCGGTGAGACGGAGGACACGACGATCGCCGACCTCGCCGTGGCGACGAACTGCGGCCAGATCAAGACGGGTGCCCCGGCGCGCTCGGAGCGCGTGGCGAAGTACAACCAGCTGCTGCGCATCGAGGAGGACCTCGACGACGCGGCGGTCTACGCCGGTCGTAAGGCCTTCCCGCGCTTCTCGAACAACTGAGCGGCGTCTTGGCGAATCGCAGTTTCCGTACCTCCCGCTCCGGTGATGACACCGGGGCGGGAGGTTCGCGCGCCCGCACCGGCTCGCGTCCCGCCGGCCGCGATCTTTCCCGCCCACGCGGCTCGAGTCCGCGTGGCTCGACACGTCCGACGCTGCGTCAGCAGCTCGACGAGGCGCCGGTGGCGCGTCGTCGAGCCGACCCGGGCACGGTTCGCCGTTTCATCACGATGAGCGCTCTGCTCGCCGTCATGCTCGTCGTCCTCACGCCCACGCTGCGCAGCTATCTGCAGCAGCGCAGCGAGATCGCGGAGTTGAAGCGGGAGAAGGTCGCCGGTCAGCAGCGCGTCGACGCGCTGACCGCCGAGCGCAAACGCTGGGACGACCCGGCGTACGTGAAGCAGCAGGCGCAGGAGCGGCTCGGGTACGCGATGCCGGGCAAGTCGATCACGGTGTACGTGGACGATGCCGGCGCGACGCACGCGACGACGCCGCGCAACGGCGTGACAGATGCCACGGGTCTGTCATCGCACCCGTGGTACGGGCAGATCTGGGGTTCGATCTCGACCCCGGCGGAGGGCGAGAAGTGAGCACGACGGACATGAACGAACACTCGGGCGTCAGCCCGCAGGACGTTGCGGCGATCGAGAAGCAGCTCGGACGGGTGCCGCGCGGTGCGGTCGAGGTGTCGGCGCGTTGTGCGTGCGGGTGTCCGACGGTGGTGCGCACGCTGCCGCGCCTGCCGGACGGCACTCCGTTCCCGACGTCGTTCTACGCGACGTGCCCCCGCCTGACGGGTGCCATCTCGACGCTCGAGTCGCAGGGTGTCATGAAGGAGATGAGCGAGCGTCTCGAAGCCGACGCCGACCTTGCGGCCGCCTACCGCGCCGCCCACGAGGATTATCTGAGGCGCCGCGGCGAGCTCGGCGACGTGCCGGAGATCGACGGCATCTCCGCCGGCGGCATGCCGACGCGCGTCAAGTGCCTGCACGTGCTGGTCGCGCACTCGCTGTCGGTGGGCCCCGGCATCAACCCGCTCGGTGACGAAGCGCTGGCGTTGCTCGGCGATGCGTGGTGGAAGAACGGCTGTTGCGGTGCGGGAGACCAGGGAGACGATGACCATGAGTGAGCGTCGGGTCGCGGCGATCGACTGCGGGACCAACTCGATCAGGTTGCTCGTGGCGGCCGACGGCGGGTCGGGGCTCACCTACCTGGCGCGGCGCAGCGAGATCGTGCGCCTCGGCCAGGGCATCGACGTCTCGGGCCGCATCGCCGACGCCGCGATGCAGCGCACCCTGCTCGTCACGCGCGAGTACGCCCAGCTGTGTCGGGAGTACGACGTCGACACCGTCCGCTTCGTCGCGACGTCGGCCTCCCGCGACGCCGCCAACGCGGATGAATTCACCGACGGCGTGCGACGCGCGTTCGCCGCGTTCGGGGACGACGTCGTCCCCGAGGTCGTTTCCGGGCTGGAGGAGGCGGCGCTCAGTTTTGCCGGCGCGACGGCAGGCCTCGGTGCCGAGGCGCGCGCGCCGTATCTCGTCGTCGATCTCGGCGGCGGGTCGACGGAGCTGGTGCGCGGCTCGCAGGATGTCGAGCAGTCGATCTCCCTCGACATCGGCTCCGTGCGCCTGAGTGAGCGTCACCTGCGCAGCGATCCGCCGACGCAGGCCGAGATCGACGCTGCCCTCGTCGATATCGATGCCGCCCTCGACCAGGCGGAGGCCGCCGTCGACCTGTCACAGGTCGCGACGCTCGTCGGCCTCGCCGGTTCGATCACGACGGTGACGGCGCACGCGCTGGGGCTGTCTGCGTACGACTCGTCGCGCATCCACGGTGCGTGCCTCACGAGCGAGCAGGTGATCGGCTCGTGCGACGCCGTCCTGGGTGCGACGTGCGCCGAGCGCGGCGCGATGGGCTTCATGCATCCGGGTCGTGTCGACGTCATCGGCGCGGGCGCGCTGATCTGGCGCACGATCGTCGAACGCGTGCGCGAGCGCGCGGGCGTCACCACGTGCGTGACGAGCGAGTCGGACATTCTCGACGGCATCGCGATGAGCATGCTTTGAGGCAGAGCGCATGGCACGAAGGCGCCCCGGGGAACACCGTGTTCTGCCGGGGCGTTGTCATGGTGAACGAGGTCATGTCGTCCGCAAGGGCGTCATGACCCTGTCGTTAGGATGAGGTGCCCTCGTAGCCCAACGGCAGAGGCAGGCGACTTAAAATCGCTTCAGTGCGGGTTCGAATCCCGTCGAGGGCACCACGTCACGTCCTTGAGGAGGGGCCCCATGGCCGGTAATCCGGTGTTCAGCAAGTTCGAGCGTGACATGCGTTCAGGTCAGGCCGCAGGCTTTCAGGCGGGTGGGCAGCAGCAGGGGTACGGCTTCCCGCAGCAGCCGGCGTCCGGGCCCATGTACAACCCGACGTTCGGTGCGCCACAGGTGCAGCCGGAGCGGATGACGCTCGACGACGTTGTGACGAAGTCACTCAACCTCTTCGGGCTGCTGCTCGTCGTGGCGGCGGGCACGTTCGTCTTCGCAGATCGGGCGATCGACTCGCAGACGAGTTCGACAGCCCTCGGCCTGTGGGCCGGCGGTGGCATCGTCGCTTTCGTGCTGTCGCTCGTCATCGCGTTCCGCAAGACGATCTCGGTTCCGCTGATCCTCGCCTACACGGTGTTCGAGGGGTTGTTCCTCGGTGCCGCCAGCGCGTTCTTCGACTCGGCCTACCCCGGGGTGGTCGGGCAGGCGATCCTCGCGACGCTGTGTGTCTTCGGCGGGATGTTGCTGGGGTACAAGACCGGCGTCATCCGCGTGACGGCGCGCTCCCGTCGCATCTTCGCGGGCATGCTCATCGGGTACCTGCTGTTCGCGCTCGTCAATTTCGTTCTCGTCCTGACGGGGCTGCAGAGCGGCTTCGGCATCGGCGGCAGTGGCGCCCTCGGCATCGGCATCTCGCTGTTGGCGGTGGCACTCGCCTCGTACTCGCTCGCGATTGACTTCGACTCGATCCAGCAGGGCGTCAACGCAGGCGTTCCGCGCCAGACGTCGTGGCTCATGGCGTACGGCCTGATGCTGAGCGTGGTGTGGCTCTACGTCGAGATGCTGCGTCTCATCGCCCGCCTCCGAGACTGACGATGACGGCGATTCTTCCTGGCGCCGGCGACCCGCTCGAGGATGAACTCGGGCGGGTCGTCCGCACGTTGCGGGCGCTGCCTCCGGGCGCGCCGACCGACCATGCAGCCTGCGCGCTCGCACGGTTCGTCCGCATGGTTGCGGGGGAGGACGAGGAGTCGGAACGGCTGGCGGCGCGCACGGCGCAGTTCGACGGCGCGTGGGCTGCCGCGGTCATCGCGACGCTCGTCCACGACGTGGTGAACCCCGCGACAATGGCTGACGGCTCGTCCGGCGCATCCGACGGGCAGCGCCTGGCACTGGCAGATGAGCTCCGTCGGCTGAGACGCGAACTCGACGGCCGTGGGTGCTGCCCCGGGGGCCATCGCAGGGCGTCGCACGGGCGTGGCGCCCCGCCGCGTTGATCTCAGGAGCTCCGAATGACCTCGCGCATGAACCCCTACATCCAGTTCCGCGACACCGCGAAGGACGCACTCGAGTTCTACGCCCGGGTCTTCGGCGCGAACTGACGATCTCGACGTTCGGTGACATGGGAGTGGAGGGCGCCGGGGCGGACAAGGTCTTGCACGGCATGCTGAAGACGCCGTCCGGTTTCACGCTCATGGCTTCGGACACGCCGGAGCAGATGGAGCACACGCCCGGTGGCAGCATCACGATCTCGCTCTCCGGCGACGACGCCGACGACCTGCGCGGATGGTTCGCGGCGCTCTCTGAAGGCGCCGACGTGACGCTGTCGCTCGCCGTCCAGATGTGGGGGGACGAGTTCGGAATGCTGACCGACAGCTTCGGCGCGAACTGGATGGTCAACGTCGCGACGTCGCAGGACCGTGCGCAGGCCTGAACCCGGGCTGGGCATGGCCGGCACACCCTACGAGATCGATCGCGGCGTTCATCCACCCCGCGGTACAGCCTGCACACGCGCATCCCATGGGAACGTGCGCATGACGACCACCCGCATGCGATGCCTCGGCCGAGCGTCACCACGGGACGAGTGCCACGGCATGACACGAACGGCGGGCCCCAAAGGGCCCGCCGTTCGTGTCATGCGGTGTCTTGATCGCCAGCGCCGCTCGGCCGCGCCGAGCAGCGGGGTCGATCAGTTGAGGCGTTCGTAGATGATGGCCATGCCCTGGCCGCCGCCGACGCACATCGTCTCGAGGCCGAACTGGCCGTCGATGGACTGGAGTCCGTTGAGCAGCGTCGTCGTGATGCGCGCGCCGGTCGAGCCGAAGGGGTGGCCGAGAGCGATGGCGCCGCCGTGAACGTTCAGCTTGTCGAGGTCCATGCCGAGGTCGTGGGCGCTCGGCAGCACCTGCGCGGCGAAGGCCTCGTTGATCTCGTACAGGTCGATGTCGCCGATGCTCATTCCGGCGCGGGCGAGGGCCTGCTTGCTGGCCTCGACGGGGCCCATGCCCATGATCTCGGGGGAGAGGCCGCTGACGCCGGTGGAGACGACGCGGGCGAGCGGCTTGAGGCCGAGCTGCTGGGCCTTGACGTCGCTCATGACGACGAGCGCCGCGGCGCCGTCGTTGAGCGGGCAGCAGTTACCGGCGGTGACGGTGCCCTCCTCGCGGAAGACGGGCTTGAGTCCGGCGACCGAGTCGTACGTGACGCCGGCGCGGGGGCCGTCATCGGTGGAGACGACAGTGCCGTCCGCGAGCGTGACGGGGGCGATCTCGCGGGCGAAGAACCCGTCGGCGATGGCCTTCTCCGCGAAGTTCTGCGAGCGGACGGCCCACTCGTCCTGCTCCTGACGGGAGACGCCGCGGTAGGTGGCGACGTTCTCGGCCGTCTGGCCCATCGCGATGTAGACGTCGGGAAGCTCGCCCGACTCACGGGGGTCGCTCCAGCGTGCGTTCGTCTTGGCCGTCTCGAGGGTTCGGGCCATGGCGTCGGCGAAGCGGGGGTTGAGGTCAGCGTCGTCCGAAGCACCCGCACCGGCAAAGTTCGTGTATTGGGAGACGCACTCGACGCCGGCGGAGATGAAGATGTCGCCCTCGCCGGCCTTGATGGCGTGAGCGGCCATGCGCGTCGTCTGCACGGAGCTGGCGCAGAAGCGGTTGACGGTGGCGCCCGGCACGGTGTCCATCCCGAGCAGGACCGAGACGACGCGAGCCATGTTGTTGCCGTGGCGCCCGGAGGGCTCGGCGCACCCCAAGTACAGATCCTCGACGAGCGAGCGGTCGAGGTCGGGCACCTTGGCGAGGGCAGCGTCGACGACCTGGGCGGCGAGGTCGTCGGGACGGACATCCTTGAGTGAACCCTTGAACGCGCGCCCGATGGGCGTGCGTGCTGCGGAGACGATGACGGCTTCAGGCATGGGGTGTTCCTTCCGGCTTTGGGCGCGGTCGCCCACGGTTTCCGATGCGAGTCTAGGTGCCACGCCCCCGCCGCGGAGGGGAACGGCCCAAGCGGCTCGGCCGGCCCGATTTGCACGCTCCGAAGAACCTGGGCTAATGTTTACGAAGTCAGCCCGACAGGGCGGGCACCGGAAGCGAAAACCCCGCTTCGATCCATGATCGAAGGTCCGGCAGGTACACGACGGTGCGGCCCGGCTGATGCTTCATCTGGAGCCAAGTGCGCGAGATGACGGTGAGAGCCGGAATTGACGCCCAAGAGCCGGATGGATTACGGTTAAGAAGTTGCCCCAAGCGGGTGGCGAGCGAAAGTTCGCCGCTTCGTGTGGTGTGCGATGGTGTTTTGAGAACTCAACAGCGTGCCGATGTGATCATCGCCAAGCATTTTAGTGGCA
>NZ_JBXASS010000023.1:0-34938 GCF_058809565.1 Dermacoccus sp. MPR-E5 | reverse complement strand
TGGGCATGGTGCACATCCTCTCCTGCGGCACCGAACGGCACCACAGAGTCGATGTCACCTATCCGTGCAGCAGTCCCTTGTGATTAACTCAATCGTTGGTATCTGTCTCTCGCCCACGGGGGTTCGCATGGCGCTCGACGTCGCGGCAGGCGCGGAGCTGACGGCCCGGGAGCGCAGCAAGGCTGCCCGGCGTCAGCAGATCCTCGATGCCGCTGCGGGCCTCATCGCCGAGCGTGGGCTCGCGGGGGTGCGTCTCGAAGACCTGGGCAGCGCGGTCGGCATCAGCGGCCCCGCCGTCTACCGCCACTTCGCGAACAAGGAAGCGGTGCTCGCCGAACTGCTCGTCGGCATCAGCCGGTATCTCCTCGAGAACGGTTCGCGCGTCGTCGCTGACGCCGCCACGGCTGACGAGGCGCTCGAGAACCTCGTCGACTTCCACATCGACTTCTCCCTGACCAAGCCGGCGCTCATCCGCGTGCAGGGCCGCGATCTCGCAAGCCTCGACGCAGCCGCTCGTCGCGACGTGCGGCAGCTGCAGCGCCAATATGTCGAGATCTGGGTCGGTGTGCTGCGCGACGTCGACCCCTCTCTCAGCGACGACGAGGCCCGCATCAAGGCCCACGCCGGCTTCGGCGCGCTCAACTCGACGCCGCACTCGACCGGCAGGACGAAGACCGCGGTCGAAGCTCACCGCGAACGCACCCGAGCCGTCCTGCGCGCGATGGCGCTCGCGGCGCTGCGCCCTGCTGGGTGAAGCCGGGTCGTTCCGCCCGTCGAGAAATTCAGTTAAGAACCATTAACCGAGACGGTGTGATGTGGTTCACTGAAATCCTGTGATGCGAGTCACGGATGACGCGACCGGAGGAGAGCCGATGTCCGCCACCGACACCCTCGAGAACGACCTCGACCCGACGCTCAGCCACACGCGTGGGGCGCCCGAATCGCCTCTGATCGAGCAGACGATCGGCGACAACCTCGACGCGACCGTCGCTGCACATCCCGATCGTGAGGCGCTCGTCGACGTGGTGAGCGGCCGTCGCTGGACGTACACGCAGTTCCTCCACGACGTCGACGCACTTGCCCTGGCCCTGCTCGACGCCGGCGTCGCGACGGGCGACCGCGTCGGCATCTGGGCGCCCAACTGCCCCGAGTGGACGCTCACCCAGTACGCGACGGCCAAGATCGGCGCCATCCTCGTCAACATCAACCCCGCCTACCGCAGCCACGAACTCAAGTACGTGCTGGGCCAGGCCGGCATCACGACACTGATCGCCGCCCCGAAGTTCAAGACGAGCAACTACGCGCGCATGATCGAGCAGGTGCGCGGCGAGTGCCCCGACCTCGCGCGCGTCGTTCTCATCGGCGAGACGTCGTGGAGCGACCTCGCCGACGCGGGCGCGAAGGCTCTCGCCGCGGAGGGCGGACGCGAGCGCCTCGCCGCCGTCCAGAAGACGTTGAAGAACACCGACGCCATCAACATCCAGTACACGAGCGGCACGACCGGCTTCCCCAAGGGCGCGACGCTGAGTCACCGAAACATCCTCAACAACGGCTTCTTCGTCGGCGAACTCTGTTCGTACACAGCCGAGGACCGCGTCTGCATCCCCGTGCCGTTCTACCACTGCTTCGGCATGGTCATGGGCAACCTCGCCTGCACCTCGCACGGCGCGACGATGGTCATCCCCGCGCCCGGCTTCGACGCCGCCCTCACCCTGCAGACCGTGGTAGACGAACGGTGTACGAGCCTCTACGGCGTGCCGACCATGTTCATCGCCGAACTCGCGCTGCCCGACTTCGACCGCTACGACCTGACGAGCCTGCGCACCGGCATCATGGCCGGCTCGCCATGCCCCGAGCACACCATGCGTCAGGTCATGGAGCGCATGCATATGGAGGAGGTCTCCATCTGCTACGGCATGACGGAGACCTCGCCCGTGTCGTTGCAGACACGCAAGAACGACACCGTCGAGCAGCGCACGCAGACGGTCGGGCGCGTCGGCCCGCACCTCGAGGTCATGGTCGTCGACCCCGTCACGTACGAGCCCGTCAAGCGCGGCGAGCCGGGTGAGCTGTGCACCAAGGGGTACTCGGTCATGCTCGGCTATTGGAACCAGGGCGACAAGAGCGCCGAAGCCATCGTCGACGGCTGGATGCACACAGGCGACATCGCCGCCATGGACGACGACGGGTACGTCGCGATCACGGGGCGCATCAAGGACATGGTCATCCGCGGCGGCGAGAACATCTACCCGCGAGAGATCGAGGAGTTCCTCTACAACCACCCCGACATCGTCGACGCGCAGGTCATCGGCGTGCCCGACGAGAAGTACGGCGAGGAACTCATGGCGTGCGTCCGCATGATCGACGGCGCGGAGCCGCTGACGGTCGAATCGCTGCGCGCCTACTGCGACGGCAAGCTCGCGCACTACAAGGTGCCGCGCTACGTGCGCGTCATGGATGAATTCCCGATGACGGTGACGGGCAAGATCCGCAAGATCGACCTGCGCGAAGAGGCGCCGCAGTACATGAAGTGACGCTGGTAGGTTCGCGGGCGTGCAGATCGTCCTCGTCGCGCCGCAGATCGCGCCCAACACCGGCAACATCATCCGCCTCGCCGCGAACGTCGGCGCGAGCCTGCACCTCGTCGAACCGCTCGGTTTCTCGATGGACGCCCGCCTGCTGCGCCGGGGCGGGCTCGACTACCACGAGTTGGCCGACGTCCACGTGCACGCGGACGTCGACGCGGCCCGCGCCGCTTGCCCCGGGCGGTGGCTCGCGCTGACGTCGCGTGCCCGGCGACGGTACGACGCCGTCGACTACCGTGACGACGACGTCCTCGTCTTCGGTTGCGAGGCAACAGGATTGCCTGACTATCTCCTCGCGACGTTCAGCGCTGACGAGCGACTGCGCATCCCCATGCGCCCCGACAACCGCAGCCTCAACCTCGGCAACGCGGTCGCCGTCGTCGCGTATGAGGCATGGCGTCAGCTCGGCTTCACCGGCGCGGCTGATGACGGCACCGGCACCCTCGAGGCGCTGAGCGCTGACGCCCAACGACGGGAGGCATGAGTTTCCCGCGTGAGACGCGAGGTGCCCGGTGCGGGGTGTGCGGCGGGGCGGTCATGAACACAGGATGCGACGCCGGCTCGACGCGGGGAGGTCGCCTTGGCAGGATGGCGGCATGGCCGCTCACATGCCCCTGACCGACGCTCCGCGCGTGCTCGCCATCGTCCAGGCCGGAGGTAAGGGCTCACGGATGGGTGTGCTCACCACGCACCGCGCGAAACCGGCGCTGCCGTTCGGCGGCACGCACCAGCTCGTCGACCTCGCCATGTCGAACCTCGTCAACTCGGGCATCTCCAGCGTCTGGGTTTCCGTGCAGTACCGCGCGGGCACGCTCGACAAGCACCTGCAGCACGGACGCCCCTGGGATCTGGACCGCAACGACGGCGGTTTCCGCCGCATCGTGCCCGAGGAGATCGACGCCGCGCGCACGGGTGGGTTCGCCACCGGCAACGCGGACGACCTGTACCGCATCCGTCATCAGATCGCCGACGAGAACGCTGACGTGACCGTCGTGCTGAGCGCCGATCAGGTGTTCACGCTCGACCTGCGGGACGTCGTCGCCGCTCACCTCGCCAAGGGCGCCGACCTCACCATCGTCACCACCGAGGTGCCCGTGACGGAGGCGTCGAACAAGGCTGTCGTGACGAGCGACGCCACCGGCAAGGTCACCCGCATCGACGAGAAGCCCGAGGACCCGGCCCACGGAACGATCTCCGCGGAGGTCTTCATCTACCGCACGGCAGCGCTGCTCGACGCCCTCGAAGAAGCCGAGAAAGCGACGCGCCCTGAAGCCGACGACGAGGACGACACCGGTCTCGGCGACTTCGCCGAGCACCTCATCCCGACGCTCGTCGCGCGTGGACGTGTGCGCACCCACGCGCTCGAGGCGTACTGGATGGACATGGGCCGGCCCGAGACCTACCTGCGCGCTCACCGCGACCTCGTGCGTGGTGACGTGCCGATCTTCGACGACGAGGCGTGGCCAATGCGCACCCTCGCGACGAACAAGTGCGCGGCGCGCGTGCGCGAAGGGGCCGTCGTCGACGCGTCCTACCTGTCGCCAGGGTGCGACATCGCCGGCACCGTGCGCCGCTCGGTGCTCGGGCCCGGCGTGATCGTGCGCGCGGGGGCCGTCGTCGAGGATGCCGTGGTGCTCGACGGCACGGTCATCGAGAAGGGTGCCGAGGTGCGCACCGCGATCGTCGACGTCGACGTCGCGGTGCGCCGAGGAGCGCGCGTCGGCTCAGCCCCTGCCGCCACCGCGGCGCGCGACGCGGACATCGCCGTCATCGGCGCGGGTGCCACCGTGCGCGATGTCGTGAAGCCGGGGGAGCAGATCGACCCCGGCGACGTCGTCAGCTGAGCCGCGCCGGGGGCGCCCCGGCAACCCCGTGGGGTGACGCAGGGGCGCCGACGGCTGTGGACGATGACGGCTGCGCGGCCTTCCGCGGCCGTCCTGCACCCTCGTCCACAGGGTTTGCGGCCGGCGCCGACGGCACACCCCGTGACATGCCTACCGTCGACGCATGACTATCTTCGCAACTCACGGTGTGCTCGCGGTCGCGGACGATCCCAACGCGGAGGCGCTCGCGACGTTCATCCACTGGTTCGTCGTCGTCGCCGTCCTGCTCTTCGTCGTCGCCCCGGCGCTGTGGCTCACCGGTGCCATCGTGGCGACCCGCAGCCTCAAGAAGTGGCCGAGTCTCGTCGCCGACACCGAGGACGCCATGTACCGCTGGGCCCTGCTCGTCGGCGTCCTGCCCGTCGTGGGCCCGCTCATCTACGCCGTCTCGTTCCAGCAGGCCAAGAACCGTCGGACGCCTGAGCAACTCGTCCTCGCGCGGATGACTCATCGGGAGCGCCATCGTCAGGCGCAACTCGCCGGCATCGGGCGACGGTAGCCGGGCTCTCGTTCGCGCATGACAAGGCGCGGGAGCGCAGGTAAGGCGAACGACTCCGGCCGGCTCGCCGGTGTGCTCAGGTGAAGAGGAAGTCGACGGCCGACGGCTCGGTGAGGCGCCGTTCGTATTCGCCGACCCCGCCGGGCCACAGGGTGCGGTTCTCGCCGTCGTCATCGAGGTACCAGGAGGTGCAGCCGCCCTGCGTCCACACCGAGCGACCGCTGCGTTCGCGCATCTCACGCGTGAAGGCGGGCACGAGTTCGGGGCGCACCTCGACGGCGTGGGCGCCTCGGCGATCGCGTTCGTCGAGCAGCGTCATGACGTGGGCGATCTGCGCTTCGATCATGAGCACGACGCTCGTGTGCCCCAGGCCCGTGTTGGGCCCCAGCAGCATGAAGAGGTTGGGGAAGTCGGCCATCGTCACGCCGAGATAGGACTCGACACCGTTCTGCCATTCCTCGGCGAACGAGCGGCCGTCACGCCCGGTGATGTCGAGGTGGGCGTACGAGCCGCGGGGGTCGAAGCCGGTGGCCAGCACGAGGGCGTCAACCTCGTGCAGGGTTCCGTCGGCGGTGACGACGCCGTCGGGCGTCACGCCCACGACGTCGTCGGTCACGACGTCGACGTCGGCGCGCGCGAGGGCAGGGTAGTACGTGTCGGACAGCAGGACGCGCTTGCACCCCATCGTGTAGGTGGGGGTCAGCTTCTCGCGCAGCTGCGGATCCTTGATCTGGTTGGCCAGGTGCCGTCGGGCCTCGCGGGAGGCGAGTTCGAGCAGCCGCGGCTGGCTGTCGAACGCGACGGCAGGCAGGTCGTTGCATCGGCGCAGTGCAGCCCGATGGGCCCGCATGAGCGCGGGGTGACGCCGGAAGCGGTCGATCGTCGCGTCGGAGTACTCGCTGTTGCGCTGCGGCATGATCCACGGTGCGCTGCGCTGGAAGACGGTGAGGTGCTCGGCGTCCTCGGCGAGCGCCGGGATGCACTGCACAGCCGAGGCGCCCGTGCCGATGATGCCGACGCGGCGGCCGAACATCGAACTGTCGCGAGGCCAGGCTGCGGTGTGGATGAGTTCGCCGGCGAACGTGTGCAGCCCGTCGATGAGGGGGATGTGCGGCAGGTGCAGCGCACCGACGCCGAGCACGAGTGCGCGGGCGGTGACGGTGTGCGTCGAACCGTCCGAGGAGTGCGTCGCGATCGTCCACACGCCGCTCGACTCGTCGAAGTCGGCGGCGTGCAGCGCCGTGTCGAAGCGGATGTGCTCGCGCAGCTCGTACTTCTCGACGACGGCGAGCAGATAGTCCTGGATGACGTCACCGCGCGAATAGGTGTGCGACCAGTACGGGTTGAGCTCGAAGCTGAACGAGTACAGGTGGCTCGGCACATCGCAGGCAACACCGGGATAACGGTTGTCACGCCACGTGCCACCGATCTCGTCGGCCTTCTCGAGGATGACGAAGCTGCGGCCGGCGTCCTGCAGCGCCACGGCCATGCCGATCCCGGAGAAACCGGTGCCGACGACGACGACGTCCACCTCTGCCACAGTGCTCACCGCACCAACCTAACGGGGCCGACCGCCGCCATCGCGCACCGACACAGCCGACGGCGCGTGATGGCGCTGCTCGCGCCGCCACTGCGTCAGTCAGTGCCGGTTGCGTCACGCAGGACTGACTCGAACGACACGGACTGACGCAGCTGGGCTCGGCTGATCGCACCGTGCGCCGTCACGCTGCCAGCCGACTCGTCAGTCAAGACGCTGTCAGTCGAGCTGCACGATGACGGGCGCGTGGTCGCTCGCACCCTTGCCCTTGCGCTCGTCGCGGTCGATGACGGCGCCCTGGACGCGCCCGGCGAGGGCGGGGGAGCACAGGGCGAAGTCGATGCGCATGCCCTGCTTCTTGGGGAAACGCAGCTGCGTGTAATCCCAGTACGTGTAGGTGCGCGGCTCGTTCGTGTGCGGGCGCACCACGTCGGCGTAGCCTGTGTCGATCATCGCCTGGAACGCGTCACGCTCGGGTTGCGTCACGTGCGTCTTGCCCTCGAAGAACGCCGGATCCCAGACGTCTTCGTCTCTCGGCGCGATGTTCCAGTCACCCGTCAGCGCGATCTGCGCCTCGGGGTTCTCGGTGAGCCATTTCTCGCCGTCGGCGCGCAGCGCGGCGAGCCAGTCGAGCTTGTACTCGTAGTGCGGGTGGCCGATCTCGCGACCGTTCGGCACGTAGAGCGACCACATGCGCATCCCGTCGCACGTGGCGGCGATGGCGCGGGCCTCCGCCGCGATGGGGTCGCCGAAGCCGGGCATGTCCTCGAAGCCGATCTGCACGTCCTCGAGGCCGACGCGCGAGGCGATCGCGACACCGTTCCACTGGTTCAGCCCGTGATGGGCGACCTCGTACCCGGCTTCCTCGAAGCGGGCCATGGGGAACTGCTCGTCCTTGCACTTCGTCTCCTGCATGGCGAGCACGTCGACGTCACCACGTTCGAGGAAGGCGATGACGCGGTCGACGCGGGTGCGGATGGAGTTGACGTTCCACGTGGCGATTCGCATGCCTCAACCCTAGACGGGCCCTGCGACAACCCTCGAAACCAGCGGGATCCTGCGGTTGTCGGCGACGAGTGGCACAGTGGTGAGCATGACGAAATGGGCACTGGTCACCGGCGCGAGCGCCGGCATCGGCAAGGAGTTCTGCGAGCAGCTGGCGGCGCGCGGCGACAACGTCGTCCTCGTCGCGCGGCGCGCCGACCGGCTCGAGGAGCTCAAGGCACACCTCGAGAAGCGCTACCGCGTGCACGCCGAGGTCCTGGCGGCCGACCTCGCCAACGCTGACGATCTCAAGCGCGTCGCCGAGCGTGTCGCGCAGGCGAGCGACCCCATCGAGGTGCTCGTCAACAACGCCGGCTTCGGGCTCAAGACGGCGTTCCTCGACACCGACGTCGAGAAGGAGATCGCCTCCGTTGACGTCATGGTCAAGGCCGTCGTCGTGCTCAGCCACGCCGCAGGCCGCGCGATGCGTGAGCGGGGGCGGGGCGCGATCATCAACGTCTCGTCGGTCGCGGGGTTCATGGCGAGCGGCACCTACTCGGCGGCGAAGTCGTATGTCACCGTGTTCAGCGAGTCGCTCGCCGGCCAGCTCGCGGGCACCGGCGTCACGGTGACCGCGCTGTGCCCGGGTTTCACCCACACCGACTTCCACGCGAGCGCCGACATCGACGTCGACAAGACCTCGGCCATCGGCAAGCGACTCTGGCTCGACGCCGACCGCCTCGTGCGCGACTGCCTCGCCGACGTCGACGCCGGGCGCGTCATCTCGGTGCCTGGGAAGCAGTACAAGGTCGCGACGCAGTTGCTGCGCCACGTGCCGCGCTCCATCGTGCGCGCGGGCGCTTTGAGCAACCGTCATCGGCCACGCGACTGAGGAGCCCCCGCCAATAGAATGGACGGCATGACGAACATCGCCGAAGACCGCGCCCGCCTGCTGCAACTCATCAAGGACAACGCCATCGTGCACGGCAAGGTGACGTTGAGCAGCGGCAAGGAGGCCGACTACTACGTCGATCTGCGTCGCATCTCTCTCTCCGGCGAGGCTGCGCCGCTCGTCGGACGCGTCATGCGCGATCTGACGAAGGACTTCGACTACGTCGCCGTCGGCGGTCTGACGCTCGGTGCCGACCCCGTCGCGACGTCGATGCTGCACGCTGCGGCTGCTGCGGGGGAGCAGGTCGACGCGTTCGTCGTCCGCAAGGCCGGCAAGGCGCACGGCCTGCAGCAGCGCATCGAGGGCCCCTCGATCAAGGGTCGCCGCGTGCTCGTCGTCGAGGACACGACGACGACGGGTGCCTCGCCGCTGGAAGCCGTCGCCGCGTGCCGTGAGGAGGGCGCCGAGGTCGTCGGCGTCGCGACCATCGCCGACCGTGCCACCGGTGCGCAGGAGAAGATCGAGGCCGAGGGCCTCACCTACGTCAGCGCGTTCTCGATGGAGGATCTGGGCCTGGCCTGAGCGTTGATGAAACGACAGAAGGCCGATCACCTCGGGGTGGCCGGCCGCTCGTCGCTCCTCGGCCCGCGTCGTTGGTGCGGCCCCATAGGGAGTGGTGCTGGCTTCAGCGGCGCATCTCTCCAGCGATGAGTCGCGGCGGTGAGGTGGATGTTTCACGCGTGAAACATCGTCGGCTGGTGGGAGAAACAAGGTGCTCCTAACGTCAGGGGCACTTCGTCGTCGATGTGTCTGGAGACGCACCATGGCTCTCACCCACGCCCAGAAGCACGCCCCCACCCCTGCGAGCGCGCCTCGCCCGGCACGAAGCGCAACTACAGCGTCGAGCTTCACACGTCGGCCGGGGCGTTGGGTCGACGGGTGGGATCCGGAGGACGCCGCCCAATGGCATCACGCCGGGGGAGCACAGACCGCGCGCACTAACCTCGCGTGCTCCGTCTACGCTGAGTTTCTCGGCTTCGGTGTCTTCGCGCTGTGGGCGATCGTCGTGCCGCAACTGAAGAAGTACGGCTACACAGGAAGCGCGGCGCTGAGTGAATCTCAACAGTTCTGGCTCCTGTCGGTGCCGACGCTCGTCGGCGCGTCGCTGCGTGTCCCGTACACCTTCGCCGTGCCGCGCTTCGGCGGCCGTAACTGGACGATCATTTCGTCTTTGCTGCTTCTGTTGCCGACGATCGGGTTGGCGCTCGCGGTCGGCCAGCACGCGAGCTTCCCGGTGTTGCTCACTGTTGCGGCGCTCGCGGGTTTCGGCGGTGGCAACTTCGCCAGCTCGATGACGAACATCTCGTTCTTTTACCGCAGCAGCCAGAAGGGCAAGGCGCTCGGGCTCAACGCGGCCGGCGGAAACCTCGGCACCGCCGCAGTGCAGTTCACCATCCCCCTCCTCGTGACTTTCGGTGCAACCGCAGGAACCGCGGGTAGTATCCCCAACCTCCCGCTCGCAGGCTGGATCTTCGTGCCGCTCGTTCTGGTGTCGGCGGGGCTCGCGTGGAGGTTCATGGACAACCTGTCCGTCATCTCCGGCACGGGCGATCGCGGCGGGTTCGAGATGGCGTCGCGCGCCCGCCACACCTGGGTGCTCGCGGTGCTCTACATTGGCACGTTCGGCTCGTTCATCGGCTTCGCCGGGGCATTCCCCAAGATTATGTCCGACGCGTTCCCCCAGCACGGTCTCAAGCTCGCTTTCCTCGGTGCCCTCGTCGGCTCGCTCACGCGTCCGCTCGGTGGCGTCATCGCCGACCGCGTCGGGGGCGCAAGGATCACCGTCATCAGCTTCGTGGCGATGGCGCTCGGTGCCGGCGGTGCGGTGATCGCGTTGCAGGGCAAGAACTTCGGGCTGTTCATGGCGACGTTCCTGCTCCTGTTCGTCTTCACCGGCATCGGCAATGGCTCGATCTACCGGATGATCCCGGCCGTGTTCGAGGCGACCGGTAACACTTGCGACGATGCGGCCCGTCAGCGCACCCGACGCATCGCCGCAGGGTCGATCGGCATCGTCGGAGCCGTTGGCGCCTTCGGGGGATTCCTCATCCCGCAGGGATTCGCGCTGAGCAAAGCATCCACCGTCGGAAGCGCCCACCCCACCGGCACCATCGTTCCGGCACTCGTCGTCATCATTGGTGTGTACGTTCTGCTCGGTGCGCTGACCTGGGCGGTCTACGCCCGCCGCGGTGCGGCTCTGGCGAAGGCGGGCATCTGATGACGGCGCCCATGGTCGAGGAGGATGCGGCGAGCCGTACCGGTGCGGCGACCCACTGCCCATACTGCGCACTGCAGTGTGCGATGACGGTGACGCCGGCGACCGCCGAGATGGCGGTCGACGTGCAGCCGCGCGACTTTCCGACGAACCGTGGCGGCCTGTGCCACAAGGGGTGGACGTCGGCGTCGCTGCTTGATCACCCTGACCGGCTACGCGTGCCGCTTGTGCGTGATGCGGCCGGCGAACTTGTCCCGAGTTCCTGGGACGAGGCGTATGCCCGCATCGTCGCGGGCGTGCATCGGGCACGTGTGCGGGGAGGCCCGGACGGAGTCGCTGTGTTCGGCGGCGGCGGCCTGACGAACGAGAAGGCGTACACGCTCGGCAAGTTCGCGCGCGTGGGTTTGGGGACGGCAATGATCGACTACAACGGGCGATTCTGCATGAGTTCCGCCGCGGCCGGGGCGGCGCGCTCGATCGGGATGGATCGAGGTCTGCCCTTTCCCGTCGCCGATCTCGACAGTGCTGGCGCGGTGCTACTCGTGGGCAGCAACCCCGCCGAGACGATGCCACCGTTCGTCCAGCACCTGCGCTCGTGTCGGGAACGGGGTGGGCTCGTCGTCATCGACCCGCGCCGCACGCCGACGGCTGCGCTGACGGCCGATGCGGCCGGCATGCATCTGCAACCGCTGCCCGGAACCGACGTGACGGTGCTGCTCGGGCTGCTCCACCTCGTCGTCGTGCGCGGTGAAACGGACGAGACCTACCTCGCCGAACGCGTCGACGGATGGGACACGGTTCGTCGCGCAGCCATGATGTGGTGGCCTGAGGCGGTCGAACGGGCGACGGGCGTGCCGGTGAGCGAACTGCGCTCTGCGGCAGCGATTCTGACGGCGGCCTCACCGGCGTCCGGTGGCCACGGCGCGTACGTGCTGACCGGCCGCGGTGCCGAGCAGCACGCGCACGGCACCGACACCGTCAACGCGGCGATCAACCTGGCGCTCGCCCTGGGGCTACCGGGGCGCGTCGGCTCGGGCTATGGGTGCCTCACTGGCCAGGGTAACGGCCAGGGCGGGCGTGAGCACGGTCAGAAGTGCGATCAGCTGCCCGGCTACCGCAAGATCACCGACCCGGCGGCGCGCGCCCACGTGGCCGCGGTCTGGGGTGTCGAGCCGTCTGACATTCCTGGCCCCGGCATACCCGCCGTGCAGCTGCTGGACTCGCTTGGGCAGGTGGACTCCGCGGGTCAGGCTAGCGGGCCGACGATGCTCTTCGTCCACGGGGCGAATCCCGTGGTGAGCGGACCGAACTCGACAACCATCGCCAAGCGATTCGAAGCGTTGGACACGCTCGTGGTCACCGACTTCGTCCTGTCCGAGACGGCTGCGATGGCCGACGTCGTGCTCCCGTCCCTGCAGTGGGCCGAGGAAGAGGGCACGATGACGAACTTGGAGGGCCGCGTGTTGCGGCGTCGCCGTTCGGTCGTCATGGATGATCCGAACGGGCCGCGTGACGAGCTGCGCATCTGGAGTGATCTCGCTCGACTGCTCGTGGCCCCGGCACGGTTCGTCACCGAACCGGCCGAGGTGTTCGACGAACTGGCCCGTGCCTCCGCGGGTGGTCTCGCCGACTACTCGGGCCTCTCCCACGCGCTGCTCGACCGCCTCGAACTGGGCAGCGGCTCCACACCCGCTGGCGAGGACGAGCGCGCGGCGTACTGGCCGGCGCCGGCTCGTGGCAGCGATGACAGTGATGCCCAGACGGTCGAGCGGATGCCTGCGCTGCTCGATGGGTCCGCAGACGCCGAAACGCCCGCAAACCACCCCGACTCCCCGACGCGGCGAGCGACGGGGAGCGTCGGCACCCCGCGGCTGTTTCTCGATCGATTCGCCACGCCGAACGGCCGGGCGACGATGATCGACGTCCGGGCGAGCGATGTCGAGGACGACGTACGCCCCGACGCTCCGCTGTACCTCATCACCGGGCGCGTGCTGCAGCACTACCAATCGGGGGCTCAGACCCGTCGCGTGCCTGAGCTCGTGGCCGGCGAGCCGCGCGCGTTCGCCCAGCTCCATCCGTTGACGGCCGACAGGTTCAGCATCGAGGAAGGCGACGACGTCGCCGTCACCACACGCTTCGGGCGTGTGGTCGCGGCGGCCCGCCTGAGCAACGACATCCGTCGCGACTGTGTGTTCGTCCCGTTTCACTTCGCAGGCTCCGCGACGGCGAACCGAGCGACCAACCCTGCGCTCGACCCCATCAGCTCAATGCCCGAGTTCAAGGTCTGCGCCGCGAGCATCAGAGCCGTGCGGATCGGACGGAGCGACGCCGATGAGGGCGCGAAGGCGGAACGCGCCGGTTCCGCTTCGCCGCTTCCGTCCGAGGGGTCGCACACTCCAGGCACCGCGTCGCACGGAGCCTGGCGAGTCGCGGGGGTGGCATCGTGAAACGGGTCGTCGTCATCGGCAATGGCATGGTCGGTTCGCGCTTCGTCGACGAGCTGATGCGAGAAGCGAGTCGGTGCGATGCAAAGTTTGACGTCACCATCCTTGGTGACGAACCGTACGAGGCGTACAACCGGCTCATGTTGTCGGAGGTCATCGCGGGCCGCGCCGAGATCGGCGCGCTGACGCTACCCGCGCCACCCGAGGGCATCGTGGTGCACAGCGGTGTCGCTGCGCAATCGATCGAGCGTTCACGCCGCATCGTCATCGACGCAGAGGGCAGGGCGCATCCTTACGACGTGCTCGTGCTCGCCACCGGAGCGGACGCGGCGCTGCCGGCGATCCCAGGGCTGCGAGCAGCGCGCGGGCGGGATGTCCATACCGTCCGAACCATCGACGACTGCCGTGAGCTGCTCGCGGCCGCCTCGATGTCGACGCCGGAGGCGCCGCGTCGCATGGCCGTCCTCGGCGGTGGTCTGCTCGGCGTCGAGATCGCGTGCGGGTTGCGTGCACGCGGGGTCGACGTCAGCCTGGTGCACCGCGGCACGCACGTCATGGATCGCCAGATCGACGCTCCGAGCGGAGTGATGGCGGGCGCCACCCTGGCCGATCTCGGCATCGACGTGCGCACGGGCAGCGGCATAACACGGGTACTGCGCAGCAAGGGTCGTGTCACCGGCGTCGAACTGATCGACGGCACATGCCTCGACGTTGACGACCTCGTCGTCAACACGGGCGTGCGCCCACGTGTCGACCTGGCTCGCGCGGCTGGCGTGCCCGTCGACGTCGGGGTGCTCGTCGATACGCGACTGCGGGTGCTCGACGACGAGTCGGTCGCGGCGATCGGAGACTGCGCGCAGACTGACGTCGGTTGCCCCGGACTCATCGCACCCGGGTGGGATCAGGCGGCGCGGTTAGCGCACGACCTGTGTCATGGCACGCCGGTCGGTTCCGCCGAGCCGGGCGAGCACGTTGCAGATGAGCTCAGCATCGTCAAGCTCAAGGCGGTCGGGTTGGAGACGGTCGTTCTCGGTGACAGAATTCCCGATCCGTTCGTTGCACACGAGCGCGGCCTACGTGTCGTCACGCTCAGCGATGTCGGGGCGCGGCGCAGCGCCACCGTCGCCGTGGATGGCGACCGCATCGTCGCCGCGGTCATCATCGGATCGGCGCGTATGGCCGCCGATCTCACGGCAACCTACGAGCGTCGAACGCCGTTGCCACTTGACCCCGCCCACCTGCTCGTCAAGGGGGCCTCGACGTCGGGGCTCGTGCCCGAGACCGCGAGCCCGACTGCCCTGCCGAGTGGCGCGACCGTGTGTCGCTGCAACGGCGTGACGAAAGGCGACGTCGTCGATGCGCACGTGCAGGGGGCCCGCAGCGTCGAGGCGGTCGCGAGCGAGACCCGCGCGACGACCGGGTGCGGCGGTTGCACGAGCACCGTCTGCGGAATCCTCAAATGGATGGACGAGGTGGATCCGGTGGACGAAAAAGTCGCTGTCTGAGATCGGCCGCAAGGTGCTCGACCCTAATGCGATGGCGCGCGCCTCGCGGCCCGCCTGCGGATTGGTCCGCAACACGCGGTGGGCACAGGATGGTGGGATGGCCGTTCTCATCGATCCGCCGCGCTGGCCCGCGTGGGGCACCGTGTTTGCGCATCTCGTCTCTGACGTCTCGCTCGACGAGCTGCACGCGTTCGCGTCCGCGAACGGCGTCCCGCGAGCCGCCTTCGACCTCGACCACTACGACGTGCCCGAGCGCCTCTACGACGCGCTCGTCGCCGCCGGCGCGGAACCCGTGCGCGAGACCGAACTCATCCGCCGTCTCATCGCCAGCGGGCTACGTGTGCGCGCCGTCGACCGTCGCTGAGCGGGTCGCAAACACCCGGGCCGAACCTCCCGTCGCTCACCCCGCTGTGGTGAGGGTTTTGTTTCACTTCCGAAACATTTCCCAGGCGCACGCGAAACACGGGACCCCTACCGTCGGGTCATCGAAGCTCACAACCGCCCCGGCGCACTGCCGGGACGCTAGGAGGATCAGATGGCCAGGTACCCGCAACAGATCGTCGTCGTCGGTGGTGGCATGGTGGCGCACCGGTTCGTCGAGGCTATGCGTGACCGCGACTCGGACGGCCGTCACGAGATCACCGTGCTCGCTGAGGAGCCCCGTCCTCCATATGACCGTGTGGCGTTGACGAGCTACTTCACTGGCCGCGACCCGCAGGAACTCAACCTAGGCGCCGACGAGCTGTGGGCTGATCCGCTCGTCACGCTCAAGAAGAACACAGCGGTTGCGAGCATCGATCGCACGGCAATGACTGTGACGACGAGGTGCGGCGCGACTTACGGCTACGACCATCTCGTCCTCGCAACAGGCAGCTACGCGGCCGTGCCGCCGGTCGAGGGAAGCGACCTTCGCGGTTGCTTCGTCTATCGCACGCTCGACGACGTCGCCGACCTGCGCGGCTACGTAGAGCAGCTGCGTCGTGACCGGCCTGGACGCACAGTGCGGGGCGCCGTCATCGGCGGTGGTCTGCTCGGTCTGGAGGCCGCGGGCGCGCTGCAGGCGCTCGGCGCCGAGCCGACGGTTGTCGAGTTTGCTCCGCGGCTCATGCCGTTGCAGGTCGACGAAGGTGGCGGGCAGGAGCTGCGACGCCTCATCGAGAGCCTCGGGGTGAGCGTACGAACCGGTACGGCGACCCAGCGCGTCCTGGGGAGCGGCTGCACGAAGCAGGTCACCGGCATGGAGTTCGCCGACGGTGAAAACGTCGACGTCGATGTCGTCGTCTTCGCGACGGGTGTCCGCCCCCGTGACGAACTGGCCCGCGCAGCCGGCCTCGTGGTCGGCGAGCGCGGGGGTGTGGTCGTCGATTCCGCCTGTACGACAAGTGATTCGGCGATCAGTGCCATCGGTGAGGTCGCGTGCATCGAGGGGCGCGTGTGGGGGCTCGTTGCGCCCGGTTACACGATGGCGGAGATCGCTGCCGATCGGCTGCTGGGCGGGTTGTCGAGCTTCCCCGGCGCCGACACGTCGACGAAGCTAAAGCTGCTCGGCGTCGACGTCGCGAGCTTCGGTGACGCGTTCGCGACGACGCCCGGTGCGCTGGAGGTCGTCTACTCCGATCCCGTGACGGGCACGTACAAGAAGCTCGTCGTCAGCGACGACGCGAAGACGCTGCTCGGCGGCATCCTCGTCGGTGACGCGAGTAGCTACGCGAGCCTGCGCCCGATGCTGGGACGGGATCTGGGCGGCGACCCGAGCGCGTACATCGTGCCGACCATCGACGGTGCAAGCAGCCCGCTGGCGACCCTCGAGCTGCCTGACGACGCCCCGGTGTGTTCGTGCAACAACGTCTGCGCCGGCACGATCCGCAGCGTGCTCGACGACGACCCGAAGGCGACGCTCGCCGATGTCAAAGCGTGCACGAAGGCCGGAACGTCCTGCGGCTCATGCCTACCCACGGTCAAGAAGATATTCGAGACACAGCAGGAACGCGCCGGCATCACGATTGACACGGCTTTGTGCGAACACATGCCGATGTCCCGCAGCCAGCTGTTCAACGCGGTGAAGGTGAGTGGTTTGACGACGTTCAGCGCCGTCATCGAACGCTTCGGCACGGGGCGCGGCTGCGACATCTGCAAGCCGACCATCGCGAACATCCTCGCGAGTCTCGGCGGCGGCCACATCCTCGACGGTGAACAGGGCACACTGCAGGACAGCAACGACCACCTGCTCGCGAACCTTCAGAAGGACGGCACATACTCGGTGGTGCCGCGTATCCCCGGGGGCGAGATCTCGCCAGACGGCCTCCTCGTCATCGGGCAGGTCGCGAAGGATTTCGGGATGTACACCAAGATCACCGGCGGTCAGCGCATCGACATGTTTGGCGCGCGCATCGATCAACTGCCGGCGATCTGGAAGCGCCTCGTAGACGCCGGGTTCGAATCCGGTCATGCGTATGGCAAGAGCCTGCGCACGGTGAAGTCGTGCGTCGGCCAGAGCTGGTGCCGCTACGGCGTGCAGGACAGCGTGCGCATGGCGATCGACCTCGAACTGCGCTACCGCGGGCTACGCAGCCCGCACAAGCTCAAGCTCGGCGTCAGCGGCTGCGCACGGGAGTGCGCCGAGGCGCGGGGCAAGGACGCCGGCGTCATCGCGACCGAGAACGGTTGGAACCTGTACGTCGGCGGCAACGGTGGCGCGACGCCGCGTCACGCCCAACTGCTGGGGCAGGATCTCAGCGACGACGAACTCGTTCGGGCGATTGACCGGTTCTTCATGTTCTACATCTCGACCGCCGAACGGCTGCAGCGCACGGCGCCGTGGCTGGAAGAGCTCGACGGAGGCATCGATCACCTGCGCGCTGTCGTGTTCGATGACGAACTCGGCATCTGCGACGACCTCGACGCGATGATGTCGAACCATGTCGCGACCTACAGCGACGAGTGGCGCGACGTGCTCGAAGACCCGGCGAAGCTGGCCCAGTTCACGGGTTTCGTGAACGATGCGACCGACGTCGACCCCGACCTGCTCTACGTCGTCGAACGTGAGCAGATCCGCCCCGCGACGACGCAGGAACGCCGCCTCGGTGAGGCAGGCGAACTTGAGCTCGTCGACTCCAACCGCCGCCCGGTGATGATCGCCGGCACCACCCTGGAGGTGCGCGCATGACGCTCACGCAGACCGACATGACTACAGACCTCAGCATCGGCGACGACGCCGCGACGGTGTGTCGCAGCGATCAGGTGCCGGTCGAGCGTGCGGTGGCCGTGCGTGCCCCCGACGGTGTGCAGATCGCCCTGGTCCGGACTGCGACGGGAGAACTGCACGCCGTGGGCCACCACGACCCGTACTCGGGCGCCAACGTCATGGCGCGCGGCCTTATCGGTACCGTGACGGTCGAGGGGCAGGTGCACGACGTCATCCAATCGCCCATGTACAAGCAGGCGTTCGATCTCGCCACGGGTGCGAGCACGGTGGGCGACGGGGCCAACCTAGGGGTGTGGGACGTCGTCGAGGCTGACGGGATGATCGTTCTGCGGAACAACAGGATTCCCGCCCGTGCGTCGGCCTAGAGTGCGAGACCTGAGACACCTGAGCGTCGCTCGACGACCGGAGGGGACGAAGGAGATGGCTACGATGACGAGCAGCGATGACGCCTGCGGCCGCGTTGTCCTCGTCGGTGGGGGCCCGGGTGCCCTCGACCTCCTGACGATCCGGGCCCTGCGAGAGCTGAGGGCCGCCGATGTCATCGTTGCTGATCGTCTCGGCCCTCGTGACGAGCTCGATCAGCTCGGCCTCGACGCGGAGATCATCGACGTGGGCAAGACTCCGCATCACCATCCGGTGCCGCAGGTCGAGATCAACAAGATCCTCGTACGTGAGGCGCGCGCCGGGCGCCGCGTGGTGCGCCTCAAGGGCGGCGACCCGTATCTGCTCGGTCGTGGCGGCGAGGAGCTGCTGCACTGTCGCGCGCACGGCGTGGAGGTCGACGTCGTCCCCGGCGTGACGAGCGCGTTGTCGGCTCCGCTCGCCGGTGGCATTCCGGTGACGCACCGCGGCGTCTCCGCAGGCATGCTCGTGCTGTCCGGGCATGACGACCTGGCGCTCGACTCGCTCGCCGTCTGGCCCCACACGATCGTCGTGCTCATGGGCATGAGCCGCCTGCCCACCCTCGCCGCCGGCCTCGTCGGCCACGGCAAGGACGCGGCGACGCCCGCTGGCGTCGTCCATCGTGCGTGGACACCGCAGCAGCGGGTCATCAAGGGCACCCTCGCGACGATCGCCGCCCAGTGCGCGGTCGAGGAGGTGGGCAACCCGAGCGTCATCATCATCGGCGATGTCGTCGACGTGCTGCACGACGCCGAGATCGTGCAGGTAGCGCGCGATGCTGACTCCGCGCAGGGGAATGCCTCAGGGCAAAGAGACCTGGACGTGCCCGCATGAGCGTGTCGCGAAGCACAGACCTCACTGGGTGCCGCGTCGTCCTCACGGCGCAGCGGCGTGGTGAGGAGTTCGCTGCGGCCCTTGAACGTCGGGGCGTCGAGGTCGTGCACGCGCCGACCCTGTCGCACATCCCTCACGTCGACGACCTCGAACTGCTGTCACGCACCAGGGAACTCCTCGACGGGCCGCCGGACGTTGTCATCGTGACGACGGGCGTGGGCTTCCGCGGTTGGTTGGAAGCGGCCGACGCCGCCGGGTTGCACGCGCGCCTACTCGAGGCGCTGACCGGTGCACGCATCATCGCGCGCGGCCCGAAGGCGCAGGGGGCTGTCCAGCGTGAGGGGCTCGACGTCGCGTGGACGGCCACTTCGGAGACTGCGCGAGAGATAAAGGACCTTCTCGCCGAGGAGGGGGTCGCGGGGCTGCGCGTCGCAGTGCAGCACCACGGGGCAGGCTCCGATGGCATCGACGACGCCCTGCGTGCGGGCGGTGCGCAGGTCGTCTCGCTCATCGTCTACCGCTGGGGGCCGGCCCCCGATCCGGTTGCGGTAGAAGCCGCCGTCGACCTGGTCGCCCTGGGCGAGGTCGACTGCGTCGCCTTCACCGCAGCACCGGGCACCCAGGCCTTCCTCGATGCCGCCGCCCGCGTCGGCGTACTCGATGCGGTGCTCGGCTCGCTGCGCGAGCGCTGCGTTCTCGCCGCGTGCGTCGGCGACACGACGGCGGCCCCCCTACGCGCCCACGGCGTCGAACCGCTCGTTCCGGAGCGGTTCCGGATGGGCGCACTCGTGCGTGTCATCGCGACGGCCCTCGAGGAACGGCGCGAGCCGCCCATCGCGACGCCGGCGGGCCGCATCATCCTTACGCGGGACGGCGCGCTCGTCGATGACGAACCGTTGGCCCTGACTCCTGCAGCACTCGCTGTCTTGCGACGCCTCGCGGACGCGGACGGAGCCGTCGTGGCCCGCGACGAGCTGCTCGCCGTGCTACCGGGTGCTGCGGGCGAGCACTCGGTCGAGGTCGCTGTCGGGCGTCTGCGCGACGCGCTCGGTAGTCGTGATGCCGTCGCCACCGTCATCAAACGCGGTTATCGCCTTGAGATTGTGCGATGACGGGCGAACCTGCCGGCGCCGCTCTCGTCCTCGTCGCCCACGGAACGGCGAGCCCGCAGGGGCGGCAGGTCGTCCACGACCTCGTCGACGCCGTCCGCGCCGCCCGCCCGGAGCTCGCTGTGGCGGACGCCTACGTCGACGTCCAGGAGCCGAAGGTCGCCGACGTCGTCGCGCGCCTTGCGCCCGAGTACGACGAGGTCGTCGCGGTGCCGTTGCTGTTCTGCGGCGGCTACCACGTGCGTGTCGACGTCGCGAAAGCCGTTGCTCCACACGACAATGCGCGCTCCACCGGAGCGCTGGGCCCGTCGCGGCTCATCGCCGACCTGCTCGCGCAGCGCCTGCGCGAGGCGGGCGCGAGCCCCGGTGACGCGATCGTCATGTCCGCCGCCGGGTCCAGCCGTGTCGAGGCCACCGCCGACGCACGCGCCCAGGCGCGTCTGCTCGCCGACGTCTGGGGCACCTCGGTGGACGTGGCCTTCGGCTCGGCGGCCACCCCGTCCGTGCCCGACGCCGTGAGCGCCAACCGCGACCATCCTCGAGCCCGAGTGGCCGTCGCCGCGCTGTTGCTCGGCGAGGGGCACTTCCATGACCAGCTGACGCGGTCGGGCGCCGACATCGTCACCGCGCCGCTGGGCGCATGCCCCCAGATCGTCGAGCAGATCCTCACCCGCTTCGACGAGGAGTGACCTCCAGTCCCCAGGCGCAGCCGGCCCTGCGGGGGGCGAATCGTGCCGTGACACGCATCGAGCGCTGACGGTGGTCGCTGCCGTCGGCTAGGGTCGAAGCAGACATGACCCCTCGAAGCAGGAGCCACTCATGACGTTCGGCATCATCCTTCTCGTCATCATCGTCGCGCTCGTCGTCGCAGCCGTCATGATGTACAACGGCCTCGTCAAGCAGCGCAACACGGTGCAGGAGGCCTGGCACCAGATCGACGTCGAGCTGACGCGTCGTCACGACCTCATCCCGAACCTCGTCGAGACGGTCAAGGCGTACGCGAAGCACGAGGCGGGCACGCTCGACGCCGTCATCCGCGCGCGTGGTGCGGCCGTCAACACGAACGGTTCGCCGGCGCAGGTCGCCGAGGCCGAGGGTGAGCTGAGCCAGGCGCTGGGTCGCCTCATCTCCGTCTCCGAGGCCTACCCCGACCTCAAGTCGAACCAGAACTACCAGCAGCTCATGGGCGAGCTCAGCTCGACCGAGGACCGCATCTCCAACGCGCGCCGCTACTACAACGCGTGCGTCAGCTCGCTGAACTCGAAGGTCGACTCGATCCCGACGAAGTTCATGGCCGGCCCCGCGGGCGTGACGAAGGCCGAATACTATGAGGCCGACGAGGCGACGAAGGGTGCCCCGCGTGTCAACATGACGAACGACCAGGCGCCGAACGTGCAGTTCGACGCGCCGCAGAGCCAGCAGCGTCCGTACAACGAGCAGCCGCAGCTGCCGCCGTCGCAGATGCCGTACCCGACGCAGAACACCGCGAGTGGCCAGTACCAGGCGCCCGGCCAGGAGGGTTACGGGGTGCCGTACCCCGAGCAGCGCAAGTGAGCCGAGCCCACCTGCGTCGACGCCTCGAATCGCCTGTGCGGTTCGGGGCGTCGTCCGTCGCGTCCCGATGGACGGGCTGGGGCATGGGCCTGCCCGACGACGCGATGGGCTCGCTCTGGGCAACCTCGGCCGCGTTTCGCTTCCTGACGCTCGCGTACAGCCTCTGCATCCATTCGATGGCGATCTCGCACTACTCTCGCCCCCACCTGGCAAGCGCCCTCATCGCGGTGCAGTGCATCTGGTCCGGCATCGCGGCGTACGCGATGTTCGCGCGCCGCACCTGGCGACCTGTGCTCGTCGGGTTCGATCAGGTCGTCACGCTCGCGCTCGTCTACTCGACGTGGATCGTCGCACCCGAGAGCTGGTGGGATCACAACCAGAGCCTGCCGACGACGATGTGGGTGACGAACGCCGTGCTCACCGCCGGGATGATGTGGGGTGTCGGCGCAGGTTTCGCGAGCGCCGTCGTCCTGGGGCTCGCGTGCCTGCACGTCGGCGGAGATCTGTCGTGGCTCGAACGTTCACCGACGCTGCCCATTCTCGTCAGTGCGGGCATCGCCGCGGGGGTGGCGAGCCACAGTGTGCAGCGCGCCCACGAGCAGTTGACGAGGGCGCTCGAGCTGCGCGCCCAGGCCGCGGAGCGCGAACGGCTCGCCCGGCAGGTGCACGACGGAGTGCTGCAGGTGCTCGCCTTGACCGCGCGCGAAGGGGAGCGCGCGGGTGGTGAGTTCGCGCGCGTCGGGCAGCTCGCCGCCGAGCAGGAGCAGGCTCTGCGCCACCTCATCGCGGACGGCGACGACAGCGCGCGCCGCGACGGCACGTGGGCGGGCAACGCGGGGGCAGTGCGTCTGAATGGTCTCGCCGGGGGAGTCGCCTCCAGCCTGTGTGATGCGGGTCAGAACGGGGTGGCGCGGGGTGGGGAAACTCTCGACGCCGGCATGGAGGCGTCGTCGGTGGACGCGCCGGCGCGGGGTGCTGCCCGCGGGTCTGACGCGCCTGACCCGACGGATCTGCGCCAGGCTCTGCTCGCCCTCGAGAGCCGTCGGTGCCACGTCAGCGCCGGAGCCGAGGCGGTGACGCTGTGCCCCGACGTCGTCGCCGAGATCACCGCGGCGGTGCGGCAAGCCCTGACGAACACCGATTTGCACGCCGGGCGTGGTGGCGCACCCGCGACCTCGTACGTCCTGCTCGAGGATCTCGGCGATGAGGTCGTCGTCACCGTCCGTGACGACGGCGTGGGCATGTCGCCGGAACGGCCGGCGCAGGCACGCGCCGAAGGGCGACTGGGCGTCAGCGGATCGATCGTCGGACGCATCGAGGCGATCGGCGGACGCGCGCATCTCACCACCGCGCCGGGCGAGGGCGTCGAGTGGGAGTTCACGGTGCCGCGCTGAGGCGCGGCAAGCAGCCTCGATCATGATCGTGTCGCGCGACGGGCGGTCTCATCCGCCGCAGCAGTGGAGCGCCGCAGCGCCACGGTGGCCCGCGATCTTGGCGTCCGCGACAATGTCGTCATGAATGACTCGTCCCGTGAGCCCCAGGCCCGCGTCATGATCGTCGACGATCATCCGATGTGGCGTGACGCCGTCGAACGCGACCTCGTCGCGCGCGGCTACGACGTCGTCGCCACCGCCGGGTCCGTGCGCGAGGCCGTCGATCGCGCTCGCGCGACGCGCCCCGACCTGGTCCTCATGGACATGAATCTGCCCGACGGCAACGGTGCCGACGCGACGTCCGCCATCATGCTGACGCTGGCCGAGGTCAAGGTGCTCGTGCTGTCGGCGTCGTCGGCGCGCAGCGACGTGCTCGACGCCGTCAAGGTTGGTGCGTCGGGCTACCTGCTCAAGAGTGCCAGCGCCGCCGAACTCGTCGACGCGGTCGAGGCGACGCTGCGCGGAGACGCGGTGTTCACCCCCGAACTCGCCGGGCTGGTGCTCGCGCACCTGCGTGGCCGCGTCGACACCACGAACGACCCGGCGAGCGCCCTGACGCCCCGCGAGAGCGAGGTGCTGCGCATGGTTGCGAAGGGGCTCGCGTCGAAGCAGATCGCCTCGCGGCTCGGCCTCAGCAGCCGCACCGTCGACAACCACGTCGCCGCGACGCTGCGCAAGCTGCACCTCGCCAACCGCGTCGAACTGACGCGGTTCGCTCTCGAGAACGGCCTCGACTGACGTTCGCCGCACCTGCGTGGACAGGGGCGTCCTGAGCACTCACTCGCGTCCATTACTCACGTCGTCTGAGTAGTCCTGCTCAGGCGCCGAAGCCGACGGCCGACGAGGCTCGAAGGCATGAATGAGAACCAGCCCTCGAACTCCTTCGACCCGTCCCGCCCGGTGCCGCCCTACGGTCCGTCGTACTCCGGACGCCCTGCCTTCGACGCTCCTGACGGCCACTCGACGCCGCCGCCACCGTTCATGGGGGCGACGCCGAACAGTGGTCATCGGCAAGGCCAGTACAGCGGTGCCGCTCCCGGCCCGGCCCCCCATGACGGGCGCCCTGGTGCAGGACCGGCACCCGCATTTCCCGGTTCGCTCGCGTTCATCCCGCCGCCACCTCCCGAACTAAAGCCTCGACGGTTCGACAACCAGCAGATCGTCGCGATGCTGCTGGCAGCCGCGGGTGTCGTCGTCACGCTCGTCGGGGTCGTGCTCCTGCTCGTCATGGCGGCGCGTGAAGGCATCCTGACGCCGCCGGTCCGCGTCGTCGGTGGCGCCGCGGGTTCGGCGGCTCTCGCCGCGGCCGCGTCGTGGGTGCGCCGTCGACCGGGTGGCCAGATCGGCTCCATCGCGCTGCTCGCGACGGCAGCGTCCGCGGCGTACTTCGACGTCATCGCCGTCACCCGCCTCTACGCGTGGGTGCCGTTGAGTGTCGGCCTCGCGATGGCGTTCGTCGTCGCGGCAGCCGCGTTCCTGCTCGCGATGCGCTGGGACGAGAAATGGCTCGCCATCGCGATCATGGTCGCGGTCTGCGTGTTCGCGCCCTCCTTGACGCAGGGCCCCGGCCTCGCGCTCGTCGCGTTCCTGTTCGTCATCCAGCTCGTCGGCGTCGCACCCGAGCTGACGCGTCGCTGGGACGAGCTCGGCCTCGCGCGGACCGTCCCCGTCGTGCTCGCCGCGACGTTCTGGATCGACCTCGACCACAGCGTCCAGGTGCCCGTCATGATCGGCCTCATCGCCCTCACCGCGGTGACGACGACGCTGCTCACCGCGACGGTTCGTCCCGACGCGCGCTGGGGTGCGGCCGCCTACGTCAGCGCCTGGCTGCCGATGTGGGTCTTCATGATCCGCGCCGACCGTTCGACGTGGACGCTGCTGGCCCTCGGGGCGATGCTCGTCGCGGCACTGACGTGGTGGGCCCTGCGGCACGCGGGGCGCGAGCTGCGCCTGGGCGCGCTCGTCGTCACCGTCATCAACGCGCTGACGTTGGCCTTCGCCATGACGACCGGGCCGTGGCTCGCCCTGCCGTTCCTCGCCGCTGCGCTCGTGCTGTTCGCCGCGCAGGGCATGACGCGTCAGCGCATGGACGGTCAGCTGGCCCTCGGAGCGCTGGGTCTCGCCGCCGTTGCGCAGCAGGTGGCCTCTCCCACGATCGACCTGTTCTACCGGGGGCGTGCCGCTGAACTGCCGGCATCCGTCGCGGTGAGCGGGCTGCTCATGCTCACGGTGGCCGCCGTCGCGACCTGGTCGGTCCGGGGCCGGACGATGCCCGCGCCGCACGTCCAGATGACGCTCGTCGGTGCCGGCTTCATCGGTCTGCTGGGCTTCGCGATGTCGCTGATCACCTGCCTGGGTCGCACGCCGTCGGGCTTCTTCCTCGTGCACCTCGTCATCACCGTCGGCGCGATGGCGCTCGCCGCGCTCGTGCTCGTCGCCGGCCTGACGCGGCCGCGCCACCTGTCGGCGTCGATGACGTGGGGTCTCGCGCTGCTCGGCTGCGCCCTTCTCAAGTTGCTCATGTTCGATCTCGCCTACATGGGCGCGATGACGCGGGCCATGACGTGCGTCGTCGCAGGCCTCGTCCTGCTCGCGGCCGGCACCACGTATGCCCGCACCTACGCGCTGGCCTCGAAGGAAGCGAAGCAGCCGAAGGCATCGTCGGAGCCGCGTCAGGAGCGTCACGTCTGACATGAGCCAAACGCGCACCGGTGACGGGTGGGGCGGACCCGCCCGTCACCGGTGCGCGTGCGTCGTTCATGCGGCGCGCCAACCCTCGAGACCCAACCATGTCGCCATGGTCGTGAGCTCGTCGCTCAAGGCGTCCGCGGCGCCTGGGTGTGCGGCGGGGGCGCCCGGCTCCCAGTGGATCGCGTGAGCGCGCAACACCCCGGCGGCGCGGTCGGCCTTCAGATCGACGCGCGCGACGAGGCGCTCGCCGAACAGGAACGGCAGGACGTAGTAGCCGTACTGACGCTTCGCGGCGGGGGTGTAGATCTCGAGGCGGTAGCGGAAGTTCCACAGTGCCTCGGTGCGTTCGCGCTGCCAGATGAGTGAGTCGAACGGCGACAACAGCGCGGCCGTCTCGATGCGGCGAGGGATCTTTGCATCGACGTGGCGCCACGCGGGTTTGTCGAAGCATTCGACGTCGACGGGTTCGAGTTCGCCCGCCGTCACCAGGTGCTCGATCGCCGGGCGCACCTGCGCGCCCTTGAGTCGAAAGTAATCCCGTAGGCACAGCTCGGTGCCGACCCCGTGCGCCATCGCGCTGCGTCGCACGAGTTCGACGACGTCGTCGAAGTAGGCGACGTCGCTGCCCGCAGGGGCGTCGATCAGGGGGGTCGGTGAGAAGAACTCCTCGGCCAGTGCGGCGTCGGCGATCTGGTTCGGCAGGACGCGCTCGAGGCTCGCGTAGCGACGTTCGAACTGCGGCGTGCGTCCGGCCGAGGTGATGCGGCCCGCCCAGAACAGGTGCTCCAGGGCTGCCTTGACGAGCGACCAGTTCCAGCCCCAGTGGTCGTTGTTCAGCTGCTCGTCGTGTTCGAGCGCGACCTCGATCTCGCGGGCTGTGGCGGGCGGGTGCGTCGTGACGTGGGCGTGGACGCGTTCGACGAGGCCGGGGTGCTCGGCTGCGACGCGACGCATGCCACCCCAGGCGTCCTCATGGGCGCGCGCCATGCGGTGACGCAGCAGCGGCCACACTTGCGGCGTCACGAGACTGGCCTCGTGCGCCCAATACTCGACGAGACGACGTGGCGCGCGGTCCCGAAGCGCGTCCAGGTCGCGCTGCGCATACGGGCCGAGGCGGCTGAAGAAGGGGAGGTAGTGGCTGCGCGTGAGGACGTTGACGCTGTCGATCTGCACGACCTGCAGGCGCGCGGCGGTCGCCGTCAGGTGGCGTGTCGTGACGCTCTCGGGGCGTGCCTTCGCGAACCCCTGGGCGGCCAACGCGATGCGGCGTGCCTGCGCGGTGCTGAGGCGTCGCGGACTGCGGTTCGTCATGTCGCCGACAGTAGTGGGCGGCCCCGACAACCCCGTCGGCTCGGGGTTTTCCGGCCCCGTGACGGCGTGGCGACGCGCCGGCGTCCGGGCAGCACTCGGCACCTGACGGGCGGCGCCGAAGGCCTGGAATGAAAGGGTTGTCGCCGGCGCGCGGTAGCGTTCGCGCCATGGACGACGTGCACGAGGAGAGTTTCTCGACCGCGCTGCTGGCGCGCGGCAAACGGCTCGCGATCGTCGGCGCTGCGCTGCTGTGGGTGGCCTCGCCACTGCTCATCGGCGCGTGGGTGACGGTAGCCGTCAAGCTGGCCGACCGGGGGCATGTCGGCGCGCTGCTCCATGCCGCCATGGTGGTGTGGGCGCTGGTCTGTCTCGTCGTCCTGCTCGCCGGGTTCGCGATGCTGCTCGGCGGGGTGTTCTTCTGGTGGCGCTCGCGCGCCGTCACGCAGCCGCCGACCGCCCGCCGTGCGTCGGCGGGCGATGCTGCGTCGCGCTCGGCCCGTGCCGACATGCTGCGGCAGATGCAGCAGCAACTGCGTGAGGACAACGCCGGCAGCAGGGACGGCGAGCACGAGCGCGATGCAGGCTCGGATGACGCCGGCATCGAGGCCGCCGAGCCGAGCGTGACGCGCGTCGAGTCCGACGATTCGGACCCGCCGCACACGCGCCGGTAAACTCGAAAAGTTACTGTTCGACGGGGTGCCGCACGCGCGAGCCATCCCACCCGAGGTCGCCCGTCGGCCTCATGAGCAAAGAGGTGCGACGTGCCGGTCGGCAAGGTCAAGTTCTACAGCGCCGAGAAGGGCTTCGGCTTCGTCTCCGGGGACGACGGCGTCGACGTCTTCGTGCCCGCGAGCGCGCTGCCTGCCGGGGTGAGCCAGCTGCGTGGCGGAATGCGCATCGAGTACAGCGTCGTCGACGGGCGCAAGGGCGCGCAGGCGATGCACGTTCAGCTGCTCGACGCGCCGCCGTCGATCGCCGAGCGCAAGCGCAAGCCCGCTGAGCAGATGAGCGTTATCGTCGAAGACGTGATCCGTCTGCTCGATGACCTGTCCTCCGGGTTGCAGAAGGGGCGTTACCCCGACCGCAGCCATTCGAACAAGATCGCGACGGTGCTGCGCGCCGTGGCCGACGACCTCGAGGTCTGATCATGTCTGACGTCCCCTTCGTGCCCTCCGCGGCGAGCGAACCCGTCGAGCCGGCGCCCGCGTCGTCACCGAAGGCTCGCCGCGTCAAGGTGGTGAAGAACGACGCCGTCCTCGCCGCTGACGCCGCACGCGACATGGCGCGCGCCGCCGTCGTCGAGATCGCCTACCGCGACACGGTCGGTGAGCACGTGCGCTTCGAGATGAACTCGGAGCGACTCGGCACGCACTACTTCGCGAGCCTGGCCAAGGGCTACCCCGACTGGCAGTGGGCCGTCTCCGTGGCCCGCGCGCCCCGCGCGAAGGTCGCCACCGTCTGCGAGACGAATCTCGTGCCGACGGCGTCGTCGATCCTCGCGCCCGAGTGGGTGCCGTGGGCTGACCGGCTCGCCCCGGGCGACCTGAGCGCCGGCGACGTGCTGCCGTACAAGGAGGACGACCCGCGCCTCGAAGGCGGGTTCGAGGCAACCGGCAACGAGGACGTCGACCAGGTCGCCATCTTCGAGCTCGGCCTCGGCCGCGCGCGCGTGCTCTCGGCAGAGGGGCGCGACGAGGCGGCTCAGCGCTGGTACGACGGAGAGAACGGGCCGTCGTCCGACGTCGCCCGCAAGGCTCCCGCGCCGTGCGCGACGTGTGGCTACTTCCTGCCGATGGCGGGTGTGCTGCGTCAGCAGTTCGGTGTCTGCGCCAACGACTGGTCGCCCGCCGACGGCAAGGTCGTCGCCCTCGACTTCGGGTGCGGCGCCCATTCCGAGGCCGACATGGAAGCTCCGCAGGCGCACGACCATCAGGATGCGCCGGTGCTCGACGAACTTGACGTCGACCTCGAGGTCTCGGACGGCGGCAAGGGTGCGCGCGAGAACACCGAGCACGAGAACACCGAGCACGAGAACACCGAGCACGACGAGGCCTGAGGCAGCGATCATGCGGCGAGGATCTGCTTGACCGGTTCGATGCCGAAGTAGACGAGGAAGAAGAGCCCGACGACGTACATGAGTGGGTGCACGTCCTTCGCCTTGCCCTTGACCAGCTTGATCAGAATGAAGCTGATGAACCCGGCGCCGATGCCGACGGCGATCGAGTAGGTGAAGGGCATGAGCGCCATCGTCAGGAAGGCGGGAAGGCCGATCTCCATGTCCTTCCAGTCGATGTCGTTCGCCTGCGTCATCATGAGGTAGCCGACGATGACGAGGGCAGGCGCGGCGGCCTCCGAAGGCACCATCTCGACGAGCGGGGCCAGGAAGGTCGTGAGCAGGAAGCACACGCCGGTGACGATGGAGGCGAGGCCGGTTCGCGCGCCCTCGCCGACGCCGGACGCCGATTCGATGAAGGCCGTGTTGGAGCTGATGGAGCCGGCGCCGCCGGCCATCGCGGCCACGGAGTCGACGATCATGATGCGTTCGGAGTGCTCGGGCACACCATCCTCGTCGAGCAGGTCTCCCTCGGCGCCGACGGCGTACATCGCGCCCATGAGGTCGAAGAAAGCGCCGAGCACGAGCGTGAAGATGATGAGGATCGTGGAGATGGTGCCGATCTTGCCGAAGGCACCGAACAGCGAGAAGTCGCCGATGATCGAGAAGTTCGGCTGCGAGACGAACGAGTCGGGCACCTGCGGCACGGTGAGGGACCACCCTCCCGGGTTCACGACGTCCCCCTTGGCGTTCGTCTTGCTGCCGATGTTGCCGACCGTCTCGGCGATGACGGCGAGCGTCGTCGCACCGAGGATGCCGACGAGCATGGCGCCTTTCACCTTGCGGGCCATCATCGCGGCGATACCGAGCACGCCGATGATGAAGATGAGCACCGGCCAGCCCTGCAGCGTGCCGCTCGGGCCGAGTTGGAGGAAACCGCCGCCGGCGGAGTTGAAACCCGCGTCGTGGAGGGCGACGAGGCAGATGAACAGCCCGATGCCGACGCTGATGGCCGTCTTCAACGAGTGCGGAATCGCCGCGAACAGTGCCTTGCGAAAACCGGAGATGACGAGCAGGAAGATGATGAAGCCCTCGATGACGACGAGCCCCATGGCGTCAGGCCAGGTCATGCCCGGCAGCTTCGCCACGGAGTAGGCGACGAATGCGTTGAGACCGAGGCCGGTCGCGATGGCGAGGGGGAACTTGGCGATCGCGCCCATGAAGATCGTCATCACACCAGCGACGAGGGCCGTCACGGATGCCACGAGGGTGAGGTTCGGCGACGTTCCGCCGCCGATGTAATGGCCCGTCGAGTCCGGCACCGTGCCGATGATGATGGGGTTGAGGACGACGATGTACGCCATCGTGAAGAAGGTGACGAGGCCACCGCGGATCTCCCGTCCGACGGTGGAACCGCGTTCGCTGATCTTGAAGTAGCGATCCAGGGCGTTCGCGGGCGGGCCGGGGGCGGGGGCCGAAGTGACTGTGCTCGACATGGCGCACATCGTATTTGGCGCCCGTGTGCGCCGGGAAACGTGCTCAGCGGGTGGTCGTCGCCGCCTCGTCGGGTGCGCGCCCATGACTGGGCCCGTGAGTGACGTCTGCCGTCCCTTCGCCCCGCTCAGCAGAGGCGCGCCGCCGGGTCTGAGGGCGCCGGCACCGAGCTCGGCTGTCGGTGCTTCGCCGCCCGTCAGGGGCGCGTCAACTAGGCTGTGACGGTGAGCCCAGACCAGCGTCAGCCGAAGCGCGCCCCGCGTGCTGACGGTGCGACGCCCCGCTCGATCGAGCGCGCCCGCGAGATGCGGGAGCGCGCCGAACACTCGATGTCCTACGAAGCTGGTGTCGTGCTCCCCACCGAGGGCGAGGCACGACTCGAGGAATCGCCGTACGAGAAGTTGTTCACTGGCGGCGACACCGTCATTCCGAAGCCGCAGCCGCTGCACATCGACACACCCAAGGTGATCCTCGTCGGCGTCGCGTGCTGGGTCGTCATGCTCGTCGTGACGCTTCTCGTGCCCGCCCTGCGCACGGGCGAGCGTGACTGGTGGCCGTGGACGTGCGTCGCGGGCGCCGTCCTCGGACTCATGGGCTGGGCCTACGTGCGTCGCGGACGTGGCAACGCCGAAGCTGCGTGAGCTCCACGGACGGCGTCTTTCGCACTTCGGCCGAGACCACGGTCGTCCTGCAGTAGCCACCGGGCGACGTGGGTATCGAGCAGGATGCTCATCGCTCGGCGCCGAGCAGCGCCCCGACGAGCGTGTCGGTCTCATCGCCGAAGGCGTCGTCCGCCGTCGTCCACGACGCATCGAGTGTGCCGAACCTGACGGGCTCGGCGACGTGCGGGACGAGGTCGACGATGGGCCGCCCTGCCTTGGCGATGGTGATTGACTCGCCGGCCTCGACCCTGGCGAGCAGCCGGGAAAGGTGAGTCTTCGCCTCGTGGATGTTGACCGTCGTCATGTGGTTGGTCTACTGAACCAAGCTGTGCGGGGAAGGGCTCAGATGTCGCTCTCGTCGACGATGCGGTAGGCGTAGCCCTGCTCGGCGAGGAAGCGCTGACGGTGCGCGGCGAAGTCGGCGTCGACGGTGTCGCGCGTGACGATCGAGTAGAAGTGCGCGGTGCGTCCGTCGGCCTTCGGGCGCAGGACGCGACCGAGGCGCTGGGCCTCCTCCTGACGCGAGCCGAACGTCCCGGAGATCTGGATGGCTACGCTCGCCTCCGGCAGGTCGATCGAGAAGTTCGCGACCTTCGACACGACGAGCTTGGTGATCTCGCCGTCACGGAACTGCTGGAACAGCTTCTGCCGCACCGCAACCGACGTCTCACCGGTGATGAGGTCGGCGTTCAGGCGTCCCGCGATGGTCTCGAGCTGGTCGAGATACTGGCCGATGACTAGGGTCGGTTCGCCGTCATGCTTGGCGACGATGCGTTCGACGACCGGATCCTTGACCGTCGCGCACGAGGCGAAGCGGTAGCGCTCGTCGGGTTCGCTCGTCGCATAGGCCATGCGGTCGGAGTCGGAGAGCCCGACGCGCACCTCGACGCAATCGGCGGGCGCGATGTAACCCTGGCTCTCGATGTCCTTCCAGGGTGCGTCGTAGCGCTTCGGGCCGATGAGGGAGAACACGTCGTCCTCGCGGTTGTCCTCACGCACGAGCGTCGCCGTCAGGCCGAGACGTCGACGGGCCTGCAGGTCGGCCGTCATGCGGAAGATGGGCGCGGGCAGCAGATGCACCTCGTCGTAGACGACGAGGCCCCAGTCGCGCGCATCGAGCAGTTCGAGGTGCGGGTAGACGCCCTTTCGCTTGAGCGTGAGCACCTGGTACGTCGCGATCGTGACGGGGCGGATCTCCTTGCGCGCACCGGAGTACTCGCCGATCTCGTCCTCCGTCAGCGTCGTGCGCTTGAGCAGCTCATCGCGCCACTGACGGGCCGAGACGGTGTTCGTCACGAGGATGAGGGTCGTCGCCTTGGCCTTCGCCATGGCACCGGCGCCGACGAGCGTCTTGCCGGCGCCACAGGGCAGGACGACGACGCCGCTGCCGCCGTCCCAGAACCCGTCGACGGCCTGACGCTGGTAGGGGCGCAGCTGCCAGCCGTCGGTGTCGAGGTCGATGGGGTGGGCCTCGCCGTCGACGAAACCCGCACGGTCCTCGGCCGGCCAGCCGACCTTGATGAGCTCCTGCTTGATCGCGCCACGCTCACTTGGGTGGACGGCGACGGTGAAGTCGTCGAGGCGCTCGCCGACGAGTGGCTTGATCTTCTTGTGCCGCAGCACCTCTTCGAGCACGGGCTTGTCGGTGGAGTGCAGGACGAGCTGGTCGCCGTCCTTCTCGAGGACGAGACGGCCGTAACGATCCATCGTCTCGGCGACGTCGAGCAGCAGCGGTTGCGGCACGGGGAAGCGGCTGTGCGTGATGAGAGCGTCAACGACCGTTTCGGCGTCGAGGCCGGCAGCGCGGGCGTTCCACAGGCCGAGCGGCGTGACGCGATACGTGTGAACGTGCTCGGGGGCGCGTTCGAGCTCGGCGAACGGAGCAATGGCGCGACGCGCCGCCTCGGCGTTCTCGTGATCGACCTCGAGCAGGATCGTCCGATCGCTCTGCACGATGAGTGAGCCGTTGTTCACGCGTTGCCTCTCGGTGGGGTCTGCGGCATCGACAGGTGCCGCGTTCAGGGTAACGGCCGTCGGCGACGTGGCATTCCGAGCGGGGTGAGCGTCGAGACTGTCTATGTTGTGTCATGAACGCGCGAAATAGCGCGCGTTCATGACACAACATCCTCGGGTGGGGAGGGATCGTGAGCCGTGATGGCGCGAGCATCATGGGGGTCGAGCACGCAGATCTGGGCGTGGGTGACCTCCGCCAGCTGCAAGGACTCTTCGACGCTGAGTACCTCGACGGCCATGGCCCGTGGACGCCGAACGAGCCGTATGGGTACGCCGGCCACGACGTGCACGTGCTGGCGCACCACGACGGCGCGCTCGACGGCCACGTCGGGTGGGGCCGACGCACGATGAGCGTCGGAAACGAGGATGTTGTCATCGCCGGTGTCGGTGGGGTGCTCGTCAGCCCGAGTGAGCGTGGGACGGCGCTCGGGCGTCGGTTGATGGCGGCGGCCGCTGAATCCATGCGGCGAGCAGGCGGCATCGACTTCGGGTATCTCGGGTGCCGAGAGGCCGTCGTCCCCTTCTACGCGGCGTGCGGGTGGACCCGCATCGAGGCTGCGGAGACGTACGTCGACAGAGTGTCGGGTGAGGCCGTGACAGATGCCCCAGGGCCGCCGTTGATGATCGTGGGCATCGAGCGGCCGATCGAGTCGTGGCCCGCAGGTGGCATCGATCTGCGCGGACGGCCCTGGTGACCAATGTGGGCGATCTCGGCGTTGCGCGTCAGAACGTGAAGACGTCCCAGCACAAGTGGTTTCTGCGGCGCCGATCGTCGAGCACGAGATCGCGGACCACCTCGGGGAGGCGGGTGCGCTGCCATTCGCACTCGGTGCGGCCCGTCGTCTGCGGCTCAGGTGACGAGGCCATCACTGCTTTGATGGCGTAGGCGGCAGCGCCGAGGTCGTGTTCGACGACGTGTCCGACGCACGCGGCCTGCCCCGCAGCGTAGGCCGCGAAACGGGGTGCACCTTGCAGCGGACGTGCTGCTCCCATGGCGTGGCCGCCGTCAGCACGCGCTCGCATCATCGGCATGACACCACCCGCCCAGGCGCGCGCGGCGGTGATGGCGTCAGCGGGGCGAGCGTCGTCAGGACGGGAGGCGCGGAACAGGGGAAGGACGTGCTGAGCGCAGTCAGCCGCCCAGAGCGCCAACAGGCGGTGATGCTCGTCGGACAGGGTGCCGCCACGACGGATGGTGATGAGGCGCGGATCGCGTTCGGGAGGCAGGATCACAGCGACCTGTGGCCAGGTGCGTCGTCGCGAGGGGCGGCGTCAGTGTCGGGCGCAGCGAGGGCGATTCTGTAGCGGCGGCGTCGCACGCCCTCATCGTCGGTGACGGTGGATTCAAGGCGTCCCCCAAGCGCTCGATCGTTCTGATCGACGGGACGTTGTCGTCGAGGCAGACGAGCACGCATGAGGGCAGTCCGAGTTTCGTGGCGTGTTCGAGAGCCGTGGCCAGCGCCCAGGTGGCGATGCCGCGGCCGCGCGCTGAAGGTTGAATCGCCCCGGGTTCGGTGGAGGCTGTCATTCAACGCGAGGATGGACAGCATGGCAGCACCACGGAAGTACCCGG
>NZ_JBXASS010000022.1:0-35868 GCF_058809565.1 Dermacoccus sp. MPR-E5 | reverse complement strand
CCGCCGAGCCCTGACCCCCCGCCGAGCCTTGACCCTCTGCGTGCAAGTGCACCCGGGTTCACTTGCACGCAGAGGGGGTAGACGCCCACGCACCCGTAGGAGACCGCCATGACCGACTTCATCGCGCAGGGCAATCTGCCCGACGAGTACGCCGACCTCGCGAAGGGCGTGCGTGATTTCGCGCAGCGTGTCGTCGCGCCTGTGTCGGCCCAGCACGACAAGGACCACACGTTCCCCTACGAGGTCGTCTCCGGCATGGCCGAGATGGGCCTGTTCGGCATCCCGTTTCCCGAGGAGTTCGGTGGCGTGGGCGGCGACTACTTCGCCCTGTGCCTCGCGCTCGAAGAACTCGCGAAGGTCGACCAGAGCGTCGCCATCACCCTCGAGGCGGGCGTCGGGCTCGGCGCGATGCCGATCTACCGCTTCGGTTCGCAGGAGCAGAAGGAGCAGTGGCTACCGATGCTCGCCTCCGGTGAGGCGCTCGGCGGCTTCGGTCTGACGGAGGCCGGCGCCGGTTCTGACGCGTCCGGCACGCGCACGACGGCCAAGGAAGACGGCGACGAGTGGGTCATCAACGGTTCGAAGCAGTTCATCACCAACTCGGGCACCGACATCACGAAGCTCGTGACGGTGACGGCGGTGACGGGCGAGTCGCAGACGGCTGACGGGCGCGTCAAGAAGGAGATCTCGACGATCATCGTGCCGGCGAACACGCCAGGTTTCACGGCTGAGCCCGCCTACGACAAGGTCGGTTGGAATGCCTCCGACACGCATCCGCTGTCGTTCTCGGACGTACGCGTGCCGAAGGCGAACCTGCTCGGCGAACGCGGTCGCGGGTACGCGAACTTCCTGCGCATCCTCGACGAGGGCCGCATCGCCATCGCGGCGCTGGCGGCCGGGGCGGCGCAGGGATGCGTCGATGAATCGGTGAAGTACGCAAAGGAACGTCAGGCGTTCGGGCACGCGATCGGCGAGTACCAGGCCATTCAGTTCAAGATCGCCCGCATGGAGGCGCGGGCTCACACGGCGCGTTCGGCGTACTACAACGCCGCGGCACTCATGCTCGCCGGCAAGCCGTTCAAGAAGGCCGCGTCGATCGCGAAGATGGTCGCGTCGGAGGCCGCGATGGACAACGCCCGCGACGCCACGCAGATCCACGGCGGCTACGGCTTCATGAACGAGTACGTCGTCTCGCGTCACTACCGCGACTCGAAGATCCTCGAGATCGGCGAGGGCACCACCGAGGTGCAGCTCATGCTCATCGCCCGCGAACTGTCCTTGTGACCCCCGATGTTAGATCGACTCGACGAAAGGCCGTCATGCCCCTTCATGAAACACCCCAAGACGCCTCGAGCGACGACGCCGCTACCGGCCCCGAATCGGGCGAGCGACAGCCCAAGCGCATCACGCAGCGTGGACTGTGGTTCGAGGAGTTCGAGGTCGGCGCGATCTATGAGCACCGCCCCGGACGCACCGTCACCGAGGCCGACAACGTGCTGTTCACGACGCTGACGATGAATACTCAGGCCCTCCACCTCGACGCCGAGTACGGCGCGGGGACGGAATTCGGCGAGCGCCTCGTCAACTCGATGTTCACGCTCTCGACGCTCGTCGGGCTGTCGGTCGCCCAGCTGACGATGGGGACGATCGTCGCGAACCTCGGGTTCAGCGAGATCAGCTTTCCCAAGCCGATGCGCCACGGTGACACGATGTACGCCGAGACGCTGATCGAGGACAAGCGCGAGTCGAAGTCGCGCCCCGGCCAGGGCATCGTCACGCTGCGGCACGTCGCGAAGAACCAGCACGGTGACGTCGTCGCCGTCGCCGTCCGCCAGACGCTCGTGAAGTGCGCGCCGTCGGCCTGATGCACACCTGGTGACGGCTGGGGTGGATGGGGACGTTCAGACGTCACCATCCAGCCCAACCGTCACCGTCTACCGACCGGAGGAACTCATGGACACAAGCACCTCGTGGACGATGCCGGGGCCGGGCTGGCTCTTCTGCCCGGCGGACCGCCCGGAGCGCTACGCGAAGGCCGCTGCGGCGGCGGACGTCGTCATCCTCGATCTGGAGGACGCCGTGAACCCGGCGGACAAGCCCGCGGCACGTCAGGCCCTCATCGACGCATTCAATTGTGGCGGCGCACCGGACGTCGAGACGATCGTCGTGCGCGTCAACGCCGCGACGACGGACGAGTTCGCCGCCGACCTCGTCTGCCTGGAGCAGCTACCCGTCCGTCGCGTCATGCTCGCCAAGACCGAGACACGCGCCGACGTCGACGCGCTGCCAGACCACGACGTCATCGCCCTCATCGAATCTCCTCTGGGTGCCGTCAACGCCGCCGAGATCGCTGCCGCCCCGAACGTCGCCGGGTTCATGTGGGGCTCCGAGGACCTCACGGCGGGCCTCGGTGGGCACCGCAGTCGCCTGGCCGACGGGAGTTACCACCCGATCGTTCAGCAGGTGCGCGGGAACGTCCTGCTGGCCGCGAAGGCGCACGGCTGCTTCGCACTCGACTCCGTGTTCATGGACATCGGCAACCTCCTCGCCCTGCGCGCCGAGGCCGATGACGCCGTCGCCATCGGTTTCGACGCGAAGGTCGCCATTCACCCCAAGCAGGTCGCCACGATCCGCGACGCCTACGCCCCTACCGATGAGCAGATCGACTGGGCCACGCGCCTCATGGACGCGGCGAAGCACGAACGCGGCGTGTTCACGTTCGAGGGACAGATGGTCGACGGGCCGGTGTTCAAGCAGGCCGAGCAGATCCTGCGACGCGCGAACTGACCGCGCTACCGCGAAACGGGCCAGGACCCCGAGCATTGATGATTCGCTCGCCGAACACGGTCGCGGTGGTCGGCGAGCCTGCACTCAACTTTCGACGCGGCGTGAACCGATGACCCGGCGCCCCAGGAAGAAGAACGCCAGCACCGCCGCGACGAGCGCCGCGATTCCTGCGCCGACGAACACGGTGTGCACCTGCACGACGCCCGCGTCACGCACGGTCTGCTCGCTCGTATGAGCGGCCTTCTGCATCTCGACGCTGAACTGGTGCAGGCCGATCGCCGTCAGCAGTGCGAGGCCGACGACCATGCCCATCATGCGGCCGACGACGACGAGTGCCGACGTCACGCCGTGCGCGTCGTCGGGCGAGTCGGCGAGCGCCGCGTCGTTGACGGGCGCGATGACGAGGCCGATGCCGAGGCCCGCGACGGCGAGCACGAGCGTCGAGATGACGACGCCGCCGAGCGCGTCGCGCCCCCACGTACTCATCGCGAGGATCGCGGCCCCGGCCATGATGAGACCGGGAGCGGCGACGAGGGCCGGCCCCACGCGTCGCAGCAGGAACCCGCCGAGGAACGCCCCGATGGGCACGGCGACGAGAAAGCGCAGCAGGACGAACGCGGCCGCCGTCTGCGAGTCCGTCAGCGTCAGTCGCGCGAGGACCGGGATCTCGACGACGATCGCGACGAGCGCCGTGCCGACGAGGAACGACACCAGTAGCGCGACGGGCACCCGACCCGCCAGGACGCCGCGTTCGATGAGTGGTCGCCGCGCCGTGCGATGACGGATGCCGTACCCGACGAGCAGCACCGCCGCCACCGGCAGCAGCACGTATCCGGCGGGGCTGAGCACCTCCTTCGAGGTGTCGGCCGCGGCGAACGCCCACACGATGCAGGCGAGCGCGCCCGTCAGCAGCACGGCGCCGGGCAGGTCGACGGCGCGTAGCCGCGGCCACCAGATCCGTGCGGTCAGCGCGATGCCCAGCACGAGGACGCCGAGGCCACGCAATGCAATGGGGGTCGCCATGCGCGAGGTGTAGCCGTCGTACGGGACGAACGGCAGGCCGTAGTCGACGTCGGAGGTCAGCCGCTCCGGCGCCCACAGCGCGAGCAGGACGATGAGGGTTCCGACGAGCAACGCCAGCCACCCCAACCATCCGACGATGCGGGCCACGCGCCCGGGGCCTGACGACGCAGCAGCGACGCGGTGCGCGCCGTCGCCAGCCGCGGATGTCGACGCGCCGCGCCCGCCCACAGGCTCAACGCCGCCGCCCACGTCCGGCACCTGCGTGCTCGTCCGTCGCCCCAACACACCGATCATGACGGCGAGGACGACGGCCGCTGCAGCGTTGACCCAGAAGATCGCGCGCCACGACCACACGGCGAGGATCGCGGCGCCGAGCAGTGGGCCGAGCACCGACCCCACTTCCTGCACCGCCGACACCATCCCGAGCGCCGTGCCCCGTCGCCCGCGCGGCAGCAGATCTGCGACAAGGGCCAGCGTCGCGGGCACGAGCCCGCCACCACCGATGCCCTGGATGACGCGCCCGCCGACGATGACGGGCAGGTCGACGGCGAGCGCCGTGACGACGCTGCCGAGGCCGAACAGCACGAGGCACCACAGCAACACGCGTTGGCGCGAGACGAGGTCGGACAGCCGTCCGATGAGCGGCAGCACGGCGATGTAACCGAGCAGGAAGCCCGACACGATCGGCGTCGCCCGTTGCAGTTCGTCGAGGCCGAGGCCGACGCCCGCCATCATGTCCTGCAGCGCGAGGACGACGACGTACGTGTCGGCCGCCGTCAGCAGCACGGCGAGTGCCGCCGTCGCGAGCAGCGCCTTCGAACGGGTGGCGATCGCCGGAACGTCGGCGTCGGGCGCGGTGGCAGCGGTGAGCGTCATGGGTCGTCGAGGTCTCTCGCGTCGGGGGTCAGTCGGCGGCCGGGTGCGTCACGAGCAGGGGTGAATCACCGGCAGGCACGGTCACGGCTGCTTGATCTCGACCTTCTGGTCGTACTTGGAGATGTCGATCGTGTACGTCGCGTCGGCCGAGTCGAAGAACGGGCCCGTGATGATCATGGTGCGCACCTCGTCGGAGTCCGTGAGGCCGACCTCGACGGTGTAGTCGCCGCGCGTCTTGCCGAAACCCATCGCCTTCGCGGCGCTCGGGCCGTCGAGCGTGCCCTTGTACGTCGTCACCTTCTCGCCGCCGACGAGCTTCTCGCCCGAACGCTTCATGTCCTTGCTCATGAGCGGCATCGCCGGGATGCCACTCGTCGCGTTGAAAAGCGACGTCGGGGACGGCACACCGAGCGACTTGAGGTTCACCGTCAGGTACTTGGGCGAGAAGCTCGGCTTCACCCAGTTCTTGTCGCCGATGCTGATGATGCCGGCCTTGATCTCGTTGCCCTGCGTGCTCGCCGTCACGTCACCCTTGAACGCGGCGGGCGAGTTGACGACGTCGCCCTCCCCCGCCTTGAGCGCCGGTTCGTCCTTCGGCGCGGCCGAGCACGTCACCTTCGTGTGGTACCCGGACGTCTTGCCGATCTTGTCCTGCGCGGCCTTGAGACGCTTCGTCACGTCCTCGCCGCTGGAGGCGTTCGAATCGGACTTCTTCGCCGACGAGCACGCCGTCAGGGCGACGCTCGCGAGCGCTGCCGTCATGACGCTGCGGCGCGTGGGCATGTGGGAGGTCATGAGCTCACCTGTCCGTCGGGGGTCGTGAGCGGATGCTCACCTGTCGTTGTGACGCAGCCTATGCAATGCAGGTTCCGAAACGGGGCGGTTCACCGTCTCCGGGTGTGTTTGAGTGGGTCGCGTGAACCACGAATTCGCCCGCACCACCGTCACCGCCGCCGACGGCGCGCGCCTCGCCGTCTTCACCGCCGAGCCGGCCGATCTGGCGCCCGACGCGCCGACCGTCGTCATGTCCCACGGCTGGACACTGAGCCACCGCTCGTGGGAACCCGTTGCGCAGCGTCTGCTCGATCGCGGCGGCGTGCGAGTCGTGCTGTGGGATCAGCGCGGGCACGGCGACTCGACGTTCGCCGGTGGCCGCATGCGCCCCGGCGACGAGACCGTGCGCGCGCTCGGCGAGGACCTCGCGAGCATCGTCGCCGAGACGGCACCGGAGGGATCACCGGTCATCGTCGCGGGTCACTCGATGGGCGGGATGACGGTGATGGCGTTCGCCGGGCTGCACCCGGGGCTCCTGGGTGAGAAGGTCATCGGCGCGGTGCTCGTCTCGACGTCGTCAGGGCAGTTGCGCGGCTTCACCGTCCCCGGCGAGAAGTGGATCGTCAAGGCGCTCAAGCACGTTCCGCTCCGCCCGGGCCGTCTCGTCACCCTCGCCTCACAGCGCCGCGGCGGCTTCGGCATCGACCCGCGCGACGAAGACGTCCGGGCCGCGCGCGACCAGATCGCCGCCACGCGCATCTCGACGAGCGGCGCGTTCTACACCGCGCTCATGGCGCACGACGAACTCGCCGCGCTGGCCGCGCTGAGCAAGGTGCCCGTGCGCATCCTCGTCGGCTCGCGTGATCTGCTGACGCCGAAGCGCCACTCCATCGCTCTCGCCGAGGCCATGCCCGACGCTCACCTCGACATCGTGGACGGCCGGGGCCACATGCTGACGTACGAGGAGCCCGACCTCGTCACCGACGCCATCGGCGACGTCATCACGCAGGCCGGCGCGAACGATCAGGGCTCTGCCGTCACGTCCGCGTGACGCCGGGGCCATCGTGCGCCTGCCGCGGCCACGTCGGCGTCCCGCTCAGGACGCCTGAGCGCGGCGCCCCCGCGAAGGGGACGCCGCGCTCAGTCATGTGCGCGAGGTGGCGGCTCAAGCGTCGCGTCGCGGGACGACGATCATCGGCACGGGCAGCGACGAGAGCATGCGCGTCGCAGCGGAGCCGAGGAAGGTGCGTCGGTTCTGCGCGAGCCGGGACGAGCCGACGCACAGCGCCGTGCGCTCGTCCCAGTCGATCTTCTTGACGGCCTGCTTGAGCGAGCGGCCCTGACCGACGACGGTCGTGACCTCCGCGCGGTCACCGACGCGCTTGGCTGCGTCGGCGAGCACGCGCTCGGCCTCATCGAAGCCGTCGACGTGGAACTGCTTGTCCTGCTTGAGCGAGACGAGCGAGATGAGCTGCAGCGGCAGGCCGACGCGCTTGATCGCGTCTGCGGCCTCGATGGCGACCTGGTGCGCGCCGGGGCGCGGGCCGATGGCGGCGGACAGCGACGAGAGCGAGTCGAACTTCACCTTGCGGTAGTTGCGCGGCGCCATGGCGATCGGGACGGGGCTCGAGTGCAGCAGGCCGCCGACGATGGCGTTCGTCGCGACGGGCTGACCCGCGCCCGAACCGGCACCGATGACGATGGCCTGCGAGCCAAGCTGCTCGGCTGCGGCGAGGATGCCCTGCGTGATCGACTCGCCGTAGACGACGTGCGTCTCGACCTCGACGCCCTCGCCCACCGACTTCGCGGCCGTCTTCAGCCAGCCGGCCGCCTCGCGTCCGACCTCCTGCTCGAAGGTGCGGTCGCCCGCGGTGACGGTGAAACCGTTCGTCTGCTGGAAGACGACGTACACGATGTCGAGCTTCGCCTCGAAGGTGCGCGCGAGCACGGCGCCGAGCTTGAGGGCGTCCTCGGAACGCTTGTCCCCACCCCAGGCCACGAGGTAGCGCGTGCCAGGAGTCGTCACTGCAGGTGTGTTCTCTGTCATACGTCAAATCTACCTGCCCCGATGCCGTGCCATCAGCGCCGCGATACGAATGTGACCGAAACTCGCAAGGGTGGACGAAAATCGCAGAAGGGGACGGGAATCGCAGAGGGGACGCGCGAAACGGGCCGGACACCGTGATCGGTGTCCGGCCCGTTTCAGTGTGCGGTTCACTGCTCAGGCAGCTGTCGCGACGATCAGCTCTCGACGCCCGCGTCGGGCTCGACCCTCTCCGACACGATGCGCAGACCCGTCACCGGAGGCTCGACGCCCTCCGGTGCCGTGACGCCATCCGGCAGCTCCAGCGCCGCGCCATGTTCGACGTCAATCGTCACCTTCTCGCCGTCGAGCACCTCGCCGGCGAGGAGTGCACGAGCCAGACGGTCGCCGATCTCCTTCTGCACGAGGCGACGCAGCGGGCGCGCACCGTACGCCGGGTCGTACCCCGTCTCGGCGAGCCACTCGCGCGCGGCCGGCGTCACCTCGAGGGTGATGCGGCGATCGGCGAGCCGCTTGCTCAGCGACGCGACCTGCAGCTCGACGATGTGCGACAGCTCGTCCCGCGTCAGCGGGTCGAAGATGACGATCTCGTCGAGACGGTTGAGGAACTCGGGCTTGAACTGCGCGCGCACCGCACCCATGACGGCGCCATGCTTGGCCTCCGGCGCCATCGTCGGGTCGACGAGGAACTGGCTGCCCAGGTTCGACGTCATGACGAGGATGACGTTGCGGAAGTCGACCGTGCGGCCCTGCCCGTCCGTCAGGCGCCCGTCGTCGAGCACCTGCAGGAGGATGTCGAACGTCTCCGGGTGCGCCTTCTCGACCTCGTCGAGCAGCACGACCGAGTACGGGCGACGGCGCACGGCCTCGGTCAGCTGACCGCCCTCTTCGTACCCGACGTAGCCGGGGGGCGAACCGATGAGGCGCGCGACGGCGTGACGCTCGGAGTACTCCGACATGTCGATGCGCACCATGGCGCGCTCGTCGTCGAAGAGGAAGTCGGCGAGCGACTTCGCGAGCTCCGTCTTGCCCACACCCGTCGGGCCGAGGAACAGGAACGAACCGGTCGGACGATCGGGGTCGGCGATGCCGGAGCGCGAACGGCGCACGGCGTCACTGACAGCCTGGACCGCGGCCTTTTGACCGATGAGGCGCTCACCGAGGAAGTCCTCCATGCGCAGCAGCTTCTCGGTCTCGCCCTCGAGCAGACGCCCGGCGGGGATGCCGGTCCAGCTGGCGATGACCTCGGCGATGTCGTCGGCGGTCACCTCGTCGGAGACCATCGGCGCCTCGCCGCCGGCCTTCGAGGACGTCGCCTCGGCTGCCTGCGCCTCGTCGAGCTGCTTCTCAAGAGCCGGGATGTCGCCGTAGAGCAACTTCGAGGCGTTGCCGTAGTCACCTTCGCGCTGCAGCTTCTCGGCCTGCGTGCGCAGGTCGTCGATCTGGGCCTTGAGATCACCGACCTTGTTGAGGCTGGCCTTCTCGGCCTCCCAACGCGCCGTCAGCGCGGCGAGCTGCTCCTCGGTGTCGGCGCGGTCGGCCCGCAGCTTCGAGAGTCGGTCGCGCGAGGCCGGGTCGGTCTCGCTCTCGAGGTGCAGTTCTTCCATGTTCATGCGGTCGACGCTGCGGCGCAGCTGGTCGATCTCGACAGGGCTCGAGTCGATCTCCATGCGCAGACGCGACGCGGCCTCGTCGATGAGATCGATCGCCTTGTCGGGCAGCTTTCGGCTCGTGATGTAGCGGTCACTCAACGTCGCAGCGGCGACGAGCGCCTGGTCGGCGATGGCGACCTTGTGGTGCGCCTCGTAGCGCTCCTTGAGGCCGCGCAGGATCGCGATCGTGTCCTCGACGCTCGGCTCACCGACGAACACCTGCTGGAAACGACGCTCCAGCGCCGGGTCCTTCTCGATGTTCTCGCGGTACTCGTCGAGCGTCGTCGCACCGACGAGACGCAGCTCGCCGCGCGCGAGCATCGGCTTGAGCATGTTGCCGGCGTCCATCGACGAGTCGCCGCCGGCACCCGCGCCGACGACGGTGTGGATCTCGTCGATGAACGTGACGATCTCGCCGTCGGAGTTCTTGATCTCCTCGAGGACGGCCTTGAGGCGCTCCTCGAACTCGCCGCGGTACTTCGCACCGGCGACCATCGCGCCGAGGTCGAGGGAGATGAGGCGCTTGTCGCGCAGGCTCTCCGGCACGTCCCCGGCGACGATGCGCTGCGCGAGACCCTCGACGACGGCCGTCTTGCCGACGCCGGGCTCACCGATGAGGACGGGGTTGTTCTTCGTGCGGCGGCTCAGCACCTGCACGACGCGACGGATCTCGCTGTCGCGGCCGATGACGGGGTCGAGCTTGCCCTCACGGGCGAGGGCCGTCAGGTCGGTGCCGAACTTCTCGAGCGCCTCGAACGTGCCCTCGGGCTCGGCGGAGGTGACCTTGCGGCCACCGCGCGTCGCGGGGATCGCCTGTTCGATCGCCTCCGCGTTCAGCGTGGAGAACTTGCCCGTGCGAGCGAGCGCGAGCAGCAGGTGGTCGGTCGAGGTGAACGCATCCCCCATGGCGCTCATGTCGCTGCGCGCCTTCTCGAGCACGTTGAGCAGCTCACGGCTCATGCCGGGCTGGCCCACGCTTGCACCCGAGCTGCTCGGGAACGTGCGCAGGTCGGCCTCGGCCTGCGCGATGACTGCCTGCGGAGTGGTGCCCGTCGCCTCGAGCAGCGGGCCTGTGGTCGTGTCGGTCTGTTCCGCGAGCGCCTTGAGGAGGTGCGCGGGCTCGATCGAGGGGTTGCCGGCCGACTGCGCGGCCGTCACGGCGGCGGAGAGGGCCTCCTGCGCCTTCGTTGTCAGTTGAATATCCACTGCTGACTCCTTGTCGTTGAACGTCTTCTTGCTGCAATGCACGACGTTCGCTGACGGGCCCGGTGGCTCGACAGCGACCTCACCTTCAGTATGGCTGGTCGCGCATCTTCCTGTCAGGTACAACCGCAACAAAGTTGCGCGTATTCCACTCAACTCACGGGTACACACGAAGCTCATGAGTGTGTCCACACGGACGGCCCTCGTTTGATGACGGCGACCTCGAATGCACAACTGAGTGTGCTCAAAAAACGTTTCATCGCCTGGGGATCCACATGACCACACCCATCTCACGCCGTTCCGTCGCCCGCGGGGCCGCCGGGAGCATCCCCGCCGTCACCGTTGCGGGCGCTGCCCCCGTGATGGCGGCATCCACCTGTGGCGCCCCCACACCTCGTGTCAGCGGCGGCGTCATCTACGACTGGGGTGATGTCAGCGCACCGACGGCGAATCAATCGCTCAACGTCGGCGCCCCGACATGCGTCGACAACCTGCCCGCCGGCGTGACCGTTGCCAGGTGACCTACGACTACTGGCTCGGGCTGCGCAACGGCCAGACATCTTCCGGCCCTGGCATCTTCTGGGTCGGTGACACCACCTCCAACCGCCGGAGTTCCTGTGGCTCGTCCACCTGTTCCAACATGACCTACTCCTACGGCAGCGCGGGGTGGCAGCCGGTGACCAGCACCTCACGAAGCACGATCATCGCCCACCTCAATGGCACCCTCGCGAGCTGGAATCTTCACGTCGAGTGGCGCGCAGGAAGCGGGGCAGGCTCGTACAGCCTTGTCACGGGTACGACGTGCCGCAACTTCACCACCGGCCCTTCGGGTCGCTTCATCACGAACTACTCGAACGCCGTCGCCCCGCTCGGGTGCGGTGTGGCGCAGGGCGGACTCAGCTACGTACAGGACGTCACGGTCACGCTGCCCGACGGCACGACGCTGCCGCGCCAGGTCAAGTCGCTCGACGCATCGAACACGTGTTGACGACACCGCTGCGACGCCGAACGCACCGGCCGCTCCGACACCGCGGGCTGCACCTTCTTTCTCCGGGGCGGCCCGCGTCGTCGTGTCGGCCACCGGACACCGCGTCGCCGCGAGATTTCGGGGTTGTCGGCGCCGGGTGGCACGCTTCATCCGTGCGAAGCATCGGCAAGATCCTGTCCTCCACCCGCGCGCTGTGGCCGTCGTATCTCGCGATCGTCGTCAGCTCGGTTCTCATCACGGCGACGTCGCTCGTCATGCCGTTCATCATCTCGGGTGCGACGGACGAGGTGGTCTCCGTCGTCAAGACGGGCGCGAACCCGTCGGGGCACGTCGCGACCATCATGTGGTTCGCGGTGGCCCTGCTCGTGGCCGACCTCGCGAACACTGCGATCAGCAACATCGGCGGGTACATCGGCGACGTGACGGCGGTGCGGCTGCGCCGCATCCTGTCGACGCGCTACTTCGAGAAGCTGCTGACGCTGCCGCAGAGCTACTTCGACCGTGAGCTGACGGGCAGGATCATCAACCGCCTCTCGCGGAACATCTCCGAGACGACACAGTTCCTCAACTCGTTCGCGAACAACTTCCTGCCGATGCTGCTGACGACGTTCGCGGTGCTCGTCATCTCCGCCATCTACTCGTGGCCGCTCGCGCTGCTGCTGCTCATCGTCTTCCCCGTCTTCATGTACCTGACGACGCTGACGAGCAAGAAGTGGCAGGTGCTCGAGGGCGAGAAGAACAGCCAGTTCGACATCGCCGGCGGACGTTTTGCCGAGGTCGTCGGGCAGATCCGCGTCGTCAAGAGCTTCGGTCAGGAGCGCCGCGAGCTCACGTCGTTCGACGAGCGGTACGCGAGCACCGTCGCGACGACTCGCGAGCAGTCGCGCTACTGGCACCTCATGGACGGCGCGCGACGCGGCGCCCTCAACGTCATCTTCTTCGGCGTCTACTCGATCATCTTCGTGCAGACCGTCGAGGGGCACTTCTCCATCGGTGACATGGTGCTGCTCATCCAACTCGTCAACATGGCGCGTCAGCCCGTCATGATGATGAGCTACCTCATTGACTCGGGCCAGCGGGCTGTCGCCGGCAGCCGCGACTACTTCCGCGTCCTCGACGAACGACCAGAGCGGGAGGGCCTCGACCTGCTCGGCGCCGCCGACACCGCGCCGGGTGCGACGATCGACGCCGCGCGTGCGCGCGCCGCCGCATGCACCGGGTCCGTCATCGAGTTCGATCACGCCTCGTTCGGCTATGACGCCGACCGGGACGTGCTGAAGGACATCACGCTGGCCGTCGAACGGGGTGAACGTGTCGCGTTCGTCGGCGAGTCCGGCGGCGGCAAGACGACGCTCATCAGCCTCCTGCTCGGGCTGTACACGGTGCATGACGGGCACCTACGCGTCTTCGGCCGTGACACCGCCGAGACGCCGCTCGACGAGCTGCGCAGCGACTTCGGCGTCGTGTTCCAGGACGCGTCGCTGTTCAGCGGCACGATTCGCGAGAACATCGCCTACGGCCACCCCGAGGCCACCGACGAGGAGATCCGGGCCGCGGCCGAACGCGCCAACGCCGACGTGTTCATCCGCCAGTTCCCAGACGGCTACGACACGACGATCGGCGAACGCGGCCTCAAGCTGTCCGGCGGCCAGAAGCAGCGCATCGCCGTGGCGCGAGCGATGCTCAAGGACGCGCCGATCCTCATCCTCGACGAGGCGACGAGCGCGCTCGACACCAAGTCGGAGCGACTCGTGCAGGCCGGCCTCGACGAGCTCATGGAGGGCCGCACGTCCCTCATCATCGCCCACCGCCTGTCGACGATCAGCGCCGTCGACCGCATCGTCACCCTGCGCGACGGACGCATCGACGAGGTCGGCCCGCCCGCTGAGCTCGCCACCTCCGGCGGCATCTACGCCGAGTTGCTCGCCCTGCAGGCGTCGGGGTCGAAGCGCGACAAGAAGCGCCTCAAGGCCTACGACATCGCCGGGTGAGCACCGCCGTCAGGACACCTTGGCGCCGGCGCAGCCCTTCGGCCCGTCGAGCGCACCCTTGCGGTAGGCGCGGATGAGGTCGAAACCGTCGGAGCCACCGACCATGAGCAGTGCCTGGATGGCTTCGTCGAGGTCGCCAGGCGACATCGTGAACGAGCTGGTCTGCGGACGGTTGTGCAGGATGACGTCGGCGGAGTAGGCACCCGCGTAGCAGACGCCGCGATCGGCGGCGTCGTCGCCGAGCGGCTTGCCCGAGCGGCTCAGGGCCGCCTTGCCGTACTGCGCGGCCAGGAGCACGATTGGGCCGAAGTCGCCTGTCTCCCGGTAGATCTCACGCGTGACGTCGTCGTTCCACCCGATCGAGTCGTCGCTCGGGCAGTAGTACGCGACGGCGTCCGTCACCGTCTCGTCGCCGCACGTGGCCGGCTTCCTCGTCGCGAACGGCGTCAGCTTGCCCATCGGCTTCCACTGCTGACCGTTCGTCACCTGGGGGTAGGTGTGCTCCCAGTAGTCGTCGAGGTCGTAGGCGCCGCTCTGCATCGCCGACTCGTACGGCAGGTTCCCGCCGCTCGCAGCGTCCGTGTAGCTCGTGAACGGCAGCTCGGTGACGACGGGCTCCTCGCTCGTGTACGCCTTGCACGCCTTCAGGCCGTCGTCGTAGCCCGTCTGGAAGGAGTTGACGCGGTCGAAGCCGTTGCCGTGCGCCTGTTCGGAGCGCGGGTCCTCACCCACAGGGTCCTTCACCGCGAGGATCGCGGCGGCGGCCTGCGTCGGCGTCTCCGACGAGGCGGCGACGACCTTGTCGTCGATCGCGTGATGGAGCCAGGCGCCGGCGAAGCAGTCGGCCTGCAGCTCCTGCACGACGGGTTTGCCGCGGTAGCCGAAACGGTGCTGCACCGCGTGCCCGAACTCGTGCGCCATGATGACCTGCGGCGCGATGTCGCCGTAGGCGCTGCGCATGTCGGTGAGCAGGCCCGTCGAATCCCAGGCGATCGCCCCGTCCTCGTAGCAGTAGTAGGCATTTCCGGTGACGTCACCGCAGACCGACGGTGAACGGCGTCCCGCCTTGGTGTCGACGGAGTAGTAGGCCTTGATGGGTGTGAACGCCGAGCCGTAGACCGCTGGCAGCTGCCGACCCCAGTAGCGTTCGAGGTCCGCGACGGCGGCCGTCGCGAGCTTCGCGGCGTCGCTGCGCCGGTCGCCTCGCACGACGACCTTCGACACATCGATGGGCTGGCTCGAGGTGGACGCCTGCGATCCGGGGGTGCTCGCGGACGGCGACGACGCGGCGCCGGTGTGTCCCGAGGTGGTGGCCGAGGCGGGCGCCGAGGTGGGCGCCGAGGAGCCACCGGTCGTGGCGCTCGTGCACCCCGTCACGGCAAGCGCGGCCGCGACGGTGACGACCGTGCCCCGCATGATGCGGCCGCGCGCGGCTGCGCTTCGCCGTGACGCCGCGTCGGTGCCCGGCAGATCGGCGCGTTTGGTCGCGCGTCGTGATGTCATCCCCATGGAGCCACCCTCCTGTGTCCGGCGCGCCTCTCGCGCGCGTCGGCAGCCACCCGATGGCCGGCCGATGCGTCGAGGTTAGCGCGGGGCGGAGAGCCTCCGCGACAGGATCGGATGCGCGTGTGGAGGGTGCTCACCAGCGCCGCCTCGCCCCTGAGCGGCCTCAGAGAACACTCTGGACGGCCGGTCAATTTCCTCTGATGACCCCGCCGCACCGTCGTCCCAGGCACCGCGTGGAGCATCCCCGCCGTCACGATCGCCGCGGCGAGCCCGTCCGGCACAGCCTCGAACACCGCACGCAGCCCTGAGAGCAGGGCGACCATGGATCTCGCCTTCGCCGACCTGCCGACGAAGCAGGGCTCGCTGACGGTCAACTTCTACCAGTTGGTCCTGAGCGCCAATGGATTCGAGGGCGAATCCTGGCTCAACCTGCGCAACGACAGCGACGTCCCCCTGCGCTTCGCGGCCGACCACCCCCTGGCGCCGCGCGTCGACGTCGTCGGGCGCACCGGACCCAAGGACACCGAGCGGGCGGGGACCTGGCCGTCCACCTCGTAGCACACCATCACGCGCGGTGGCTTCGACAAGACGACGGGAACCCTCACCTACACCTGGACGTTCGTCGGCACTGTCCCGCTTGTGGCAAGGGCGACAACGAGGCGGACTTCTGATTCCACTGACAGGACGGCTTCATGTTCAGGGGCCGCATCACGAACGAGATCCGCATCACCCCGTTGATGACCAACACGCCCCTGCCGCCCACCCTCGAGCCCATCGCCCTCACGTCCGGGCAGGGCGCTGCGTGCCAGAGCTACTACGACGCCAAGGTCGCGGAGTACAACCGATTGGCCCGCACCATTGCCTCATACGCGGACGGTTCTAGGAACAGCGGCAGCTCCGATCGTCATCGCGACCAGAGCGTCGCGCTCGGGCAGACGGTCGCCTCCAGCGTCATCGGCGACTTCCGCCCGGCGGGTGCCGTCGACGGTATCTACTGACGGCTCGGCTCGGCCGGAACGTCAGGAGGGCGGTACCCGATCGGGTACCGCCCTCCTGACGCTGCACTGGGCGCCCACGGAGGCGCTGCTCAGCAGCTTGCCCGGCACGTCATCGCGTGGGGGAAGGTCGTCACGCGCGCGCCGAACCGCCCTCACCACGTGGGTCGCGCACGTCGTCGACCTCGTCGACCTCGACGACCTCGCGCTGCACCGGCTCGGTGACGGTGACGTTCTCCTTCGTCGCCATGATGCCGAGGTGCAGCCGTTCGACGGCGTAGATCCGCGTCGAGAGCACGGGGCGCTCCTCGTGCAGCACGATGACGCCGTCCTCGTCGCGCCGGTCGGCGTCACGCGTGTGCGTGCCCTCTGCGGCTTCGACGTCGTACACCGCACTCTCGGCATGCGTGTGCTCGCCCAGCGCCGAACCGCCGTCGAGGTTCTCGATGCGCGGCTGCCACGTCGAGGCGGGGACGTCGACGGCTTCCTCGCTGCCGTCGTCGTACACGCGCACGACATCGACGACCTCGCGGCGCACGGGGACGGTGATCGTCACCTCTTCGACGACGACACGCTTGCGCACCTCGACGCGCCCGGCCTCGGCGCGCTCGACACCCGCGACGAGACGCTCCTCGTGCAGGACGACGCCCGCTTCGTCGGCGCCCACGCCATCGCGACGCATTCCGGCAGCCTGTTGACGCGTGTCCTGCTCGTAGGCCTCGGCGTCGAAGGGACGCTCGTCAGGGCGGTTCTTCGGCATCTGCAGACTCCTTCGTGGGGTGAGCGCGGCACCCCGCTGCGCCCGTGATCGGTTGGGGGCCATGGCGGCCCCGTTCGACGATCACGCTACCCGAGCGCCCGTCACGGCGCGATGCTCTCTCGGGGTGAGCCAGGCGCTCACCGGGAGGGCGCGGCTGCCGTCCAGGTGCACGCGCCACGTGCGTGATTCGACAACGGCGCCCGGTGGCCCTCAGCCTGCCGCCGCCCCTTCGCCGCGAGCGCGCCCGCCCACACACGTCGCCCGCATCGACGCCGAAACGCCCTGAACGCCTTGCGAAGACGCGCGCCGTGAGCCAAGGTGAAGACATGACTGACGAGAAAAAGATCATCGTGACCCGCACCATCGAGGCCCCGGCGCAGGACATCTTCAACGTCCTCACCAACCCGGCCGAGCACGTCAAGCTCGACGGCTCGGGCTTCATCCGCAGCGTCGACCACGGAGACCGCATCCAGAAGGTCGGCCAGGTGTTCACCATGAACATGGTCGGTGAGCACATGGGGGGCGAATACCAGACCGACAACCACGTCACCGGGTACGCCGATGACAAGCTCGTCGCGTGGCAGACGGCGCCCGCCGGCACCGAGCCCAAGGGCTGGGAGTGGATGTACGAGCTCGAGGCCCACGGCCCGAAGGAGACCGCCGTAACCCTGACGTACGACTGGAGCAAGGTCACCGACAAGGAACTGCTCAAGAAGGTGCACTTCCCCCTCGTCGAGAAGCACGCCCTCGAGGAGTCGCTCGCGAAGCTCGAAGAGCGCGCCACGTCGAACTGACGCCGTTCATCGGTGAGGTCGCGCAGTCGCCACCCGGCGCGTCTCTTGGCCCGTCAGCACGCCCGACGGCGTTTAGCTCAACGCGTCAGCACGACCGGCGGCGCGACGTGCGTCGCGTCAGCTCTTCCGACGCCGCGTCGCTCAGCGCGTCGGCAGCTGCGCGGGGTTGGGGTCGAGCCAGCCGTCATGCTCCTTGGCGAGCGCGTCGAAACGCTCGGTGAGGGCCTGCGCGACGGCCGAGGCAGGATCGTCGACGGTGTCCTGCTTGACGTAGACGCCCCACTCGTGATCCTCGTCGTCCTCCTCACCCGCCAGCGCCTCACGCACGACGCGCACGTCGGTGAAGTCACCCGATTCGAGCAGGTCGTCCGCGATCTCCTCGGCGACATCACGCTCGGGAAACAACATGAGGTACTCGGTCATGGGCACTACTGTGCCAAGGAAACCTGGGGATTGTCATCGTCGCCGCGCCCACGCGAGGCGGTAGATTGGCGACTCGAGTGGGGCGGCTCGAGTCAGACGACTCCAGTCGAGCGGCTCGAGTCAAGCGCGTGGATCGAATGTGAGGAATCGTCATGGTGTGGGCCCTCGTCGTCGCCGTCGTCCTGCTCCTGCTCATCGGGTGGAGCAACCTGACGCTGCAGAAGCAGGTGCGTCACCTGCAGGAGGAGATCACCGATCTGCGTGCGGGCCAGGATCTGTCCGAGCGCGTCAGCTACCTCGTGCACAAGGGTCGCGAGATCGAGGCCATCGCCATGTATCGCAGCGCGACGGGCCTCGGCCTGCTCGAGAGCAAGAACGCCGTCGAGGTCATCGCCAAGAACAACCCCCAGCTCTGACGTGCCGCTGGCGCCCCTGCCGCCGGCGTCAGAGCGCGTCAAGCCGCGTCAGGTCACTCTTCTCGTGGCCCGCTCCTCACCTGCGATCTACGTCCACGTGCGCGATTCTTGGTCATATCGACGAATGTGGACGGGAATCGCAGATGGGACGGGAAGCGCAGATGGTCACGGCGTCTCGTCGATGGCTGCTCGTCCACCTGAGTTCACCCAGGCTTCATGCCCCGGATCACCCACGGCCAGCCGGACGCCGGCATCGGGCCACGCGAACGACCTACCGTCAGCCCGATGAAGGGACGTTACGTAGCGGTCGGAGACTCGTTCACCGAGGGCGTCGGTGACGCGAACCTCATGTACCCCAATGGCGTGCGCGGGTGGGCCGATCGCATGGCCCGCCAGATGGGGCGTGCGGACGCGACGTGGGAGTACGCGAACTTCGCCATCCGCAGCAAGCGTCTCGACGAGATCGTCGACGAGCAGTTCGACGCCGCCCTCGCGCTCGAACCGACGCTCATCTCGTTCTACGCCGGCGGCAACGACATCCTCGCCGTCCGCTCCGACATGCCCGCCATCATGGAGCGTTACGAGGCCGCGCTGCAGCGCCTCGTCGGATCGGGCGCGCAGGTGCTGCTGTTCACGACGTTCGACGTGAAGATCTCGACGGCGCTCGAGCCGCTGCGGCGGCGCATCGTCTTCTACAACGACGCCGTGCGCGAACTGGCCCGCCAGTACGGCTGCCTGCTCGTCGATCACACCCAGTTTCGAGAGTTCGACGACCCGCGCATGTGGGCGTTCGACCGCATCCACATGAGCCGGCTCGGGCACAAGCACCTCGCCGCCTACGTGCTCGCCGAACTGGGCATCCCCCACACGCTCAAACTGCCGGAGCTGCCTCCGTTCGAGGCGCCGCACTGGCGCGAGAGCATCCGCACCGAGAGCCGATGGCTCGCCACCGAGGTGATCCCCCTCTTCCGGCGCCGCATCAACGGCGTCCGTGAGGGCGATACGCTTCCCCCGAAGTGGCCCGAACCGATCCGCCCCGCGGACGGCATGAAGCGACTGGCCCGTGCGCGCGCGGGCGACGCCGTCGAGGTCAGGGCGCGCGCAGGTGAACGCCACGCCGGCTGAGCGCCCGCGTCACGCTCACGAGCGATCAGACGCCCGCGCCGCGCACCGCGACGTCGACGAGATCCCTGAGGCGGCGCGCCACGGATTCGACCTCGGCGCGTCCGGTACGCGTGCGGTTCAGCTCGAGCACCCCACCGGAGACGATGAGGCCCGCGGCGACGACGCTGCGCTCCGCGTCACCCCCCGCTGCGACGAGCAGCGCCGCGATGGCGTCCTCGAGACCGGCGACCAGCGCGACGACCTTCTCGCGATACGGCCCGGGCGCGCCGAACAGCACCTCCCGTCCGACGACCATCGCGTTCTCGGGGTAGTCACGGGCCTGCTGCGCGAACGGTTCGAGCAGACGCAGGACGTGCTCGCGCACCCCACCGTCACCGGCATCGTCGGGCAGGTGATCGTCGACGAGATCACGCCACTCGTGTTCGACGACCATCATGAGCAGTTCCGCCTTCGTCGGGGCGTACTGGAACACGGTGCCGGCGGCGACGTTGGCGCGCTTGGCCACCGCGGCCGTCGTCATGCGCTCGTACCCCACCTCACCGAGCAGGCTCTCGGCAGCCGCGAGGATGCGGGCCTGCTTGTCGGCCTTGTTGCGCGCGCGACGACCCTGCTGGCCCGGGCCGCTCACGACGGGACGTCGGCGGGTCACGACCATGGCGTCATGGCGTACCCGGCGTGGGGGCCGGCCTCGTCAGGGCCGTCGAATCGGCCGACGGTGTCGCGGACGCGGCCGTGGCGCCGAGGGGAAGCGTCATGGATCGAAACATTACCCGGGCCGAAAGACCCTTGTGGCGCCGCAAAAAATGAGTACAGTCAAAAATGCCCAGAAACGAAGGAGACACCATGGACACCATGAAGGCCGCACGCCTCGACGTCACGCACCACACCCTGAACGTCGAGGAGGTACCCGTCCCGACGCCAGGGCCGGGCCAAGCCGTCATCGAGGTGAAGGCGGCGGGCGTCTGCCTGTCGGACGTGCACCTGCTCGAAGGGCTCATCGCGCCGCAGTTCCTCGACAGCGAGAAGGTGACGCTCGGTCACGAGGTCGCAGGCGTCGTCACCGCCCTCGGTGACGGCGTGCCGACACTGCCCGGCATCGAGGTGGGCAGCCGCGTCCTGCTGCAGGCCGGACACCGCCTCCCGAACGGCCGCATCCTGACGCGCGGCGTCGACTACGACGGCGGGTACGCCGAATACGCCCTCGCGCAGGCCGAGACGCTCGTCCCGATCCCCGACGACCTCCCGTTCGAGCAGGCCGCCATCATCCCCGACGCCGTCTCGACGCCGTGGGCAGCCATCCAGACGAGCGGGCGCGTGCGCGCCGGCGAGGCCGTCGGCGTCTGGGGCCTCGGCGGGCTGGGCATTCACGCCGTGCAGTTGCTGCGTCTCATCGGCGCCTCCCCCATCGTCGCGATCGACCCGCTCGAGGCCGCCCGCGAACGGGCGCTCGCCGTCGGCGCCGACGTGGCGTGCGCCCCTGAAGACGCGGAGGACGCCATCCGTCAGCTCTCGCCCCGCGGTCTCGACGTCGCGTTCGACTTCGCGGGCGTGGCCCCCGTGCGGGCCCAGGCGATGGCCTCCCTCGCGCCGCAGGGACGTCTCGTCATCGTCGGCCTCGCCGGGCGGCCCATCGAGATTCCGTCCGACACCGCATTCGCCTACAAGCAGCTGACGCTGCGCGGCCACTACGGCAGCGAGGGAACGGACGTCCACCAGCTCGTCGCGTTGACCCGCACGAAGCGGCTCGACCTGTCGGCGTCGATCAGCGGGGTCTTCCCGCTCGAGGAAGCGCCCGAGGTGCTCGAGCGGCTCGCGCGCAAGGACGGCAACCCGATCCGTTTCATCCTGCAGCCCTGACGGCGCACGTCCGCTCATCCATCGTCCGGCGCGATGATCTCGCGCACCCGACCTCGAGGAGATCCCATGTACTACAGCAGTGGAAACTACGAAGCCTTCGCCCGTCCCCGCCCGCCGAAGGACGCCGCGAGCAAGCACGCCTGGATCGTCGGCAGCGGCCTCGCGGGCCTCGCGGCGGCCGTCTTCATGATCCGTGACGCCGCTGTCCCCGGCGAGAACATCACGATCCTCGAGAAGGGCTCCCTCGCCGGTGGCGCCCTCGACGGGATCGAGGAGCCCGAGAAGGGGTTCGTCATCCGCGGTGGACGCGAGATGGAGAACCACTTCGAGTGCCTGTGGGATTGCTTCCGCACGATCCCCAGCCTCGAGGTCGAGGGCGCGTCCGTGCTCGACGAGTTCTACTGGCTCAACAAGGACGACCCGAACTACTCGCTGCAGCGCGCCACCGTCGAACGCGGCCAGGACGCGCACACCGACGGGTTGTTCACGCTGAACCAGAAGGCGCAGAAAGACCTCGTCAAGGTGTTCCTCGCGACGCGCGAGGAGATGGAGAACAAACGCATCGACGAGGTGTTCGGCCGCGACTTCCTCGACAGCAACTTCTGGCTCTACTGGCGCACGATGTTCGCGTTCGAGGAATGGCACAGCGCGCTCGAGATGAAGCTGTACCTGCACCGCTTCATCCACCACATCGGCGGGCTGCCCGACTTCTCGGCGCTCAAGTTCACCAAGTACAACCAGTACGAGTCGCTCGTGCTGCCGATGACGAAGTGGCTGAGCGAGCAGGGCGTGCGTTTCCAGTACGACACGGAGGTGACGGACGTCGAGTTCGACCTGACGGCGTCGGCCAAGCGCGCGACCCGCATCGAGTGGACCCGCACCGGTGAGCACGCCGGTGACACGGGCGTCGACCTCGGGGACGACGATTACGTCCTGATGACGATCGGCTCACTCGTCGACAACTCCGACGAGGGCGACCACCACACCGCCGCGACGCTGAACCGCGGCCCGGCGTCGGCGTGGGACCTGTGGAAGAAGATCGCGCGCAAGGATCCGTCGTTCGGGCGCCCCGAGGTGTTCTGCAGCTCCATCGACGAGACGAAGTGGGAGTCGGCGACCGTCACGACGCTCGATGAGCGCATCCCCGAGTACATCCGGCGCATCGCCAAGCGCGACCCCTTCAGCGGACGAGTCGTGACGGGCGGCATCGTCACCGTCAAGGATTCGAGCTGGCTCATGAGCTGGACGGTGAACCGCCAGCCGCACTTCAAGAAGCAGCCGAAGGACCAGATCGTCGTGTGGGTCTACAGCCTGTTCGTCGACACGCCCGGCGACTACGTCAAGAAGCCGATGAGCGAGTGCACCGGCGAGGAGATCACCGCCGAGTGGCTCTACCACCTCGGCGTGCCCGAGGCTGACATTCCCGAACTCGCCGCGACGGGCGCGAAGTGCGTACCGGTCATGATGCCGTACGTGACGTCGTTCTTCATGCCCCGCAAGGCCGGTGACCGCCCTGACGTCGTGCCGGAGGGCGCGGAGAACTTCGCCTTCATCGGCCAGTTCGCCGAGACGAGCCGCGACTGCATCTTCACGACCGAGTACTCGGTGCGCACCGGCATGGAAGCCACCTACCAGTTGTTCGGCGTCGAGCGCGGTGTGCCCGAGGTGTTCAACTCGACCTACGACGTGCGGACGCTGCTCGACGCCTCGGCGCGCCTCAAGGACGGCGAGAAGACCGAGCTGCCCGGCCCCGCCGTACTGCGCCGCAAGATCGCGAAGGGGCTCGACTCCACCGAGATCGGCGTGCTGCTACGCGAGCACGGCATCCTGTGACGGCGGCCTGACGCCCGCATCGCGCGCCGAGGCCCTCATCCCGAGTCGGGGATGAGGGCCTCGGCCATGCAGGTGTCGTACGACGACGGTGTGGCGCTGCGTCGCGCCGCCGCTGAAGGGTGCGACGTGTGTCGTGACGAGCTCGGGCTCAGCGGGTGCTGTACGGCACGAGCGAACGCCCGATCGAGCGCGGGCGCGGTCGTTCGCCGGGCCGCAGCGCGACGATGCCGTCGCGTCCGGCCGCGAAGACGCGCGTGTGAGAGCGCGATTCGAGTGCGTCCCGGTACTGCGCGTTCTGTTCGCTCAGCTCCTCGATCCGCGCCCGCAGCGCCGTGACCTGGTGCTCGAGCTCCATGATGCGTTGGATGCCGGCGAGCGAGACTCCCTCCGACGACAGCTCCTGCACCCGACGCAGCTGCGCGATGTTGCGCATCGAGTAGCGGCGACCGCCGCCACCCGTGCGTTCGGGGGTGACGAGCCCCAGACGGTCGTACTGGCGCAGCGTCTGGGCGTGCATCCCGGCGAGTTCGGCGGCGACGGAGATGACGTACACCGGCTTCGCCGGATCGTCGAGGCCGTGCAGCCGCTCGTCACCGACGCGTCCGTTGTGGTCGTCGACAATCTCGCCGAGCCGCCGTTCGACCCGTGACGGCGTCACGACGCGGCCCGACGCGCCTTCGCGAGCAGCTCTTCGCGCGGGTCGGCTTCGCCCGCGGCGAGGGTCTCGACGGCCTGACGCTGCTCGTCGGTGAGCTCCTTCGGCACGACGACGTGAACCTTCGCGATGAGGTCGCCGGTCGCCTTCTTCGTCTTCACGCCACGGCCCTTGACGCGCAGGCTGCGGCCCGAGGGCGTGCCGGGCGCGACGCGGACCTTGACACTCTTGCCGTCGAAGGTGGGCACCTGCACCGTGGCGCCGAGGGTGGCCTCGGCGAACGTCACGGGCAGCTCGACGGTGAGGTTGTCACCGTCGCGGCCGAAGACCGGGTCGGTGCCGACGCTGACGTGCAGGATCATGTCGCCGTTCGGGCCACCGCCGAAGCCGGGACGGCCCTTGCCGCGCAACCGGATCTTCTGCCCGTCCTTCACCCCGGCCGGAATGCGCGCGGTGAAGCTCTGACCATCGGCGTCGCTGATGCGCACCTCGCTGCCCTCGACGGCCTGACGGAACGTGATCGACGCGCGCGCCTCGACGTCCTCGCCTCTCTGGGCGGCGCGCTGACGGGAGCCGCCGCCGAAGCCGGAGCTGAACCCGCCGCCCCCGAAGCCTCCGCCGGCGCCACCGAACTGGGCGAGCAGATCTTCGAGGTTGATGCCCTGCTGGCCACCCGCCCCACTCGAATAGGTGCGGTAACCGCTGCCGCCGCCCCCGCCGAACATCGACGAGAAAACGTCCTCGGCGCCGCCGGCACCGCCGCTGAAGCGGGCGCCGCCTCGCGCCATCTGACGCACGGCGTCGTACTCCTGACGCTGCTGCGGATCGGAGAGCACCTGGTTGGCCTCGCCGATCTCCTTGAACTTCTGCTCGGCGGAGGTGTCACCGGGGTTCTTGTCCGGGTGGTACTTGCGGGCCAGCTTGCGGTAGGCCTTCTTGATGTCCTCCTCGCTCGCGTCCTGCGCGACACCGAGGGTGGCGTAAAAGTCTTTTTCGAACCAGTCCTGACTGGCCATGCGCACCTCCTTCGTGGTTTCACGCCCGCCGGCCTCGGACCGGGCGTGCATCGCGTGCGCGTGCGAATGGGGTTTTCAGTTGTGTGTCGGGGGGGGGGGGGGGGGGGGGCCCCCCCCGCGACGTCAGCGAAGCAGGTTGCCCCGCGGCACGAAGCGACTCGGCTCGGCCGCGGCGCGCTCGATCAGCCTGCGACCGAGACGCGGGCGGGACGCACGACGCGCTCGCCCACCTTGTAGCCCGGCTGCAGCACCTGCACGACGAAGGTTCCGTCGACGCCCTCGGGCGCCTCGGCCTCGACGTGCATGAGCGCCTCGTGGACGCTGGGATCGAACGCCTCGTCGACCGCGCCGAAGCGTGCCACACCGAAGCGGTTGAGCGTCGATTCGATCTTGTCGGCGATCTTGCTCATCGGGCCCTCGGTGAGGTCGCCGTGCTGGCGCGCGAGCTCGATGTCGTCGAGCACCGGGATGAGGGATTCGACGACCGAGCCGATCGTCGTCTCCTTCTCACGAGCCCGGTCGCGCTCGACGCGGTTGCGGTAGTTGACGTACTCGGCCTGGATGCGCTGCAGGTCGGACAGGCGCTCCGCAGCGAGCTTCGTGTCCGGGTGCTCGGCGACCGCGTCGTCAGCGCTCGTCGCGTCGGGGCCGTCCTGCGTGGCGGCCTCGTCGGAACGCGTCTGCAGGTTCTCGGGCTGCTCTCCGCCGGGCAGGTCGGAACCCACACCGCCGGCGAACAGGTTGTCGGTCTCGCCCTGCGTCGCACCGTCGGCGTTGTCGGGCGTGGCGCCGCTCGTGTTCTGGTCCGTCATGACGGACTCCTTCCTGCCACCTCCTGGTGGCGAAGCGGCCGGTGGGCTCCCCGTGGGCAGCCCACCGGCCGTACTCGTGTCAGGCGCCGACCGGGGTGCGCGTGGCACCCCGGTCAGGCACTCACTTGGAGGTGTCGTCGTCGTCCTCGACGACCTCGGCGTCGACGACGTCGTCGCCACCCTGCTTCTGCTCGCCTGCAGCGCCCTCGGCACCGGCCGCACCCGCGGCGTCGCCGTTCTCGGCCTGCGCGGCGTACATCGCGGCGCCCATCTTCTGGCTGGCCTCAGACAGCGCCGTGGCCTTCGCGTTGATGTCCTCCGGCGTCGCGGACGAATCCGGCTTCAGGGCCTCCTTGAGCTCGGCGAGGGCGCTCTCGGTGGCCGACTTCTCGTCAGCGGGCACCTTGTCGCCGTTCTCCTCGAGGAACTTCTCCGTCGAGTAGACGAGAGCCTCGCCCGTGTTGCGGGCCTCGGCCTCCTCGCGACGCTTCGCGTCCTCGGCGGCGTGCTCCTCGGCCTCGCGGACCATGCGCTCGATGTCCTCCTTCGGCAGCGCGGAGCCACCGGAGATCGTCATCGACTGCTCCTTGTTCGTACCACGGTCCTTCGCGGAGACATGCACGATGCCGTTGGCGTCGATGTCGAACGTGACCTCGATCTGCGGCACGCCCCGCGGCGCGGGAGCGATGCCCGTGAGCTCGAAGTTGCCGAGAGCCTTGTTGGCCTTGGCGATCTCGCGCTCACCCTGGAACACCTGGATGTCGACGGACGGCTGGTTGTCCTCAGCCGTCGAGAACACCTCGGTGCGCTTCGTCGGGATGGCCGTGTTGCGCTCGATGAGCTTGGTGAAAAGCCCACCCTTCGTCTCGATGCCGAGGCTCAGCGGCGTGACGTCGATGAGCAGCACGTCCTTGCGCTCACCCTTGAGCACACCGGCCTGCAGCGCGGCGCCGACGGCGACGACCTCGTCCGGGTTGACGCCCTTGTTCGGCTCCTTGCCACCGCACATCTGCTTGACGAGCTCGACGACGGCCGGCATGCGGGTCGAGCCACCGACGAGGACGACGTGGTCGATGTCGGAGATCTTGACGCCCGCGTCCTTGATGACGTTCTCGAACGGCTTCTTCGAGCGCTCGAGCAGGTCTTTCGTCATCTGCTCGAACTGAGCACGCGTGATCGTCTCGTCGACGTGGATCGGGCCGTTCTCGCCCATCGACAGGTACTGGAGGGAGATGTTCGTCGAGGTCGAGCTCGACAGCTCCTTCTTCGCCTGCTCCGCGGCGTCACGCAGACGCTGCATGGCGATCTTGTCCTTGCTCAGGTCGACGCCGGACTCGCTCTTCACCTTGTTGATGAGGTGCTCGACGATGCGGTTGTCCCAGTCGTCGCCACCGAGCTTGTTGTCACCGGAGGTGGCGCGCACCTGGATGGTGGAGAAGCCGTCCTCCGCGTCCTTGCCCACCTCGAGCAGGGAGACATCGAACGTACCGCCACCGAGGTCGAAGACGAGGATGAGCTCGTCCTCCTTGCCCTTGTCGAGGCCGTAGGCGAGGGCCGCGGCGGTTGGCTCGTTGACGATGCGCAGGACGTTGAGGCCCGCGATCTCGCCGGCCTCCTTCGTGGCCTGACGCTCGGCGTCGTCGAAGTAGGCGGGAACCGTGATGACGGCGTCCGTGACCTCTTCGCCGAGGTAGGCCTCGGAGTCACGCTTGAGCTTCATGAGAATACGGGCCGAGATCTCCTGCGGCGTGTACTTCTTGCCGTCGATCTCCGTCGTCCAGTCCGTGCCCATGTGGCGCTTGACGGAACGGATGGTGCGATCGACGTTCGTGACCGCCTGACGCTTCGCGATCTCGCCGACGAGGATCTCGCCGTTCTTCGTGAACGCGACGACGGATGGGGTGGTGCGACCGCCCTCGGCGTTCGCGATGATCTTGGGCTCGTTGCCTTCGAGAACGGCGACGGCCGAGTTGGTGGTACCGAGGTCAATACCGACTGCGCGACCCATGGTGGGATCTCCTTCGTTCGAGGAAACGACGATCTGTGCGCGCGCCCTGCAGGCGTGGCCCACACCGTCAGATTGACTGATGATGACTCAACTCTGTTTCGCCGTGAGTGTCAACCCTCGGCTCACCAAAGTTGCTGTTACTTGACTCAACTTGTTTGATCCGCACTTCATTCCCCGTCGCAGAAGTTTTCTCCGGGCCCCGTCTCGTCAGCCTTGGACGAGCCTCGCCCGTCGCGCGGACGCCGCCACTACCCCTGGGTAGGATCGCGGGATAGACAGGGCGAGCGCGTGTGGGTTCGCCGGCGCTGCGGGACGATGGAGAGCGACGATGCGGACAGAGCCCGAGCAACACGCGACGAGCGGAAACGTGACGGTCTCGCGCGTGCAGCACGGCCCCTCCCAAGCGCGCGTCACCTCGATCAGCGGCCCCCGCGGTCGCGACTTCGTCCTCGTCGCCGGCATCGGAGTGGCCTCCGACTATTACGTTCGCCTCGCCCTCGATCTCAATCAGGTCGGCACCGTCCACGCCATCGACCTTCCCGGCTTCGGCGGCGTTCCGCACGGCAAGCAAGCGCCCGGGATCGAAGGATTCGCGGATCTCGTCGAGGCCGCGATCACCCAGCTCGACCTGGACGACCCGGTTCTCGTCGGGCATTCCATGGGCTCACAGGTCGTCACCGAGGTCGCGGCGCGACGCTCGGATCTCAGCACCATCGTCCTCATCGGCCCCGTCGTGAACTCTGCCGAGAGCAGCATCCCGCGCCAGGCGTGGCGCCTCGCGCAGTGCGCCGGGCGCGAACCCTTCGCGATCACCGTGCACGTCCTCATCTCCTACGTGCTCTGCGGGCCGTGGTGGTTCTTCAAGGTGCTGCCGAAGATGATGCACTACCCGATCGAAGAGCGGCTCCCGCACGTGCGCGCGCACACCCTGATCCTGCGTGGGCAGCACGACGCGACCAGCCCGCGTTCCTGGGCACGGCACCTGTGCGACATCACGCCGCACGCACGCGCCTGGGAGATCCCGAGCGCCGCGCACTCCGTCATGTACGCGCACGCCGGCGCCGTGGCCGCCTTGACCGTCGAGCACATGCAGCACCCCGAAGCCGCGCACGACGACCCTCGCGATCGACAGATCGACCAGCGCACGAACCCCGACGAGCGCCGCTCGCTCGTGCGCTTCCTCTCGCGACTGCGTGGCGGTGCGACGACGCTGCGCGGGATGGTCACCGGCGACGATGCGCTCGTCGCCCGCGGCAGCCGCCGCTCCCTCGCCGGATACGACGGCCCGCACGACTCCCCCGACGTCGATGCCGTACCCCTCGACGCCGCGGAGGACGCGGAGGACGAGTCGACGTCCGAAGCGGCACGCACGACGGACTGACGAACCCCGCGGTGTGCTGCCACCACTCGTCGGAGCGCGGTTCGGAGGCGAGGTGATCGGGAACAGCGGCGCCGCAGCGATGGTTGACGCGGACACCGCGACGCACAGGAGCAGCCATGAGCGACGAGACCTTCGAGCCCACCACGCCGATGAAGGCGCACGAGCCGGCGGCCACGCCGACGATGGAGCAGATGCTCGGCGCGGCGACCAGCCCGTCAGGCCTGCACACGATCACCGACCCGAGCGGCGACCCCTACGAGACCCTGCGCACGGCCAAGGAGCTGTTCGACGCGCGCAAGTACACCGAGGCGGCGCGTCTCATCGAGGGCATGACCGGCACGCCGGAGGGCGCGTCGCCTGATGCTCGCGAACTGCTCGCCCGCAGCTACTACCACTCGGCGCAGCTGACGAGGGCCACCGTCGCGGCCCGTGAACTGCTCGACGTCGACCCGACGAACGTCGACGCCGCCGTGCTGCTGGTCCGCTCGCTCGAGCGTGCGGGCAAGAAGGACGAGGCCGCCCCGGTGCGACGCCTGGCTCAGTCGCTCGGCGCCGACATCTGACGCACGTCGGAGGGCAGCATCTGGTCCGAGAGGGCACGGAAGAACGCTCCCATCGACGTCAGCTGCCGCTCCGACGGTGCGCGGCACGCGCCGCTCAGCGCAGGGCGTTCAGCGTCATGAGGTCATCGTCGGTGAGGGTGACGTCGCGAGCCGCCGTGTTCTCCTCGAGGTGCGCGATCGACGATGTGCCAGGGATGAGCAGAACGTTCTCGGCGCGCGCGAGCAACCAGGCCAGGCCGACCTGCGCCGGCGTGGCGCCGCGTTCGGCGGCCAGGCGCCGCACCGTCCGGTCGTCGCCGACCTTCGGCAGGTGCTCGAACGCCGAGCCGAGCGGGAAGAACGGCACGCACGTAGGCGACGCCACGCTCACGGCACAGCTCGAGCGTGGCGTCGTCGTCGCGCATGAGGAGGTTGTAGGCGTTCTGCACGCACACGGCGCCCGCGTCGAGCGCGACGCGCGCCTGCTCGGTCGAGACGTTGCTGACGCCGAACGCCTCGAGCTCCCCCGCCTCGACCAGGCCCTGCATGGCACCGAGCTGCTCCTCGAGGGGGCAGGCGTTCTCCTCGCCGATCTCGTCGACGGGCAGGACGCGCAGGTTGACGACCGGCAGCCGCTCCACGTCGAGCGTCACGAGGTTCTCGCGGACCGCGGCCACGAGCTGGTCGGGGCGCTGCGCCGGCAGCCACTCACCCGACGGGCCCCGCACGGCGCCGACCTTGGAGACGATGACGAGATCGTCGGCGTAGGGGTGCAGCGCCTCCTTGATCAGTTCGTTCGAGACGTTCGGGCCGTAGAACTGCGACGTGTCGATGTGGTCGATGCCGAGCTCGACGACGCGACGCAGCACGCGGACGGCCTCGTCGTGATCGCGTGGCGGACCGAACACGCCCGGCCCGGGAAGCTGCATGGCGCCGTACCCGACGCGTCCGACGCGATGACCGGCGAGAGTGAAAGTGCTCATGCGTCATTCGACCACGCCGGCCTGGGGGCAGGCGGCGGCGCGTCGCAGATGCCCGTCAGGTGAGCGTCAGAGCGTGAGAAGACCCCGCACGAGCGCCGACGCGCCACCGAGCGCGGCGAGCGCCATCGCGAGTCGCTTCGCCTGCGCCGTCGTCACGCGAAGCGTGAGACCCTCGCCGATGCGGACGCCGATGAGCACGAGCACGACGACGAGCGGCATGAGCCACCAGGGCGGCAACTCGGTCGAGCCCGTCGACCCGAGCGTCGTCTTCGCGATGACCGAGATGGCCCCCATCGTCATGAAGATGGGCTGGAGGGTCGCGGCGAACGATCGGTGCTCCCACCGCGTCAGCCGGGAGTGGATGACGAGGACGGGCGCCGAGACCCCGCACAGCGTATTGAAGAAGCCGCCGATGACGCCGGCGACGGGCGTCGGCCACGCGGACGTGACGTGCGGTAGACGGCCGAGGCGATCGGCGCCGACGGTGAAGCCGATCGCGCCGAGCACCGCCACTCCGACGACGACCTGCAGCCAGGCCGCACTGACCTCGCGTACAACCACGGCACCCACGAGAGCGCCCGGCACGACACAGGCGCAGATGATACCGGCGCGCCGCCAGTCGACGTCACGTCGCAACGTCAGGGTGAGCAGCAGGCCAGAAACGGTCGTCGTCGCGTTCGCGAGCAGGACGCCATGGGCGGCGCCCATGATGAGCGTCAGCGTCGGAGCGAGGACGAGCCCCATGCCCGAACCCGACAGTCGTTGGAGCACCGCGCCGACGAGGATCGCCGCGACGACGGCGGCGAGCATCGCCGCGGTGAACTCCATCCGCACATCCAAGCACGTCGTCCCGCGCCTGCTTACCTCTGGTCAGCGGGCCGCGTTGGTGGCCTGGGGCGGGCGGGGAGGTTGCACCCTCGCGTTTGGCCCGTGGGGCCGACGCGCGTCAGGATGGGGAACCGTGAAGACCGTCCTCGACGTCATGCGCCACCGGCGCGACACCTCGAGCCAGCCCCTGCGGCGTGACGACGACGCGCGCGTCGCCATCGTCCTCGAAGGCGGCAGTTCCCGCGCGGCCTACGGCGGCGGCATGGTGGCCGAACTTGAGGCTCGCGACCTGCTCACGACCGTCGATGCGGTCTACGGCGCGTCGGCCGGAGCTCTCAACGGCGCCTGGCTGATCTGTGGCCGCGCCCGGGCGAATCTGCACGGCTGGTGGGCGCCGGAGAGCATGAATGCGACGATCCGCCCGTCGAACGCGCTGCGTCGCAAACCCGTCGTCGACACCGACGTCATCGTCTACGACCTGTACGAGAACGTCACGCCGATGGGGTTCGAGGAGATCCTCGCGAGCGATGTCGAGTACCACCCCATCGCCACCGACGCGGCGAGTGGCGACGCGGTCGACCTGGCGCCGTTGATCCACGACAAGGCGAGCCTGCAGGACGCACTGCGCGCCACGGCGCGGCTGCCGGTTCTCGGCGGCGCACCCGTCGAGATCGACGGGCGACGTTTCATCGACGGCGGGATCGCGGAGAACATCCCCGTCGAGACAGCACTCGCCCAGGGCGCGACGCACGTGCTCGTGCTGCGCACCAAGGCGCCGTCGCTGGATCTGAGCCCCGACAAGGCGGTCGAGAAGCGACTCGTCGCGCGGTGGATGTCCCGTCACGCGCCCGGCGCGAGCGCGGCCTGGACGCGCCGCAACCTGCGCAAGCAGGAGCTCGAGCACCTCATGTCGCACGACGACCGGGTGACGCAGGTGGCGCCGCCCGCCGACGTCGCGCGCATCTCCGTCGTCGGCCGCGCTCAGGACGTGCAGCGACGTGCCGTCGAGGACGGTCAGCGCATCATGGCCGAGACCCTCGACGCCGCAGGGTTGTGATCGACGCCCGTACCCGTTGGGCGCTTTTGCCGATGTGGACGGGAATCGCGGGAGGGTCAGCGCCCGGCGCGCGAGTTCGATGAGAACCGGGCTGCACCGCCGCTGCGACGAGCGCCGCCGGAGCGTCCTGCCGCGCCCGAGCCACCCTGGCCACGCGCACCCGAACCACCACGCGAGCCACCCTGGCTCCGTGAACCCGAGCCACCGGAAGGACGCCCGCCCGCCCGGTTGCCGTCGCGACCACCGGTCGCAGCGCCGCCGGAGCGTCCGCTGCCCTGGTTGTCACGGCCGGCGCCGTCCTGACCGCCGCGGCCGCCGCTCTGAGCGCCTCGGCCACCGGAGCGTCCGCCCTGGCCACGTCCGCCCTGACGCTGCTCGCCGCCGTCCTTCGGAGCCTTCTTGCGCGAGGGCTCCTGCACGGGTGCGGTGGGCAGTGCTGCGGCGACCTCGTCGGCGCTCATCGTGCGACGCTCACCGGGCGCGAGCTTCTCGAGCAGCGGGTGCGAGGCGGTGACGTTCGTCGTCGTCGCGTTGATCTTCGCCATGCGCAGCAGCGACTTCACGTCGCCGCGCTGATCCGGCGTCATGAGGGTGATGACGGTGCCCGCGGCGCCGGCGCGAGCGGTGCGGCCCGAGCGGTGCAGGTAGGCCTTGTGCTCGGTGGGCGGGTCGGCGTGGACGACGAGTGAGACGTCGTCGACGTGGATGCCGCGCGCGGCGATGTCGGTCGCGACGAGCGTCTCGACGGCGCCCGAGTGGAACGCGTCGAGGTTGCGCACGCGAGCGTTCTGCGACAGGTTGCCGTGCAGGTCGACGGCGGGAATGCCGCGGCCGGCGAGCTGCTTCGCGAGCTTCTTCGCGCCGTGCTTGGTGCGGGTGAACACGACCGTGCGTCCGGGTGCGGAGACGAGGTCGGTGAGCACGTCGATGCGCGAGTCGGAGTCGACGGCGAAGACGTGGTGCTCCATCGTCGCGACGGGCGACTGCGCCGAATCGGCCTGGTGCGTCACCGGGTTCGACAGGAACTTCTTGACGAGCACGTCGATGCCACCGTCGAGCGTCGCGGAGAACAGCAGGTGCTGCGCCTCGCGCGGCACCTTCGTCAGGATGCGCTTGACGCCGGGCAGGAAGCCCATGTCGGCCATGTGGTCGGCCTCGTCGAGGATGCAGACCTCGACGTCGGACAGGTCGCAGAAGCCCTGGCCCATGAGGTCTTCCAGACGCCCGGGGCACGCGATGAGGACGTCGACGCCCGCCTTGAGGGCCTTGACCTGCGGGTTCTGCCCGACGCCGCCGAAGACGGTCGTGTACGACAGCCCGGCCGCCGCGGCCAGCGGCTTGAGCGAGTCGGCGATCTGGTTGGCGAGCTCGCGCGTCGGCGCGAGGACGAGCGAGCGCGGGCGGTAGGCGTCGATCTCGTAGCGCGTCTCGTCGAGACGGGCGACGAGCGGCAGCAGGAACGCGAACGTCTTGCCCGAGCCGGTACGGCCGCGGCCGAGGACGTCGCGGCCCTTGAGCGAGTCGGGCAGCGTCGCGGCCTGGATGGGTGTCGGCGTGTCGATGCCGAGCTTGTCGAGGGTCTTGACGAGGACGGCGGGCACGCCGAGATCGGAGAACGAGGGCACAGATGACTCCTGGAGAGGTTGCATGGAAAGACGAACGATCGATGGTGAGAGCCCGCGCGGTGAATCCGCGCGTCGCAGGCGATCTCGCATCTCGACGATCGTCCGACTCTCATGCGCCACGCGTTCCCGAGATCGGAGGGCGTCGTTCGACGACGTGTGCTGCCCGGTTCGGCGCTGCCGCGCGCCGGGCGCACGACGAGCGCGGGGCGCTCCGATTCGAGGGGAGGCGCAGGGGCGAGTCGGCCACCTGCACGAAGCATCCAGTCTACGCGCAAAGGTTGCGAACCTTCACATGTCACTGTCACGGGCGTGGCATTCGTCGCATCATCGTGCTTGGCTGGAGGTCACCTATTCGCCCCTGGCGCCCGCCCCTCGCACCATGACGCTCGATGCACCACCCACCACCCGAGCCGAGGACGCCTCCAGCACAAGGGAGCTCCCATGGCAGCCATCCCCGTCGACGCGCCACGCGCCCTCGACGCCCATCGCCCGCTGAGCAAGACGTCGCTCGCCGTCGCGGGGTCGTCGACCGTCATCGAGTGGTACGACTTCACGCTGTACTGTACCTGACGACGGTCATCTCGCGCGTCTTCTTCGGCGGCGGCACGAGCGGTACCGCATGGACGCTGCTGGTCTTCGCCGGCACCTACCTGATGCGCCCCGTCGGCGCCGCGTTCTTCGGCCATGTCGGCGACCGCATCGGGCGCAAGCCCGTCCTTCTCATCTCCATGGCCCTCATGACGTTCGCAATGCTCGCGACGGCCTGCCTGCCGACGTACGCCTCCATCGGGCCCATGGCGGGTTACCTGATGATCGCCCTGCGTGCCCTCATGGCGTTCAGCGTCGGCGGCGAGTACTCGGGCGTCATGACGTACCTCGTCGAGGGCTCCGAACCGCACCGCCGCGGCTTCGTCACGTCGCTGGCCTCCGCGGCGAGCGAGATCGGCGGCCTCCTGGCGGTCGGCCTCTCGGCGCTGACGACGTCGTACTTCATCGGTGACGACCTCGATTCCTGGGGCTGGCGCGTGCCGTTCTTCATCGGCGCGGCTATGGCTGCGACAACCCTGTTCATGCGCTCACGCATGGAGGAGTCGCCCGTGTTCGAGGAGGAACCCGAAGCGGACAAGTCGAAGAACCCGCTCGTCGAGGTGCTCAAGACCGAGCCCGCCGCGGTGTGGCGTGGTTTCGCCATCTCCGCGCTCGGGTCGATCACGTACTACGTCGGCATCGGCTACGCGCCGACGTTCCTGCAGTCCGCAGGCAAGTTCAGCGAGTCCGACGCCCTGTGGCTCGGTACCGCGGCGGCGATCGCCGTCATCCTCGTGACGCCGCTGGCGGGCCTCGCCGCCGACCGGTTCGGCCGCCGTCCCATCCTGCTCATCTTCGGGGTGCTCGCGGCCGTGACGTCGCTGACGATGTTCCAGCTCATGGCGAACGGCTCGACGGGCGCGGCGCTCGCGGGCGCCCTCGTGCTCGCCGCCGTCGCGGGCGGGTGGAGCGCCGTGGCCGCGTCGGCCATCGCGGAGCAGTTCAAGTCGAAGGCCCGCATGTCGGGCATGGCGCTCGGATTCACGACGGCGACCGCCATCTTCGGCGGGTTCGCGCCGCTCGTCGGGCAGAAGCTCATCGACTCGACGGGTTGGGCGCCCGCGCCCGGCGCGATGATCGCCGTCGTCGCGATCTGTGTGCTGCCCGTCGTGTGGTTCCAGAAGGAGACGGCCCCGAACGTGACAGAGGGCAACGCCGCCAACGACCCCGCCTCCCCCACCCGCATGCCGTGACCATCTGCGATTCCTGGCCACATTCGCGATCTTCGTCCACATCTGCGATTTCCGGTCACCGGAAGCTGTCAACCTGATTGGAGTCACGTGGGGTTGAGTTGGGTGATTTCGGGTGTTGTGGCGGCGATGGGGC
>NZ_JBXASS010000021.1:0-37284 GCF_058809565.1 Dermacoccus sp. MPR-E5 | reverse complement strand
TGCTCTGGTCCCTGTCGTTCGCTGCCATCGCCAACACCTTCCACGTCAAGGTGTTGCGACGACCAGTTGAATCCGCCTAGGGCATGCCATTCAGTCTGACGCACCGCTCCGGCGGGCGACCGCAGCGTCCTCGACGAGCCGGGCATTCGCGACACGCGTTCGAGACGATCGACGGACGCGAGCGACGCGCGGCGGGCACCTGTCGTTCAGCCCGTCAGTCCAGCCCCGCACATACGAAGCGGGCCGCCCCTCCACGTGGGAGGGGCGGCCCGCTCGGCATGCGACGAGGTGCGCAGCTCAGCTCTTGGCGAGCACCTCGTCGGCCTCCTCGTACGGAGCGTCCTCACGGACGCCGGCGGCCTTGAGCTGGTCGGCCTGGGCGTGCAGATCCTTGACGACGCCGTGCGCCTCGTGGTCGTGCTCGACCGACGGGGCCGAACCCCACAGCGGTCGGCCGTTCGACTCGGGCAGGAAGTGCACCGAGACGAGGCCGATGACGCCCGCGATGATGAGGATGTACGCGGGCCACATGAGGTTGCCGGTCGCGTCGACGAGAGCGCCCGTGTAGAGAGCCGTCGTGCCGCAGAACGCGGAGATGAAGATGTTGAACGCGATCGACAGCGCACCGGCGCGCACGGCCGTCGGGAACAGCGACGGCAGCGTCGACGGCATCGTGGCGCTGAAGCAGATGAGCGACAGGCCCATGATGATGAGACCCGCGATGACGGAGCCCTCGGTGTTGCGCGTGATGAGCATGAGCGACGGGAACGCCAGCACGATCAGCATGACGGAGCCGATGCGCACGATCGTCTTGCGCCCGATGCGGTCGGAGGCCAGACCGATGAGCGGGATGATCGCGAGGCAGACCGCCATGACGATGATCTGCGAGACGTTGTTCATGTTGTCGCTGATGCCCTGGCCGCCCTCGTGGTGGGTGACCGTCGACAGGAAGCTCGGCATGTACGCCGTCAGCATGTAGTTCGTGACGTTCCACGCGATGACGAGGCCGCCGCAGACGAGCATGGCGGGCCACATCTTGAACGTGTCCTTGAGCGAGACCTTGTTGTCCTTCTCGCGCTGCTCCGACTCGGCCTCGAGGGCCTCGAACGCAGGGGTGTCGCCGAGCTTCGAACGCAGGTAGACGCCGATGAAGCCGAGCGGCAGGGCGAGGAAGAACGGCAGGCGCCAACCCCATGAGTGCAGCTGATCGGTCGTGCACAGCGCCATGACGAGGGCCGACATGCCGGCACCGAGCAGGTATCCGGTGAACGTGCCGACCTCGAGGAGGCTGCCGAGGAAGCCGCGCTTCTTGTCGGGCGCGTATTCGGCGATGAACGTCATCGCGTTGCCGTACTCGCCGCCGGTCGAGAAGCCCTGCAGGACGCGGCACAGGAACAGCAGGACGCAGGCCCAGACGCCGGCGTGCGCGTAGTCCGGGATGAGGCCGATGGCGACGGTCGCGCCGGCCATCATGATCATCGTCATCGCGAGGACCTTGTTGCGACCGATGCGGTCGGACAGCGGGCCGAGGATGATGCCGCCGAGCGGGCGGAAGAGGAAGGCGACGGCCATGAGCGCGTACGTCATGAGCGTCGCGGCGGAGCCCTCGAGCGGCATGATGACGTCACCGATCGTGACCGCCATGTAGCTGTAGACACCGAAGTCGTACCACTCGGTGATGTTGCCGATCGCGGCGGCGCCGATGGCGCGCTTGATGACGTCAGGGTGCGTCACCGTCACCTCGTCGACAGACCATCGTCGACGAACACTGTCCGGTCCGAACATGTGGTTTGCCCCTTTCACACGTGGGTCGGTTGTCTGACGTTTCTCGCGATGCTATGGGAGGTCTCGACCCGGCACCAAACAGCAATCTGGCTGCAAATCAAGCAGATTGACAAAAGATCGACTGTCGATTCGTCGCTGTCGCGGGTTGCGAAGGAGGGGTTTCGACGCCAGGTGACCACGTCGTGAGACGACGTAACGGCTTGTGCGCGTAAGGCGTTGAGGGGATGGCGAGGTTGGAAGCCGCCTTGGCGCAACCCCTCAGGAAGCTGAGGGTCCGAGGGGCGCTGCGCCGCCGCCGGCCGGTGGATCGGCCGGGACGATGATGTGTCGACCCTCACACGCCATCGGGTGCGTTCAGGCCGAGCGAGGTATCTGCGCCGGGTCGACGAGAGGCGGAGCGAGTCGGCCCGTCACGACGTCGGCGGCCTCGCGCCAGTCGTCCCCGAGAGCGACGACGCCGGGCACGCCCGCGAGGGTCGCGCCGGGGCCGGCGACGTAGACGGGTGTCGACCGCGCCATGACCGTCAGCTCCGAACGGCGGGCCGCGAACGACGTCGCCTTCATCCCCGAGATGACGCATGCCCGCGCGCTGGTGGCGCGCACGGCGGCGCTGGTCGCGGCCCACGGGGTGTTGGCGCCGAGCACGAGCGGCGCCCAGCCACGTTCGACGAGCATCGACGAGAACAGGTGGTTGGGCAGGTCGTGCAGTTCGCCGGGCGGGCACGTCAGGACGACGCGGGGGCGCGCGTCGCGCTCTGACTCGGTGCGAACCGCCTCGCCTCTGAACTCCGAGACGACGGAGCGGACGATGTTCGACGCGTGGTGCTCGTGCATGACGCTGAGTTCGCCGGCCGACCACATGACGCCGATGTGGTGCAGCGCGGGCACGAGGACGTCGGCGACGAGGGCATCGACGCCGTGCTCGTCGCGAGCGCGAGCGAACTCGGCGCGCAGCGCATCCTCGTCGAGGGTGAGGACGGCGTCGAAGATACGCCGGCCCACCTCGGCCGTGAGGATGTCGTTCGTCTGCAGATCCATCGTCAGATCAACATATCGCGCGGACCCGTCGGGGCGAGGTGTCATTCGTCCTGTGCGGCATGGTCTTTCGCTGTTGGCTGTTGGCTGTTGGCTGTTGGCTGTTCGCTGTTCGCCGGAGCCCCGGGTCTCTAGGCTCGTGGCATGAACTTCGTCGAACACGGCTCCGGTACCCCCATCGTGCTGCTTCACGGCTTCGACGCCGACCACCGGCTCGTGCTGCCGTTGGAAACGGCCTTCACCGCGGGTGCGGCGCGCGAGGACGTCGCGACGACGGGCTGGCGTCGTCTCTATCCCGATCTGCCGGGCTTCGGCAGCACCCCGATCGGTGACGCAGCGAGCACCGACGACATCGTCGAGCGTGTGCTTGCGTTCGTCGACGAGCAGATCGGTGACGCACCGTTCGCCATCCTCGGTGACTCGTTCGGCGGGATGGTCGCCCGCGCTGTCGCGCACCGCCGTCGCGAGCAGGTGCTCGGGTTGGGCCTGCTTGCGGCGGTGCTCGTCGCGGACTCCGATGCCCGTAAGACGCCGGAGCAGACGGTGCTGCGACGCGATGACGACGCCGTCGCCCAGGTCGGGGACAAGGCCGACGACTACACGGCCGTCGCCGTGGTGCAGAGCGACGACACAGCCCGTCACTTCCTCGAGTTCGCCGCGCCCGGAGCCGAACTGGCTGACAAGGACGCGAAGAAGAAGCTGACGGAGAACTACGAGCTGGGCGAGCAGCCCGAGGACGAGGCGCCCTTCGAGAAACCGACGCTCATCCTCACCGGCGGCCAGGACCACCTCGTCGGCTACCGCGACGCGCTGCGCCACCTTGAGCACTACCCGCGCGCCACGTTCGCGACACTCGACGGCGCCGGCCACAACGTTCACTTCGAGCGCCCCGACCTCGTCAGCGCCCTCGTCGCCGACTGGCTCACCCGCATGCGCAACCTGCCCGCCTGACGGGTGTGACGGCGGGCTTGACGGGCGGCCGGATGGCGTCGTCCGGGTGGCGGCGCTCCGCGCGTCAGACCGGGTGGCTGCGGTAGGCAGCCTCGGCTGACGGGTCGAGCGCTCCGCGACGGATGAGTTCGCGCAGAGCGAGCAGCGCGACGCCGTGCTGGTCGTACACGTGATGCATGACGAGCGCGAGGTGCTTGAGTGCCTCGTCGTCGACGGTCTCGGCGTCGTCGAGGCGGGCGAGATCGCGCACGTAGAGCATGTCGGCCTCGACGAGCTGACGTGCGTGCGCCTCGTCGGTCGGCGCGTCGCGACCAGCCCACTGCACCGGCGCGAGCGGCCAGGTCTTCGTCGCGACGAACGCCTGTGGCACGAATCCCTGCGCGCGCAGCTCGACGTCGACATCGGCGAACGTCGGCTGATCGACGTAGAGACGGTGAAAGTTCACCTCGAGCTGGATGCTCGTCGCCGTGCGCAGGCGCTCGCGGCCGTTTCGGAAGATCATCAGCTCGGCGCCCTGCACGTCGATCTTGAGGTGGTCGAGCAACTCGATCTCGGTGATGTCGTCGAGGCGGGTCGTGTCGACGTCGACGCGGTCGACGACCTCGGCGAGCCGCGGGAAGTCGGTGAGCAGGGCGAGTTGCGGGGCGTCCGGTTCGAACAGGCTCGTGAATCCCGATTCGGCGCACACGTGCAGGGTGTGACGCTCGCCGTCACCGATGGCCGCAGGCAGGTAGCGCTCGTGCGGCCCGGCGGCGCGCTCGAGACGCGCGAGGGCGTCGGGTTGCGGCTCGAATCCGGTGACGCGGCACAGACCGTCGCGCAGCATCGGCAGATAGGGCGGGGTGTCGACCAGGGGGTTCGCGCCGATGTCGACGACCTCGGTGAGGCGGCTCGGCTGCATTAGTTCCCGTAGAGCGGACATCGATGCTCCTTCGCGACGGCATGACGGGTCGTCGCAGTCTTTCAGGTGCGCGCGGATCCTTCGTCCGTGGGCAGGGGGAAGGGCGACCCGGCCATGCGCCGGACGGATTGCGCCGGGGTCGATGCGCCCGTCTCCCCCAGAGGTGCCGGGCGTGGCATAGCGTGAGGTGGTGACGCAGACCTCCCGCTGGGACACCGGCTTTCCCGACCCCGAGCAACTGCGCGAGACGGCCCGTCAGGCGCGTCAGCTGCCGACCGAACCGATGAGCCGGGGCGTGCGCGCGATCGTCGGTGGGGCCGTGGCCGTCTGGCTCGTCACTGTTCTCGTCGTCTATTCGACCCTGCCCGAACGCGTCCCGACGCACTGGGACGGCTCGAAACCCGACGACTGGTCGAGCCGCGCCGGGGCGCTCGTCTCGTTCGTCGTCGGCCCGATCGCCATCGGCGTCGTGCTGCGCCTCGTGACGTCGCTCGTCCTGCGCTGGCCGCAAGGCATCAACGCGCCGAACAAGGAGTACTGGCTGCAGACGCCGCAACGGCTGCGACACTTCGAACGGCTGGTTCGCGAGGACCTCATGCTCATCGGTGCTCTGACGACGCTGCTGTTCGCCGCGATCAGCGTGATGACGGGTGTCGCCGCGCATCGTGAAGGCGGGGAGCTGCCCGGGGTGTTCTTCTCGGTCATCATGATCGCGTTCATCGCAGGCATTCTGGGCCTCGTCGTGCGGATGCTGCTCGGCAGGCGCTATCAGCCGCCGGACGAGGCGGTGTGACCAGCAGTTGAGGACGGGCGGGGCTGCGTCACGTCGACGGGTGCGTCAGGTTGATGAGTTGTCCGACGGCTGAGGACGCCGACGCTCAAGACGCATTCCGACGCTGCGGGGCGCAGTCTCGACGAAGCCGAGGCTCTCGTACAACGGCCGGCCCGGCGCGTCGGCCATGAGCGTCACATAGGCACCGGGCGGCGCGTCGTGTTCTATGCGCGCGAGCAACCGAGTGAGGATCGCCCGCCCGAGGCCCTGACGCTGATGCTCCGGCGAGGTGGCCATGTCGGCGACCATGAAGTACCACCCGCCGTCACCGATGACGCGGCCCATCGCGACGACGTCGCCGCTCGCGCGATGACGAACCGTCACCCATGCCCACGAGTTCGTCAGGGCCGGCGCGCCCTGTTCGGCGGTGCGGGGTGTGAGGCCGCTGATTCGTCGCAGCTCGAGGTAGGTCTCGAGATCCGGTGCGGAATAGAGCAGTTCGTAGTCGGTGTTCACGGGGCCTCCTGGTGGTGGGACGGAGTGGGAGAGAGGGCGGCGATAGAAGGTCGGCGAGAGCGCGGGGAAGCGTGAGCCACGGTGCATGAGGTCCGATCGCGATGCACGATCTCGTCGGCTCAGATGCACCTGCGTGCAGGTGCCTCTGGCGCATGGGGGCTGCCTGGTGGTGACGTCGATGTTGCTCATGGCAGGAGAACAGAGCATGGGCGAGGTGCGCGACGCGCCCTGAGACGTACGTGGGCCCTGCGACCGCGCATCTGTCAGCCCCCGGCACCCCGTCAGAACAGACTGTGCTGCGCGACGGATTCCGGCGAGCGAGCGGCGTCGTCGAACGTGACGCGGCGCCCGCCCAGTGCGTCGAGGTCGACGAGCATGAGCGAATCCGCCGCATCCCCGGCCGCGCCTTCGGCTTCGGCTTCGGCTTCGGCCGCAGCGTTGACCTGAACCAGCGCGACCGATCCGACGAGGCTGACGGGCGTCAGGCAGTGGGATCCGCCGGTGACGGGGTGGGCGTAGACGGGGTGGATGCCACGGCCGGCGTCGAAGAACGCCGCGTGCAGCGCCGGGGGTTGCCACGCCTCGTGGGGCATCGAGCGCGCGCAGAGGCCGCGCGTTCGCAGGTGCGCCTCGACGGCGGCGACGCAGTCGACGTGCGCGACATCGAGCGCCGTTTCGGGCAGCGCCCGGGTGAGAGCGGCGGCCTTGCTCGTCTTGTGACGCGTCTGGGGCACACCGACGTGCTCGGTGACGGCGTCCTCGAGAACTCGAACGGCGAGCCCGTCGTCCGTGCGTGCGACGTACGTGGCCCGCACCGCGCCTTGCTCGTCGAGACGAACTCGCTTGCGCGCATCGGACGCTGTACCGACCTTGTGCGCGCCGTCCGCGAACGTCGCGATGTAGAGCCAGTGAGGTTGCGCCAGGTAGCGACCGAGCGCCTCCGGTACATGGCCGCCGCGATGCGCGTGGTGCATGAAGCGCGACTCGTCGCGACTCGCACACCGCTCGCACTGACGGCCCGTGGTGGCGAGACGCGCGCCGTCGCAGGGCTCATGACGGCCGCCGCTCGACCCCTTGGCGATGAACACGCCGGTGCAGAATCGCCCCGTCGGGTCGACGTGGAACGCGAGACGCTCACCGACCAGGTTCAGTGTTCGTCGCTCGGTCTCGAGGGGGCTCGCGATGACGAGATGCGGCTCCCCACCCGTCCAGGAGACGGAGTGCGCGAGGAACGGCGTGTCGCGAGGAATGCTGGGGCGAGGCATGGCTCCATCCGATCATGACGGGGTAGTTGGCAGCACTCGGGCTCGGACTGTCCGTACGCCGCGCGGCGCCCGTTGCAGGCCGCCCGTCGGGTCGCGTCACTTGGACCCCGCCAGTTGGACACAGTGCGTTGGACGCCGCATGCCGCACGTCTGAGTGGCCACTGGCCGCGTCGCCGCGCTCGTCATGGGGCAGGTCGACATGCGCCCCGAGTGGGTCGAGCCGGTCGCCGTCGCCTCGTACTACCACGACGCGGCGATCTGGTTCGAGCACACGTGGGACTACCTGCCCGGCCGGAAAGCCTTGCGGCGCAGGAGCTCTCGCGAACCGGCCACGAGGGTGTCGCCGCGCTCGTCACCGCGATGATCGACGAGCACCACCGCGTCCGACCGGCGCGCACCCCGCACCCCCTCGTCGAGGCGATGCGACGTGCCGACGCGACGGACGTCTACCGTCTGCCGCTTCCGCCGCACGTCAGCCGTGACGACTACCGCGCCATGCTGAAGCGGTTTCCCGACAACGGCATGCACCTCATGCTCGGGCGCGGGTTCGTCATGGGGCTGAAGGAGCACAAGCGTCTCAACCCGATGCCGATGGTCAAGCTCTGAGCTGTTCACGCTGGTCGAATCCCCGACGGGCGCAACCTGCTTCGCCGAGCCCCGGGGCCTGACAGCGGGCGCCCCGGGCCCGCGCATCTCGATCGCGGACCTGTGGCACCCTGATCCGATGACGCTTCGACCCGGCGCCCGTGCGGCGTTCGCCTTCAACGCTGCGCTCGCCTGGATCGGGTTCGTCCTCGTCTGCGTGCTGTCGGCGACCGATCAGTACGCGCACGTGACGCCCGCTCCGCACGAGTACGGCGTGCATCCCGGCGGTTTCGCAGGAGCGCTCTCGCGGTTGTTCGACACGCTCAGCTACTTCACGGTCTGGTCGAACGTCATCGTCGCCATCAGTTGCACCCTCGTCGCGGTGGCGCCCCACGCCGACACGCGGTGGCGGCGCGTCGTCCGCCTCGACGCGCTCATCATGATCACCGTGACGGCCATCGTCTACGCGCTGCTGCTCGCGCCGGGGTCGCACCCGACCGGTTGGGACCTCGTGACGAACCCGTGGCAGCACATCGCCGTGCCGCTCGTCACCGTCATCGTGTGGCTCGTCTGGGGCCCGCGCGGCCGCATCGATCGGCGCACCGCCGCGTCATGCTTCGCCATCCCCGGCGTGTGGATCGTCTACATGCTCGTGCGCGGCGCCGTCGTCGACGCCTACCCGTACCCATTCGTCAACGTGCACGCGCACGGGTACGGCTCGGTGGCCGTGACGCTCGTCGTCATCCTGCTGTTCGGCCTCTTGCTGGCGCTCGCGTTCTGGGGCATCGACCGTCTACTGACACGTCGCGCGTCCATCCGCTCTCGGCCTTGAGGGCCGAAACGCCGCACTGCAGGGTTTCGGCCCTCAATGTCCGGAACGCTCACGCGGCGCGGACGCGAGCAGCGCCCAGGCGGCGGCGTTCAACGGGACACGCCCTGAACCGTCGTGTTCGCCTCAGCACCGCGTCGCGTCACCCCGTCGATGACGGTTGTCAGCACGACCGCGGTGAGGAACGACGTCAGGCTCGCGCTCATCCAGCTCGGTGCCGTGAAGTGAAGGGTGCCCGCGATGTCGTGCCACATCCGTGACCACCAGCCGAGTTCGCCCGGGGAGATGAGCTGGTACATCGCGAACCCGGCGAGCCACGGCAACAGCATCAGTGGGCGACCCGGGGCGTCGACCGACGTGTTCCAGCGCCGACGCCCGCCGAACGCGTAGTAGTCGACGAGGAACCCCCCGAGCAGGGGCGCGAAAACCGAGCCGATGAGTGAGAGGAACGTCGCGAAACCGTAGATGTCGATGCTCCACGCGAGCACCATCGAGATGAGGCCGAGCGCCGTCGAGATGAGGCGACGATCGACGCGCGGCAGCATGTTCTGCGCCGACACGGTCGGCGAGTACACGTCGACGAAGCACGCGTCGATCTCGCGCAGCGTCAGCACCCAGAAACACAGTGTGCCGCCGGTGATGCCGAGGAAGATCGAGAACACCTTGTCACCGTCACCACCGGCGATGACGAGCGCCACCATGCCGATGCAGTACACCGCGATCTGCGTGACGCTATACCCGACATAGCTGCCGATGACGGCGGCGCGGTGCGACGTCGAGTGGCGCGCGTAGTCGCCCGCGACGGGCACCCACGACACGCACAGCCCGATGATCGCGTCGACGGCGATCATCCAGCCGTCCCAGCCGTGGCCGTGGTAGGCGGGCAGGTCACGCGCCGCCAATTGCGTTGCGAGATAGACGAGCACGACGATCACCGCCACCGTCACGTACTTGCGCAGCACCTTGACCCAGTGCAGCGGGTAGATCGCCAGCGTGATCGTCACGAGCCCGATGACGCCGATGACGGGCCAGCTCGGCACGTCCCAGAGCGTCTTGATGGCGAACGCCGTCGTCACCATCTCGAACGTTCCCCAGCCGACGAGCTGCACCATGTTGAGCACGCTCGGCACGTACGACAGGCGCCCACCGAACAGGCCGCGCAGCATCACCATCGCCGGCTGCCCCTGCTGCGACGACGCGAGCGCCATCGCAGAGACGCCGGCTGTGCCGACGAGCGTCCCGACGACGAGTGCGCTGAGCGCCGCGCCGACGCCCATGCCCGGCGCGCCCAACGGCTGCAGGACGACGAGCGCGCCCGCGAACGCGAGCAGGCTCATGCCGAGGTTCGCCCACATGCCGAGCTGGTCGAGCAGGCCGAGGTTGCGCGGCGCGTGGCCCTCGTCGAGGGTGCGGGGGACGTCGTGGGTGTCGCGCAGGTCGGGGGCGTCCTGCGCGGGGGAGGGCGACGTGGGGGAAGCGGTGCTCACGGGCTGAGTGTCTCCTCGAATCGTGGGACGGGAACATTCCGACCCGATGGAACCTTAGAGGCCGATCGCATCGAGTGGTCGCCGAACTGCGCGTGCGCCTCCTGCGGCGCGCGATGATGGCGTCACCCGCAAAGGTCAGGAGAAGCCATGAAACCCCTCGAGGCAGTGACGGTCGTCGAACTCGCCAGCCTGGCGCCCGCACCGTTCGGCTGCATGATGCTCGCCGATCTCGGCGCTCACGTGACCCGCGTCGAACGTCCAGGTTCGGGTGCGCTCGACGTTCCGACGGCGGCGCTCGACCGGGGCAAGACGACGATCGTGGCCGACCTCAAGACGTCTGACGGACTCGCCGCCGTCCGCGAACTCTCCTCGGGCGCAGACGTTTTCGTCGAGGCCTACCGTCCCGGGGTCGCCGAGCGCCTCGGCGTTGGCCCCGACGACCTGCTCGCTCTCAACCCGCGACTCGTCTACGTGCGCATGACGGGGTGGGGGCAGCACGGCCCGCTCGCGCAGACGGCGGGGCACGACATCAACTACCTCGCGTTGTCGGGGATGCTGCACCCGCTCGCGCGACCCGGTGAGCGTCCGAATCCGCCGACGAACGTGCTCGCCGACTTCGCCGGTGGTGGCATGCTGCTTGCCAATGGCGTCCTCGCGGCCCTCGTCGCACGGGCGACGACGGGTCGGGGGCAGGTGCTCGACGTCGCGATGGTCGACGGCGCGTCGCTGTACTCGACGTTCCTGCGCGGCCTGCACGCCGTGGGGTTGTGGAGCGGCGAACCCGGCACGAACCTGCTCGACGGCGGCGCACCGTTCTACGACACGTACACGTGTGCGGACGGCCGGCACGTCGCCGTCGGAGCGCTCGAACCACAGTTCTTCGCGGCCCTCGTCGACGGGCTCGGCCTCGACGCCACGACGATGCCCGCGCAGACCGACGTCACGGGATGGTCGCGCTGGCGTGAGGTGCTGACGGCGACGTTCGCGACGAAGACGCGTGACGAGTGGGCGCAGCTGTTCGACGGCACCGATGCGTGCGTCACGCCCGTCCTCACACCCTGGGAAGCACCGCATCACCCGCATGCCGTGGGGCGCGAGGCGTTCGTCGACGTCGACGGCGTGACGATGCCCGCTCCCGCGCCGCGGTTCGGTGGAAGCGACTGAGGGTGCCGGCATCCGAAGACACGGGACCCCGCCGCACCAGGTACGCCGGTGCAGCGGGGTCTCGCGTGGACGGGGGAGGTCAGCCTTCGTTCTGCTTCGACTCGTCCGTCGTCTCGTCGATCTTGATGCCCTGCTGCTGCGAGCCGGACATGATCTGTGACAGCGCCGTGTTGGCGGCCATGATCGAGGCGAAGTTGCCCGAGGTGAGGTCGCCCTTCATGTTCTTGACGCTCTCGACGGCGGTGCCGAGCGGCTGCGCGATCGTCTTGCACAGCGTCGGGTTGGCCTGGGCGTTCTTGACGGCGTTGTCGAGCAGCTTGAGGTCGAGTGCGGCGGTCGCGCCACCCTTGATCAGGGCCTTCGTGCGGCCGTCGGCGCCCTTCTGGAACGTGCCGGCCTTGTAGGGCTTCCACAGGTAGCGGTGGAATGTGCCGGCCGTCAGGCCGATGTCCGTCGCGAAGCGCGTCTTGGCGAACTTGCGCGTGTTCTCGGTCGGGCAGTCGATCGGCTTGGCGCTCGACGAGGACGACGCGGACGATGATGCTTCCCCCGAGCCGCTGGCGCTGGAGTTGGAGCTGGCGTCGCCGGAGGCGGAGGACGTCGCGCTCGCGGCTGCGCCGGAGGCGGCGCTCGTCGCGGAGGAGGCGGAGTTGGACGAGTCCGAGCCGCACGCCGTGAGAGCGGTGAGCGACAGGGCCGCGACGGTGGCGGTGGTGGTGCGAGTGAAACGCATCGGTGTTCCTTTCGGCGGGGATGTCGTAGGGGCAGACGCATGGAGAATCTATGGGTTGCGTCCAGGTGGGTGTGATCCCCGTCCCTCGACACGTGCCGGGTCCTACGCTGGGAGACATGGTGGTTCGTCGCGTGGCCGTCGTCGGCGGTGGAGTCGCAGGACTGACGTTGGCGGCGGCGCTCGACCCGGCGCGTTTCGACGTCACCGTCCATGAGGCGCAACCCGATCGTCGGACGGGCGCGGCCCTCGGGTTGTGGCCTGACGCTCTGCGCGCGCTTGCAGAGCTGGGGGTGCAGCTGGGCGGCGGTCACGGTGTGAGCGGCGCTGCGCCCGGTAGGGCCCGCGGAGTCGGTGTGTCATCTGGAGTCGGAGTAGTTCGCAGGTGCGAGCGAGTCGACCTGCACACGATGACGGGGCGACGGCTGTTGCGGGCCCCCGCGCCGCCCGTCGCGCAGGTTCGGCGTGAGGATCTCATGGTGGCGTTGCGGGCGGTGGCGCCCGCGCCCGTCGCGCATCGCGTCGACGATCCTCGCGAACTGGACGCCGACGTCGTCGTCGGTGCTGACGGCGTGCGCTCGCGGGTGAGGGGCATCGTCGACCCTCGGCGTGCCGAACGACGTGCGACGCCCTGGGTGACGTTGCGCGGTATCGCGCCCGCGCTCGAGGGTCTCGACGGAGCGAACCCGCTTGCACGTGAGTTCTGGGGTGCGGGAAGGCTTTTCGGCGACGCTCCGGTGAGCGGTGGCAGGTATTGGTTCACCGCGCACGCGATGGCGTCGGCGCAGGGCGGCACGTCCGATCACGGGGTCGGCGTGATGCGTGGGGCGTACGTGCCGGAGCAGCTCGACGTCATGGCGGTCGTCGACGAGGCGAGACGACGTTTCGCGGGTGCGGCACCCACCGTCCGGGCAGCGCTGGCCGCAGCCGACGACACGACCGTCGCGGCGCGGTTGTGGGTCGCCCCGCCGATGCGTCGCTATGTGCAGGGCCGCTTCGTCGTCATCGGTGACGCGGCGCATGGGGCTCTGCCCAACCTCGCGCGCGGGGCGAGTGACGCCATCATCGACGCAGTGACGCTCGCCCGGGTGCTGAACGCCGACGGAGGCCTGGGCCGCTGGCAGCTTCGGCGATGGCCGGTGACGCAGGCCGCGCGGCTGGGCGCGTCGGCCGTCATGGCCGTCGCGACGGGCTGGGGATAGCCCCTCCCCTCCTGCGCCCAAATGCACCCGGGTGCATTTGGGCGCAGGAGGTGTTTGAGTTGGGCCACCCCATCTGCGTCCCGATGCACCCGGGTGCACTTGCACGCAGATCGTCGGGGCCGAGACGGGCAGGATGGGGGCATGGCTACTTCTCTCTTGTTCGGCGCCGGCGATCTGGGCACGCAGATCGGGTTCGACCTGGCGCGCGCGGGCGATGACGTCGTCGCGCTGCGGCGTCACGCTGATCGCGTGTCCGAGCCGCTGACGGGCGTCTCCTGCGACCTCGGCGCGGGCGTCGACGCGGTGCGCGCGGCGCTCGAACCGTTGACGAAGCGCGGCGGCTGGGCGCGTGGGCCGCAACGCGTTGTCGTCTGCCTCACGCCCGACGCGCGCGACGAGGAGGCCTATCGGGCGACGTTCGTCGAGGCCACGGGTACTGCGCTCGCGGCGATCGCCGCGCTGGGTTGGGCGCCCGAGCGGGCCCTGTTCGTGTCGTCGACGGCGGTCTGCGCGTCCGGCGGTCTCGTCGACGAGAACACGCCGCCCGCTCCGCAGACGCCGACGGCCCGTGTGCTCGCCGAGGCCGAACAGCTTTTTCTCGCAGCGCTTCCCGCGTCGACGCGGGGCATCGTCGTGCGCCCGAGCGGCATCTACGGGCCGGGTCGCGAATGGTTCGTCAACCGGGTGAGCGAGGGCGACGTCGGCGATCCGTCACGGACGACGCATCGCGTGCATCGTGACGATCTGGCGCGCGCGATCACGCACCTGCTGACGATGACGGCGCAGCCCGACGCGCTGTATCTCGTCACCGATGACGCGCCCGCGTCGGCGGGTGAGGTTGCCACGTACCTGGCCGAACGCCTGGATGCCAACGCCGACCCGTCGTGGCGCGGGGAGTGGAGTGCGAGCCGTCGACTCGACAACTCGCGACTGCGGCGCACGGGGTTCGCGTTCGACTTCCCGACGTATCGCGAGGGCTACGCCGTCGTGCTGGACGGCGACGGCGTGCGTCATTCGTGACTCGCGCGACGCGTCATGCCTGAGTCATCGGCGCAGGGCGTCATCCTGACGCGGTCGGCGGCGACGCGAGAGAAGCGGTGCGGCTGTGAGCGACGCCGTCAGCGGCGTGTGGCGCCGATGATCGGCGAGTGGCCCCGGGGGGCTGCGGCGCTCCGTTGGCGCACAAGAGCCATGACGTGCCCGGCGCCGAGGAAGGTGATGCCGATGACGCTGAGCACGACGAGCGCGTAGGAGATGATCCGGTTGCACACGCCGATCTGAGTCGGCGCGCCCCAGGCGTACCAGTGCCCGGTTTCGGCGTAGATGTACGTCTTGTACGCGAGAGCCCACAGGACGAAGGGGGCGCTGAAGAGGGCGCCCGCCGCGATGATGGACGCGCCCACGTGACGCAACCACCGATCGACGCCTGGTGTGAATGACGCCATGCTGACCACCTCCTGTGTCGTAGCTCACGTAAAGGTAGCGCGCCTTTCGGATGAACAGCTTCACCCTTTGGGTCATTTTTTCCCTTAGGGCCGTTAAGTGGGGGCGGACAGGGGGCTGTTTTTCGGTATGACGCGGGCGTGCCGCCTCGGTTCGAAGAGCTGCCGGGGAAAGCTGGCGGGCGACGGCCGCAGACGACGATGGCGGGCGGTGGGGGGTGCGCCCATCGTCAGGTATGCGCCGCCGGGCCGGTGGGCGGAAGAGGGGTCGGCGTGCCACGTCGAACACCGCGAGGTTGATGCCGTTGGCGAACTGCTGGCTCTCCACGAGCGTCAGGCGCGTCTTGATGCCGTCATCGGCGAACAGCCGCTTGCCGCCGCCGAGGATGACGGGGAACGTGAGGAGGGTGTAACGGTCGACGCGGCCGAGCAGGAGCGCTGCGGCGTCCTGTTGTTCGCGGCCCTTGATCTCGTAGGCGGCGGGGTCGAACTCGACGTCCTCGAACGTCCAGCCCGCGTGCTCGTGGTTGCCCCCGCCGGGGGCTTCGACGATGCCGTCGAGGCTGATGAACTCGGTGATGACGATCGGGCGCACGACGGGCCTTTCGGGCGAGGTCGGCGGTCGTGCTCAAGCATGGCACCCGGGCTGCGCGCACTCATGAGCTGAGAGTCGACATACATGACGAGAGGGTGGCGCAGCCGGCAGGGAATCCTCTCGGATGCGCACTCTGGGACATGCGGCTTCTCGGAATGGCCTACCGACACATTTCGAGCGCCGAGGGCGGCGGCCGTGCACCGGCCGACCGTCGTCCCGATCGTCTACGGCGGAGCCGCCTCGTGATCGCCGAAAAAGTCGGCGCATCGTTCCGCTACCCACGACGCACTACTCGAGGCGAGCCCCTTGACACGTAGGTCCGGGGGGGCGTTCGCTGTCTATGGAGTCGGCGTCGGAGAGGCCTTGCCAGAAAGACATCGAGCGACACAGTCGGATCGGAATAGACATGAAAGCAGTGGTGTACGAGGGGCCGACCTCCTTCGCGGCCGGCAAGGCAACCCCTTCCTGGATCGTCTCTCAGGAAATCTCGCTGGACCAAGCCGCCGATGCCTACAGGAACTTCGACGCCAGGTCCAAGGGTTGGACCAAGGCTCTCATCAAGCCCGGCATGTCAAACGGAAAGAAGGAAAACTGAGATGGCAGCAGATCTTCAGGGCAAGAGGGTCGCGATCCTCGCCGCCGACGGAGTAGAACGCGTTGAGCTCGAGCAACCCCGCGAAGCACTGGATCGGGCCGGCGCTCAGACCGAGGTCCTCTCGATCCACGACGGCGAGATCAAGGCCCGTAAGAACGACCTGGATGAAGCGGGCACGTTCACCGTCGACGGGTTGGTCACCGACGCCTCGGCGGGCGATTACGACGCCCTGCTGCTTCCCGGCGGCACGGTGAACCCCGACCAGCTCCGGGTCGACAAGGACGCCGTTTCCTTCGTCCGCGACTTCGTCGAGAGTGGCAAGCCCGTGGCGGCGATCTGTCACGGGCCATGGACGTTGATCGAGGCTGGCGTGGTCGGAGGTCGCACCTTGACGTCCTTCCCGAGCATCCGCACGGATCTGCGCAACGCCGGTGCGGAGGTCATTGACCAGGATGTCGTGGTCGACGGGAACCTGATCACCAGCCGATCACCCGAAGACCTGCCTGCGTTCTGCGATACGGTCGTGGCGAAATTTGCGAGCAATTCGACCCAGGAAGAGGTGACGTCATGAGCGTGACGAAGGGTCTGCTTGTCAGGCTGGAGGCCCTGCCAGGCAAGGAAGACGAGGTCCAGGAATTTCTCGGCATTGGGCGAGGGCTCGTCGAGGAGGAACCGGCCACCATCGCGTGGTTCGCGATCCGTCTCGGCCCGTCCTCATTCGGGATCTTCGACGTGTTCCCGGATGACGCCGGCCGCGACGCGCACCTGTCCGGTGCAGTCGCTGCCGCTCTCGGCGAGCAGACCGGCAAGCTGTTCAGCGAGCCGACGATCGAGAAATTGGACGTCCTGGGCTCCAAACTCCCCGCCTGACACCACAACCGGGAGTTCTGAAAGTTCTGAAGACCACGTTCTAGACAGACTCTGACAAGAGTCGACCGGGAGGCCCGGATCTGCAGGTTTCTGCAGATCCGGGCCTCTTTTCGTGCCTCCTTCCGAAGAACAGAGGAGGACGGATATGAACGTCAGTAGTCGTTGGGTATGGCACGCGGGTGGCACGCCCGCACCTTCCAGAAGAGAGCGGGGTGGTCCGCCGACCGAAATTCGGTCCCGGCGTGCCACCGACCTCGTGCCACAGCGTGCCATAGGGCGCCTCGTAGCCCGCGAGAAAACCCTGATAGAAAGCCACTTTTGGGAGGGCATGACCTCTAGTGGCACGCAGTGGCACGACGGTTCGCGTGAGTCCGCTCGAGACCAGCGGAGGACACGATGAGCGCGACGAAGACCCGGGAACCAGCAGCAGTCAGGCGTGAGAGCTGGGGGAGCCTTCGTAAGCTCCCCTCTGGCCGGTGGCAGGCTCGCTACCCCGCACCCGACGGCGAGATGTACACCGCCCGGACGGAGGACGACAAGCCGCTGACGTTCCTGACGAAGACCGATGCCCGCGCGTGGCTCGCCGGTGTTCACACGACGATTGCCCGTCAGCAGTGGGAGCCGCCCTCGGTGATCGCCGCTCGACGCCGTGCCACAGCGGAGGCAGAGAAAGCACGGTCCATCGGCTTCTCCGAGTACGCGGAACGCTGGGTGGCGTTCATCCGCGCGGAGCCGAACCGCAGTGGCAGGAAACGTGCAATCGCCACCGTCCGCTCTTACAAGAGCAAGGTCGACGGGTACCTCATCCCAGAGTTCGAAGACACCCCGATCCGGCAGATCGACGAGGCCCGTATCCGGCAGATGACCGATCGTCTCGACGCGATTCCCTCGCCACTGAATCCGAGATCGAAGTTCAACGGCATCACGCGACCGGTGCTGATCGTCCTCATGATGATCCTCCGCCAGGCAGCTCGAGAAGGAGTTATCCCCGCTGCGCCGAACATCTCCATTCCGAAGCAGGAGCCCGTGCGGCACGACGCCGATCACGACGAGGACGAAGACGTCGCGAGTCCCGAGCAGGTCGAGGCTTTGTATGAGGCAACACCGGGGCACTGGGCGATCATGGTGCTCTTCGCGGCGTGGTGCCAGCTGCGGCGGGGGGAGTGCCTGGGCTTGCAGCGCAGGGACATCGAGTGGCACGACGACGGCACCGCGACCTTGCATGTGCGTCGGCAACTGAACGCGAACACCGGCGACTACTCGGAGAGGCTCAAGAGCGACGCCGGTAGGCGGACGCTCAGCATCCCGAAGCTCATGATCGACCGCCTCAAAGATCATCTGCGGGACAACGTCGCGGCCGAGGCCAAAGCGCCACTGATCCCCACCAACATCCGTGGCAGCGTCCCGCTGTCGAACACCCGATGGGGATACGTGTGGGCGGATGCTCGAGATGGTGTCGCTGACCTCCGGCCGCGATTCCGGTTCCACGATCTCCGTCACACGGGGCTGACGATCTTCGCCCAGGAGGGCGCAACACTCGCAGAGCTGATGCGCCGTGGCGGCCACGCCGATATCCGTGTCGTCCTCCGCTACCAGCACGCCACGATGGCCCGCGATCGTGAGCTCGCGGACCGTATGAGCGATCGCGTTCAGGAGCGGATCAACGCGGCCAGGACGGCATGAGAGTCGCCGTGGGACAGTCATGGACACCTATCAGGAGAAAGATTTCATCAACAAGGGAGGCACCACCATGGCCGTTCACGATCGTTCACAGTCCCCAGCGCTCAAGCTGATCTCGCTGGCCGTCGCCGCCGACACCTACGGAGTGTCGATCAAGACGCTGCGCCGCCGGATCTCGGATGGCACCGTGCACGGCTACCGGGTCGGCCGGCTGATCCGCGTCGACCCGGACGAACTCCGCGAGAAGCTGCTCATCGAGATCCCTTCAGCGAAGTAAGCGCAAGACCAAGAGTGGGGCGGGCCCGAAGAGGCCCCCCCCCCCCCCCCCCCCCCCCCCACTTGTTGCGGTTCACCGTCAACTCAGACCGGCAACGGCTCGTCCCGCAGGAACGCAGCTTCCGCTTCCGCGCGCCGGGTGACGTCTTCGACGACGAAGTCCACGAAGTCCTCGTCGCGGTCTGTGATGGGGGTCTCCTCACCTGCCGGGATGGGGTCTTCGCCGGGCCAGACGGTTTGCCGGGAGGGGCGGTCGCGGTCGAGGCGTGTGCCGGCGATCTGCACCCATTCGCGTAGCCGGGTCCGGGCGGCGGCGAAGTCGGTCATGAATGAGATGGGGCCGGCGGCGTCTTGTTCGGGGTCGTAGCAGCCCAGCCACCGGGTGTAGAGCGCGGACAGCTCCCACACGAGTTCACGGTGGCGGTGCCACATCGGTGGCACGATCTGTGCGGGCAGCGCGAACTCGTGTCGCAGCCAGTTGACCCATTCGTTGAGGTCGAGCCATTCGTGCTCAGCGTCGTCCGAGGACAGGGTGCGCCAGTTGATCGGGCGAGGCACGGGCGGGAGATCATCGCTCCCGCCCGTGCCCGCCTGGCTGCCGTCCCGTCTCTCGCCCTCGTCGAGCTCGTCGCCCTCGTCTTCGTCGAGTTCCTCGATGTCTGGTTCGTCGGACTCGGGCTCGAAGTCCACGTCCGGGTCGCCCAGTTCGGGATTCTGGGTCGGGTCGTTATCGGCCACGTCACTGTCCTCCGGTGGGGGTTATCGAGCGACGGCTTCCATCGCGGGCGCTTCGGCCTCCCGCGTGGTCGTGGGGGTGGGCGAGCCGAGTTGGGCTGCTCGGTCGGGCTCCTCACGCTCGGCCTCGCGTGTGACGTCGCGGTCGGCTTCGCGCTCGGCCTGGCGTTCGGCAGCAGGGCGGCGGTCGATCGTGAAGTCGGTGATGTTTGGGTCGGGGGCGATGCGCTTGGCGACGAACTGCTCGTCGGTTCGCTCTTCGCCGTTGACGTCGCGCGTGTACTCGCGGGTGTAACCCTGTGCGACGATGTCGTCGCCCTTGACGTACCTGTCCGCGGACATCTCGGCGGACTTCCCGAACTGGATCAGGTCGTGGTAGGTCGGGTCGAGCTTGCGGAAGGATCCGTCCTGCTGGGGCTCGTAGTGGTTGATGCCGACGCGGGCGTAGAAGCGTGCCTGCCCGGATTCGGAGAAGGTGAGGCGGGGATCGGCGGAGATGAAGCCGTTGATCGCCTGCGACGTCTTGATAGCCATGAGAGCTGAGGTCCTTCCTGATAACAATGAGCTGTCTGGTGCCCCCGCGGTTGAGTGGGAGGCACCAGACAGGTGCGCGGGTCAGACCCCAGACGACGGACAGAACCGGCTTCAGGACGTGTGCAGGAGCGCCTCGATCTCCTTCCGATCCGTCTTCAGCTGCGTGGCGTCCTTGCGGGCAGGCCAGGCGCGCAGGTCCGTGATGATGGGGCGGGCGGTTCGGAGCATCACGACCCCGATCCCGAACGGCAGCGTGCGGATCACGTCCGGAGGCATGATCGCCACCCGGCGGATCGAGCGTTGCGCGGAGCGGTGTCCTTGCTCCCCGATGGTGACGGAATCGGTGATCTCGTCCCTTTCCCCGATCAGCGCCGACAGGTCCTGCAAGTCCCGCGAGTTCGATGCGCCGCCGAGGATGACTTTCACGATCGATGCGTCCCACAGCGCGTTGGCGTTGTTCTCCCCCCACTTCTCCCGCGCCTGGGCGAGGGACTGCAGCACCGGCAGGGTGGTGATCCCCGTGCCACCGCCTTCGGCCATCAGCGTCGGCAGTGACGGCAGCGGGGCGAGGTTGCCGATCTCGTCGAGGGCGAGGAGCATCGGCGGGTCCAGCCGGGTGCCTGGTGAGGTGGCGGCGATCTTCCGGGCAGTCTCCACGAGGTCTTCGATGAACGCGGCCACCAGCGCCGAGGACGCCCCGGCCCCCGCACCGGTGGCGAGCAGGTAGAGGGTGCCGCGGTCCCGGATGAACGTCTCCGGGTCGAACCGGTCTCGCGGCCCCGGTGTCACCGCCGCCAGCACTCGCGGGTCGGCTAACGCGCTGAACGCGAGGGAGACGCCTTGCCAGATCGAATCGCGCGTCTTGGGGTCTGATTGCAGCATCGCATCCAGAGAGTCCGCCCAGCCTTGCGCTGCGTGCGGGTTGGACTGCAGGACGCGCACCGCGTCCGCGGCGGCGGCTGGGTTCAGCGCCCACTGGTACAAGGTGGCGGCGTCTCGCCCGTCCAGCGCAGCGGCGTGGAGGAGCCCTTGGATCGCGGCAGCGGTCTTTCCCTGCCAGAAGTCACCGCCGGACACGGAGCCGAAGTTCGTGGCCGTGGCGAGCCCGGTGGCGCGGATCATCGCTGTCAGGGGGTCCTCGCATCCGCGGACTGGGGACCACTTCATACCCGTGGGGAGTCCTTCAGCGAGATGCTGCGGATCGAACACCGCGACCGGCCCTACACGCTGTCGGGCCTTCAGCGTCGCGGTGAGGTTGTCGGGCCGGGTGGAGGTCGTGATGACGGCGCCGGGGGCGTCGAGGATCGCGTTGATCACGACGTGCAACCCTTTGCCCGACCGGGGCGGCCCGATCAGCAAGATGGAGTCCTCCACGGTCGCCCACACCTCCTGCCCTTTCGACCGACCGAGGAGGTATCCGACGTCCTCAGGGGCCGGGTCCTCCAGCGAGGGCCGGAACGTGCCTGCCCGTTTCGTGAGGGCTTTCGTCCCTGCGGCCTTGGCGACATCGCGTGCAGTGGCGATGCCTTGGAGCAGGCGCGGGTCCTGCGCACGGGTCTCCTTCCCGCGCGCGATGACCCGCCACGCCCACCACGCGATGACCCCGAGGATCGCGAGTGCGATGGCGAGGACCAGCCAGTACACGACCGGGCTCAGGCCCGGCGCGCCGATCGCCTCTCCCGGGGCCGCCGGGGTGAGCAGCACGCCGAGCCCCGTGGAGGGCCCGCCAGCGGGTTGCGGAAGGCCGGTGAGGAATGCGGCGGCACTTCCGGCGGCGCGGAGTAGCCCGGCCAGGACGGCGAATCCCGCCAGGGCCGCAAGGCCCAGGTTCGCGAGCACCTGGGAGGGCTGATGCGGGTTCATCCCAGGTCCCCGACGACGTGAGCGGTGCCGGAGATGCGGCCGAACAGCAGCACCTCGCCGCCCGTTGCGAGCTCGCGTTCCTCGATCAGGTGCCGCACATGCCCGTGCCCGTCGGCAGAGGAATGCCGGATGACGACAGCGAGGGCGACGTCCTCTCCAGGCACGTATCCGTCTCCGGTCGCCTCATACAGCACCGGCATCTCGCCCCTACGCGCTGATGCTTCGGTCTCCGGTGCGGCGGCGGGTGCGGCTATCGGTGCGGGCGGGGTGAGGACGTCGGTGTAGGTGGTGCCGTCGTGTTCGATGATCTCCACCCGAAGCGGTGCTTTCCTGCGGCGCAGGACCTCTTCGATCAGCCCACCGAGGGCGTGCCTGCCGATCGGCTCCCCGGTGACGCGTGCGCCGTCGAGGGTGACGCTGATCTGATCGTTCGCGTCTACCCGGACGACGAGGTGTGGGAGTACGATCGGCACCACGAGATCCCCCTCGGCGTCGCCCGTCGTCGCACGGTTGCGTCGGGATCGGCGTGAGGGTGCATGTTCGCTCATTTTTGCCGCCCGATCATCCGCGTGGTCGTATCGAACGTCGACAGCTCGTCCGGGTGCAGCTGGTGTTGCACGACGAAGGATCGTTCCTTGATCCGCCACAGTCCCTGCCCCGTGCCCAGGCCCGGGAGAAGGGACTGTTCGGTGCCGGTGAGGCCGAGCGTGGTCGCGGTGGTGCCGAGCTGGTCGGCTTCCTGCCGGTAGATGATCCGCGTCTCCGCGTTTGCCAGCAGCGACGAGGCGAGGGCGCGCATTGCGGACCCGCTGTCGCCGACGTTGTCGAGGTCGGTCAGCTTGTGGAAGATCAACATGTTCGCGATTCCGTAATGCCTCGCCAACCTCCACTGCGCGTCCATCCGCTTGAGCAGAGCGGGATGCGACATGAGACGCCACGCTTCGTCGTAAATCACCCACCGCTGCCCGCCTTCGGGGTCCAGAAGGGCCGATTCCATCCACGCCGACGAGCACGTCATCAGTACCGAGATGAGGGTGGAGTTCTCCGCCACCCGGGACAGATCCAGCGAAATCATCGGCAGGGACGGGTCGAACACGACCGTAGAGGGACCATCGAACAGCCCCTGCAGATCTCCGGCGACCAGGCGCCTCAGTGCGTGACCGACGAGCCGTCCGTCTTCGGCGAGCCGCTGGTCGACGTCACCAGCACGGTCCGGGGTGAGGATGCGGTCGACGACCATCGGGAGGATCGGGACGTCGTTGCTGGCGACGACCGCGGAGAGGGCGACATCGATCGACGTGTGCTCAAGCGGTGACAGCGACCGCTCGAGGACGGTCTCGGCCAGCGCCCCGATGAGTTCCCGGCGGCGGGAGGCGACCTGCGTAGTCCATTCGATGTCCGTCACACCTGACGGGCGGTGACCTTCGTCGAGCGGGTTCAGCCGGTTCCTCAGACCATGACCGAGGACGATCGCCTTGCCTCCGACAGCTTGGGCGACTGGCGTGTGCTCACCTTTCGGGTCTCCGGGGACGTAGACGCGACGCCCGAACGGAATCGACCGCGTGTACAGCGACTTCGCCAGCGACGACTTCCCCGAGCCGACGATGCCGGCCAGAACGATGTTCGGCGCGGTGATGACACCGCGCTTGTACAGCTCCCACGGGTCGTACACGAACGACCCGCCGGAGTACATGTCCTGTCCGACGAAAACGCCTTCGGGCCCGAGGCCACCTTCAGCGAGGAACGGGTACGCCCCAGCGAGAGCGGCGCTGGTGTCCTGATGGGAGGGCAAACGCAGCCCCCGATGGGTGCGCAACGCCGCGTGCCCGGGCTCGCCCGAGGCAGGCAGATAGGTCGTGGCGCGGCGCTCGGCCTGTTCAGCATCGCGTCGCGCACGGGCTTCGACTTTGCGGGCAGTGATGTCCTTCGCGTGGACTGCGGCGGCGGCCTTGCGCCGGGCTCGGCGCTGCTTGCGGTGCTCGGACTCCGGCCCGATCAGCACCGTCGAGTACACGCGACGTTTCGGGGTGCTCACAGCACGACTCCTTCCTGCGCCCGCCCGGGCGGGCGGACGCAGGAAGGAGGTACGGGACCGGCGCCCCAGGAGTCAGACGGTGCGCGCCAGGGGCAGCGCAGCCGCGGTGAACGCTTGGGCTTGCTGACCGACCAGCCGCCGCGTTTCGCAGGACGCTTGGATGGCGGCCTGCTCGATCTTCGACACCGCCGCCTCCAGCTCGTCCGGATTCGGGGCGCTGACGGCGATCAGCCCGGTGTATCGGAGGATGCCGTGCCCGCTGGTGAGGTCGGCTTCCTGCTGCAGCACGTCCTGGTACTCGGCGGTCTGCTGGGCGTCCTCGACCTGCCCGATCTTCTGGCGTTGCGCGGCGTCCGAGATGTATTCGACCTTCTTCTTGCGGATGTCGCGGGCGGCCTGATCGGACCGGATCGGAGTGCACAGCAGTGAGAACGACCGCCGCACCCCGGATGCCAGGAGCACCGGGGACAGGAACCCCGGATACACCAGTGACCGCGGCCACTCGCTCACCCACAGCACCGCATGGTGCGCGCTGTCCGAGCGCAGCCCCTCCCACGTCTCCTCCACGGCCACGGGACCTGCGGTGGCGAGGTCCTGTCCGAGGTTCCCGGAGCGCTCCAGCGTCGCCGCGATCGCAGGATCGTAGGCGGAGCGCAGGATCACCGCGAGCTGCCCCGGGGTGAGCCAATCCGTAGCCTTCAGGTCCGCGGAATGCAACGCCGCGGTGAGAGTGCTCATCTCCTGCCGCAGCACCGCCGCGGCGCCCTTCATCCCGCCGCCGGCGGTGCGGATCGGGCGGGCGGCGGTCTTCATATCCAGAGCGAGGGAGATCGTCGTCGCGTGCCGTTCACCGGCCGGGCCTGCGCGATTGATCAGCTCCGCGTAGGTGCGCGACGTCCATGACTCGTCCCCCGGGTTGCCGTGCTCCGCCCACCACTGCGCAAGACCCGTCCCGGAATCCGGGAGCGTGCGTTCGAGGATCTGGAGACGGGCGATGCGTCCGGAGCGGCAGCAGGTCGCCAGCACACGACCCCACCCGGAGACCCGGCGTTCCTGCTCGCCCGGGTCCAGCAGCACGAACGCAGGGTGGGTGACCTCGAGCAGCGCGGTCAGTGTCGCCGCGTGAGGATGGTGCACCATGACCGCCCCGGTGACGGGGTCTTCGTATTGACGCAGCGATGCCATATCGCCTGGGAGGGCGAGGGTGCCGGCTGGACGCGGCTTGACGACCCGCATCCGGTAGATCGTCTGCGTCACGCTGACCCGCCACAGCCAATGCGCCCCGACCGGCAGCCACTCGACCGCCTTCCGGCCCGCGATCGGGACCCAGGTGATCGCCAGGCAGGTCACCCAGATCGGAGCCGTGTAGGCGAGGATCATCCCGCCGCCGGCGTACAGCGACCCGATGAACGCCAGCCCGGCGATCGCGAGCGCGATCACCTGGGACAGCGACAGGACCAGGATCAGTCCCCGCCTGGTGAGGCGGGAGAACTTCACCGGTGTGAGCGGGTAGTCGTCTTTCGTGCTCTGGTGTTTCGTCACGGGTCAGTCCTTCCCCTCGGGCGCCCTATTCGGCGGCGGCGGGTCCTTCGGTGGCGGCGTCGACGACGGACCAGACGATGCGGGCGGCGGGCTCGATGGCGGTGCCTGCGGCGCCGATGGATCCGAGGGCGGTGCCGCGTTCCCGGAAGGGGGCGGGGCGCTGTCCTGGCCAGCGGCAGCTGCCTGGGTCTCTGCGGCACCGCCGATCGCGCCGCCGAGCTTCGGGCCGGCCGTGGCGGCTTCCTTGACGGCCGCCGCCGCGATGACTGCGACCGCGGCGGGTCCGGCCGCGGCCGCACCTCCTGCAGCAGTACCGCCACCTGCAGCAGCCCCGCCGCCACCCGCTGCACCACCAGCCGCACCGCCAGCGGCGCCGCCACCAGCCGCAGCACCGCCTCCGGCTCCGCCGGTACCGGCAGCCGTCGCCCCGCTCCCGCCGTCCGGGGGCGGCGTACCACCGCCCCCACCACTGTTGCCGGGCGGTGGCCCGTCGCCTTGGCCTTTCCCGTCGAGGACTTTCTGCGGGCCGTCGCCGGCGGGCTTAGACGGGGATGGCACGGGCCGGTTCATCGACTGCTTGGCCTCTTGCTCCGCACTCATCGCGTGATACATGTCGAACCCGATGAACGAGATGAACTTATAGACCATGTAGGGCGCGAACGCGGCGACGAACATGAGCACTATCCCAGCGATGGGGTCGGCGATGGATGCCAGATCGAAGTCGATCGGCTGGGACACCTGGGTGATCGCGACGAGGAACACCACGACGAGGACGAGCTTGGACAGGATCAAGGCGATCACGAACGACACCCATTTCCCGAACCAGCCGCGGGTGACATCCCAGCTCGCGCCGCTGATCGCGATCGGACCGAGCACGATCGCGACGAGCAGCAGTGCTTTGCGGATCAGGAGCGAGAACCACACGATCGCCGCTGCGGTGATCGCGAGCCCGGCGAAGAAGATGGTGATGATCGCCCCGACACCGGGGGCGGTGAGGTTGATCGCAGTGAGCCCCGCGGCGAGCAGGGCGATCTTGTCGCCCATCGCTTCCATCGAGTTCCCGGTGGCTTGGATGATGCCGATGGTCAACTGGTCGGTGATCTCCAGCAGCGTCGCGGTGAGCGTGATGATGAGGAACGACCCGAGCACGCTCTTGCCCAGTCCGAGCGCCGCCCGAGAGAGGGCGGTCGGGTCGCGACGGATGAGGCCGGTGATCAGCTGCAGGCAGAAGAAGACGAGCATGATCAGCACGGCGACGCCGAAGAGGATGTTGTAGACGCCGACATATTCCGGGGACTGGACGTCGACGAGGGTGGTGGTGTCGAAGACGTACCAGACGCCCTCGAACAACCAGGCGGCAGCTTGTCCCATTGCTTGGGCGAGCCAGTCGAACGGGGCCGCGACGAGCGTCGCGGCCCCTTCTCCGACGGCATCGCACACGTTCGAGATGACCGGGACGTCGCACAGTGCCATGACGGGCCTCCTTCCGGGGCGGGGCGGTGGTGGAGGAGGCCGTTCAGACCGCCTGGCCGACGTTCCAGAAGAAGTTGATGAGCGTCACCGACGCGCCGCAGATGATCGCGGCACCGCAGGAGACGAGGACGCCGATCTTTCCCCGCCCGGCCAGATGCGGGTTGCTGCTGTTCGCGCCGAAACCCCAGATGATCGCCGAGATGATCAACGCCAGGACGCTGAGGATCAGGCCGATCGTCATCACGGCGCCGACGATGGTGCGCAGCTGCGCGATGCCGGGCAGCCCCGAACTGTTGGGGTCGATGTCGACCTCCATCGGGGCCAGAGCGGCCACGTGGGGCAAGACGGTGGTGGTGAGATCGAGAACGGCGGACACGGGTGCTCCTTCATGAACCAGGCGGATACCCGGCCAGGCGCCGGCCGGGTATCGCACAGGTGCGCACACCGGACCCCGCACGGCAGAAAGCGGGGCGGTGGAGCCTCGTCTCCTCCACCGCCCCGCCCCTGAGCTCTCGCCTCCCGACCCGGGTTAGAGCTGCCCGCCGATCGTGATGAGCCAGTTCATCCATGCGACCCCGGCCCCGGCAAGGGCGGCAGCACCGAGCGCCGTCCACACGCCGATGCGGGCTTTCGTGGCGACCTGGTGGTGGCCGTTCGCGGAGCCGATCGCCCACATGATCGCGCACACGATGAGCATGAGGACGGCGAGGATCAACACGACGGTCAGCAGCGCACCGATGATGCTCTCGAGCTCGTTCGATCCGCCGACGGCTCCGAAATCGGGGAACACACTCCCGGACAGCACGGGCTTCGTCGGGACGTGGGGATGCGGCATGAATGCTCACCCGTCTTTCACGGAGATGTGGATGTGGTCGAAGTGGCCGCCGGTGACGTCGCCGGGGTCGTGCATGCCGCCGCCGGTATAGTGCCGCCACCCCTCGTCCGCCTGCGCGGGCGACCAGATCGTGCCTTGCCAGATGAGGTAGGAGATCCCGAGGGGCTCGGCGTTGGCTTGAAGCCATTCGGTGACCTGCCACCCGTAGGCGACCTGCTCGCTGGTTGGGTAGTGGCCGATCTGATTGCCGACGGTGACATCGCACGCCCGCCCGAGAGGATGATCCGACCGTGTCCCTGGTCGTGGTGAGTAGCACGCCCACCCGGTGTCGGCGAACGCGTTGCGGGTCTGGACGACCATGTGCGCGGTGCGGGCGGTGATCTGCCCGCTGGTGCCGGTCGGGTCATCGACCATCTCGGTGCCGTCGCCGGTGAACTCTGCCGCTGGCGTAGTAGTGCCGGCGGGTGCGCAGCCGGGGCCGGGGGTGCTGGTGCCGTCCGGTTCGGCGGCGCCGTGGTCGATAAGCCACTGGTCGGCGTCGATCGATTCGGTGCCGGTGGAGCCAGGCCGGATCTCGAAGTGCAGGTGCGCGCCGGTGGAGCGGCCGGAGGAGCCGACATCGCCGATGTGAGTGCCGGCGGTGACGGTCTGTCCTTCTCGGACGTGGATGCCGTGTTCCCACATATGCGCGTACACGGAGCGGACGGCTTCGCCTTGCACGGTGTGCTCGATGATGATGAGGCCGCCGTAGCCGCCGTTGAACTCCGACCACACGACCCGCCCGTCAGCGGCCGCGTAGATCGGGGTGCCGTCGGCGGCGGCATAGTCGGTGCCTGCGTGGTAGGTGGTCTCGCCGGTGAACGGGTCGGACCGATACCCCCAGTCGCTGGTCTTCGTCCACGTCCCCTCGGGCAGCGGGAACAGGATGCGGCTGGTTTCCGGTACCGACCCGGTGCCCCCGCCGGTGCCGGAGGGTGCCGGCACGGTGAGGGCGGCGAGGATCGCTTCGGCGACGGGCTGGTAGTTCTGATATCGCTCCGGGAACGCGCTGACCTCGACCGCCTGGGCGACCTCGCCCATGTCCATGCTCTGCCAGCCGGGGATGTCGAGCATCCCCCGTGGGGAGGGGAAGTTCGGCCCCGACGGACCGCCGTAGAACGCGCGGGCCTGGTAGGTGGTGTCCATCAGCTCGGCGACGGTGCCCCACCCGGCCTGCGGTCGCATCTGGAACAACCCGAGGGAATCGTTGTCGCTGCCGTTGCCGTCGTTCGGGTAGTCCCCGGATTCGGGGTAAACGCCGGTGTTCGACAGTTGCCGTAGCACCGACTCGGTGAGAGCGGCCATGAGCGCGATCGTGACCCCGCGGACATCGACGCCGTCGGTCTGCCCGCCGACGGTGATGATGGTCGCGGCGTGCGTGAGTTGCTTCTTGTTCAGCGTGAACGTCTCACCGTCCCGCGTGGTCACTTCCAGCTCGTCCGGGATCGGCCCCACGGTCAGCGACGACCCGGGGCCGCAGCTCGCGTTCGCGGCGGGGTTCATCAGCACCCCGACGCCGACGAGCGCGGTCGCCGGTCCTACGCACAGGGCGAGGATCGCCAGCACGACGAGGATCTTCTTCAGCACGACAGCCCCCGGGGGTCAGCGCAGCGGGTTGTCGAGCTCGGACAGCCGCAACGTGTGACAGTCGTCGAACGTGGGCTCACATGCGAGGAACACGGTGAACGACACCGGGTGTTCACTGGTTGCTTCCTGCCCGGAGACTGTGCCGGTGCGATACCGGGTGGCGTCGATGGTGACCGCGATCATCCCGTCCACGATCGTGCCCGACCGGTCCTGCGCGACCGCGTCGGCCCAGGCGTCGGGCACGACCGCAGTCTCGATGGTGAGGTGCTGGGTAGTGGCGTGCCCGGTGAGCTGCCGCCAGGCGTCGGACGCCGGGAAGTAGCCGGCGATGTCGGAGGCAAGACCGGGGGTCTCGGTTCCGGTGGGATCGGCGTCGGAGAGCACGACCTGCCCGTAGTCGGCGGGCCCGAGCCCGGATGCCGTGTCCCACGTGAAGAGGGATACGGCGACGGCGCGTGCGTACCGGATCGGGTCGTTCGTGCGCGGCAGCGGCATCAGGTCAGATGGTCCGGAGGGCGTCGAAGCCGGTGGCCGCTGTTCGGAGGCGGTCGGGGCCGGGGCAGGCGTGTTCTCGTGCGGGCGGGCGATCAGTCCGTACACGCCCAGGCCGACCAGGACGAGAAGGATGATCGTTCCGGAGATACCGGCGATCAACAGGGCGCGGCCCCGCTTGCGCGGGGCCGCATCGGCGAAATCGGTCGACATGGCAGGGGGCGTCCTTTCACAGCAGATCCGTCAACGGTGTGTGCCATGTAGGTGCGGGCGTCTGACCCCACCCGGCCGGTCATCTCACGGCACCAGGCCCGTCCTGGTGGTGGTGCGGCGTGCATCGGCGGCGGTGTCGAGGAACGCGGTCGCCTGTTTACGGTGGCTGGTGATCGCCTCCCACTGCTCGTCGGTGGCGTACTGGCCGACGAGCGTGGCGTCGTTGATCTCCCACCACCCCTCCGCTTTCGCGAGGATGTCGACCAGCCGGCGGGCGTGGTAGCGGCCCCGGACCCCGTCCGCGGACATCCCCTCATCCTCCGCACCCGATTCGCCGTCCTCCTCGGTTGCCGCAGTGGAAGTTGGCGTGAGGGCGAGCTTGCGGACACGGGCGATGGCAGCGGCGACCGCCCGGGATCGTTCCACCGGTCGGTCGATCTGCCGCACCGCGCGGAGCTCGTCGTCGGCGGCTTCCCGGACGGCGGCAGTCGCGGACTCGTTCACCGCGGTCTTCTCCAGCCAGCACACCCCGCGCAGGGCGATGACCTCGTGGTAGCGGCCGTGGACCTTCGCGTCGCCGTTGATCTCCACGACCGCTTCGGCGGCTGCCCGCCGGACTCGTTCGTCTTCGTCCTCGTTGGTTGCCAGCCGTTCCAGCGCGAGGACCTGCTCGAGCTGTTGGGAGGAGTCCCGGCCGGTCACCGCGGTCGCGGCCTGCACGCGGGACTTCCGCTTCGCCGGTGGTTGTGAATCCCAACGGCCGCTGTCGCTACCCTGATAGGTCGCGACGATCATCACTTCCTTCTCCTCCGGGTCGCTGTCGTCGGCCTCGCCGTCGTCCGAGCCCGGGAGGGCGGCGGCGCCGAACCGAGTCGCGGCCTGACGGCGGGCGTTCTCCTCGGCCAGGAGCGTCTTGTACTCCGCGTACAGGGCCGCCTTCTCCGTCGTGGTGAAATGCTTGTGGAGCAGATTGTCGTCCTGGATCGCCAGCAGCGTGCGCAGCTTGTCGGACACCTCAGATGCGATCCACACCGGGACGGTCGCATGCCCGAGCTGCCGCATCGCTTCCAGGCGGCGCCTGCCGGAGATGAGGACCCCGTCGGAGGTGATCACGATCGGGCACAGCAGCCCGAGGGTTTGGATCGACGCGGTCAGATCGCTCAGATCACCCAGCTCACGCCGGAAGGAGCGACCCAGGACGATGTCGTCGATCGGGAACTGCGCCACCGGCTGCCCATCTGCGGGCACCCTCGCGTTCATGCGGCCGCCCCTCTCGTGAACTTGCGGGAAACAGCGGCAAGCTGATGATCAGCAAGAAGATCCTCGGTACGGTCACCGAGCAGCAGCCGCGCAAAGATCCCCAGACGTGCCGGATCGGCACCGGTGGCTTCCTTCTTCGACCGCGGCCCGAGCAGCAAACGCAACAGCCCGCTCCAATCGCGAGCGGAGAACCCGAGCCGTTGCCGCATCGCGTCGTCTTTGCGGAGCACGTCGATCCCGGATTGGGTGCTCGCCAGAGTCGTCAGCCGGTGGCAGATATATTCCACCGCGGTCTCGATGGTGCGGGGATGCCAGCCTGTGCTCACCAGGAACACCGACGCGGACCGCACTACCCGTTCCACGGCGACGGTCGGTGAGGCCGGCGGGCTCGCGGCGGCGAGCACATGGTAGAAGAATGTCTCGTAGTGGCCGGCCCGCATCGGGTACTCGTCGGGACGCTGATCGGGCCTGCGGGCCTTGTCCGTCGAGGTGAGCAGACGTTCGGCGTGCACCTCGGCCGCGATGCCGAGCTCCACAGCGCGGGTGATCGCCGCCCACGGGTCCGCGGCACGGCGGATCGCCGGCGTCCGCATCGCCATGAACGCCTCGTACGCGGCATCGGCGGGGTCGCGGTGCCAGGACCGTGCGAGCGGAAGGTACTTCTCCTGCGCATACTGCATCAACGCGCGGGCGGCGGGGTGTGTGCGCCAGAGATGCTCGGCGGTGAGCTGCTCCAGCAGGACACGGAGCCCTTCGCCGGTGGTGAAGTCCGGAAGTGGTTCAGATGAAGGTTCTCTCATGAGGTCAACTCCTTAGGACGAGGTGACCAATAGGTGTGTGAACGCGACCCCAAACCCTCGGCGCGGTCAGGAACCGATCCTGTGCACTCGGGCGGCGCGTCTGGCATGAGCGTTGCTCTTCGCTCACGCTCGACCAACACCACCTCTGCCAGTGGACATGCCGCAGCGAACTCGCGGCCCGCAGCATCGGCCGACCGCCGGGGGCATAAGTTGGTCATGACCTTCGCGAACCTGTTGCAGGCCTCGCGAGCTTCGCCTCGTATCCCCTCTATAGCCATGCGCTACTCCTTCCCAGGGACTCCCGCAAGACGCGGAACGCCTTGCGGCCATGAGCTGCGTCGGGAGGATTAACGGAGCGAGGACGGATAGCAGACGGAGTGCCGACCATCAGGCTCCACAGCGAACCCGACATGTCTGGTCCGGTCTACTGACCTGCGGCGTATCCGTCGAGATGCACGTGACGAACTTGGGTCATTCGTCGAGAGTCACGGTTCATGCGGCGAGTAGCGGTAAGGGAAGCCGAGGTGACCGTCGCATTCTCTGCGAACCTGATGGGCAAGTTCGTTGGGACGATGCCATCGCCTCACAGAGCTGAGTCATTGACAGCGACAGCCTTGCCTTGTCGATGATCAGGAACCGTGTGTGGTGTGCGTCGGTATTGTGTCGGCGTGATGCCGTAGCGACGGTGGAACCAGTGGGATGCGACGCGCGGGTCGCTCCACCCGACTTCGCTCGCGGCACGCATCACGGAGATGTCTGTTTCTTCGATGAGCCGCGCGAACTCGGTGAGCCGGAGTTCAGTGAGTAGGCGCATTGGGGCGGCGCCGGCGTGCTGTACGAACATGCGGGTCAGGTGGGTTCGTGAAAGTGAGAGTTCTCGTGAGAGTGCTCCAACGGTCCACGGCTCTGCGATCCGCCCGCGAAGCAACTGGATTGCTCGACCGATGTAGCCGATAGATCCGGTGTCGGTCAGTCGTCCATTGATGGGCGTCCACGGTGTTGTGGGGGTGTCCGATGCTTCATCAAGGAAAGTTGGCAGTATCAGCCTCATCCATCGTGCGAGAAGCTCGAGAGTGTGAGTCGCGACGACTTCGGGCGAATGGGTCCCGCTACGCAGGATGCTCATCTGTCGCCATAGCGGCTCGACCTGCCGCAGGGCAGCGATACCCGGTGCAAGGACGATCGCGCGGCCGTCCCACTCGAGGGGGTGCATTCCTGCGACCACTCGCTCTGCGTCGGGAAGGAACCATGCCATCTGGGTGCGCCAGAACCGTTCGTCGGCGTAGATGGCCCAGATGCGTACGGACGGTGATGGGCGCACGCGGCACCATTTGCCGGTGCCGAGGGCAAGAGACATGCCAGGACGCAGGACGTGCACGCTCTCAGCAGTCTCGAGGGCGCAAGAGCCTTCGACGACGTTGAGTATCTTCGCGTGCCGAAATACGGTACGGCTTGATGGAACCGTGCGCACCATCTCTATGGCCGCGATATCGCCTGGTGCCCGAACCGCTGCGTAGGGGCGCGTGAACCTGAGGGGCGCAGCGGGTGGCAAGTCATGTGCGGCCTCGAACGCGTCCTCTGGCGTAGCGGCCACGCTGCGCATGGCACGCTGTCAGCTCAGCTTGCCCTCCGAGTCGCGTGGCCGCACGCGGTGTTCGCTGAGGATGGAGACCCGATTGAACATATTGATGGCTGCGGCGACCCACTCCGCGGCCGCGAACTCCTCCTCGGCGAGGGTGTTTCGGGCCTGCGCGAGCTCGGCATTCACGGCGGCGTCGAGCGGGAGTCGGGTGGCTGCTTCAGCGATCGCGAGCAAGGCTCGCTCTCGATCGCTGAACAGAGTCGACTCGCGCCAGGCGGGCAAGACGTCGAGTACTTGCTGATTGACTCCTGCGCGCCTCGCCTGCCGTGAATGCAGATCAAGGCAGAAGACGCATCCGTTCAGCTGTGACGCCCGAACCTTGACCAACTCGCTCTCCGCGGGAGTGAGCCCACGTTGCGACGCGGCCTCAGACACAGCGGTCGCGAACGTAGAAGCGGCTTCCCATGCTTCAGGGACGGCCTTGTCCATGTATGGGCGCGGTTCATGCAAGGTGGACATCAGCGATCGTCCTTGGACGAGTCACCATCGGAGTCGAGGCCCTTTCTGACCTCGTCCATATCGAGTCCTCTGACGTTCTCTACGACTTCAGCCAAGGCAGTGGGCGGTAGGGCCCCCGCCTGGCTGAAGACGAGTAACCCCTCACGGAAGGCGAGCAGAGTCGGAATCGCGGTGATCTGGGCGGCCGCGGTGATGCGCTGCTCCGACTCCGTGTCGAGCTTCGCGTGGACGACGTCCGGATTGTCTAACGATGACTTCTCGAAGACCGGCGCAAACTGGTGGCATGGTGCGCACCAGTCCGCCCAGAAGTCGACGAGGACGATGTCGTTCTGATTGATCGTGACCTCGAAGTTGTCTTCGGTCAGTTCGACGGTTGCCATGCGAGTTCTCCTCTTGTACTCATGATGCTCAGTGGTGGTGTCCGTGGGGGTTGCCGGGGAATCGCGCGTCGACGATGTCGGCATACTCCGGATGAGCGCGGATGTACGCGGCGGCGAAGGGACATGAGACCGTCGCGGTCATGTTGTCCTTGCGGAGACTGTCCAGGGCGCCCCCGAGGAGCCGCGCAGCGACTCCCTTTCCACGGAACTCCGGGAACACCGAGGTTGCGAGGAGGAGCACCCGGTCGCCGGTTCTGCTGTAGAGCAGGCCTGCAGCGAGCTTGCCGTCCACGGTCGCTTCGTACAGCTCTGACTCGACGTTCTCCGTGATGACGAAGTCTTCCGCTGCGTCCGAGGAGACAGCCGGGAGGTCGGTGTCGGCGTCGGTCGCGGTCAAGCCGATCATTCCGTCGGGATGTTTCATGTCTCTCCTATCGCGAGATCTCGGTCAGCGGCCCGGTAGTACCCAGTCGGGCCGGATGAAATGGCACGAGTACCCATTGGGGTGCTTCTGCAGGTAGTCCTGGTGCTCGGGTTCGGCCTCCCAGAAAGGGCCGGCTTCGCCGACCTCGGTCAAGACTTCTCCTGGCCAGCGGCCCGAAGCGTTGATCGCTTCGATCACGTGGAAGGCGACTTTCATCTGTCCCTCGGTCGTCGTGAAGATCGCTGATCGGTAACTGCGCCCGATGTCGTTTCCCTGGCGGTTCCGAGTCGTGGGGTCGTGAATCTGAAAGAAGAACTCCAGCAGTATCTGGAATCGGATGATCGAGGGGTCATAGATCACTTCGAGCGCTTCGGCGTGATCCCCGTGATTACGGTAGGTCGCGTTGGGCGTGTCGTCGTCGCCGGAGTATCCGACACGGGTGCTCACCACGCCCGGGAGCGAGCGGAAGAGTTCCTGGGCTCCCCAGAAGCAGCCGCTGGCGAGGATCACTCTCGAGGTCGGCATCGTCTTCTCTCTCTTCGCGGCGGGCAACACGCCCCTTCGGGTCACGATACGGAGCGGAGTGCTGTCCAGGTGGCCTGGCTGTGCAGCGTAATGTCCGCGACCTGCGGCGTTCGGAAGCGGGACCGGCGGTTGCAGGGAGAAGACAGCTCTCTGCAGGAGCAGGCCACACGGGGCAGAGAAGCGGACCTACCGTCAGAGGAGGCGCCGGAACTCCGGCAAGCCAGCGAACCGTGCCCTACGGTGAGGAGAGATCGTGATATCAGAGCAGATCGATTTCGAGAATGTGCGCTTTGATCCGGATCTCTCTGACTTCCATGAGCTTGCGAAGCAGATGGCCACGGGGTTCGGGTACACCGCGAAGCTGTCGATCGGTGATCGCCTAGCCGCCCTTCTCCGATTGCGGGTTGCGCAGATCAATCCGTGCTCCTACTGCCTGATCCTGCACACGCGTATCGCCGTGGAAGTCGGCATCGGCGCGGCGATGGTCGCGCACCTGGCGAGCTGGCGGCAGAGCACGATGTTCTCCGGTTCCGAAGCACTCGCACTCGCGTACTGCGAAGCGCTGACACGTTACGAGCACGAGCACTTCGATGAGATGCATCAAGGGCTGACGGTGTTTTTCGATGAGCGTGAGATCGCCGAGATCGCAGCCGTCGTCATCAACATGAACGTGTGGACGAGGCTGAAGCTCGCGCAGGGCGCGGTGCCAGTCGTATTGCCCGGTGACGAAGAGCCTGCTCGTGAGACTGAGAGCCCAGGCGTCGGGGGAAAGAAAGGGAACCCATCATGACTGACGGATCGGTCAGCGGGCAGGAGATCGAGTTCGATCTGCTTCCGCCGGATGAGAGCCTCGACTCGGATCTTCTCGGCGAAGACTCCGACGACGACGGCCCGGGATACTCTCCGCCGGAGCGGCGGTCATCCGAACTGTCGTGGGGATTCACGGCGCGCGAAGCACGCACCCGAGAACCGCTGGCGGCTCGCTTGGCGCGTGAGGTGCCGGAGTACGAACCTGAAGAGCCGATGGGCGACGGGATCGGCGACATCATCGGCACGGACGGCGAGATCCTTGACGACCAGGTCGGATCGGTACGCGCTGGGCGGCTGATCTGGACCGAACCCGGCAACCCTGACCCGTCCTCCGACTTCTGGGCATCCGACATCGGCATCGACAATGGTGCCGCCTCCGCCGAGGAGGCGGCTATCCATGTCGTCATCGACGAGGGCGACTATGACCGGCAATAGTCTGGAATCAGACCGGGGAAGCCCGGAAGACCGGCGGAGGCTGTAATGATGCAGCAGACATGGGACTCGCGCAGCATTGATCCACGTGACCGCGTGGAGACGATCCGGACGATGCTCTGCGAGAACCTCGTCCAGACAGACCTGACTCTCGACCCGCAAGGCCGCGAGGCTCGCGTGAGCGTGTCTTACCAAGACATTGGGCAGCTGAGAGCCCTGTCCGTCCAGACGGTGCCCTCGCTGGCTGCCCTCGCTATGCGCCCCCAGCGGATGATCACAGCGGACAACGACGAGTCATTGTTCGTGGTCTTCCAGCGCGGCAACCGGTCGATGCTGCGCCGTGGGGATGACCAGACCGTGATGACTCCAGGCAGCATCGTCGTTTACCCGAGCACGAGCCCCTACGTCCACGCTTTCGACGAGGGGGTCATCGGGGACTTCTTCCGACTGCCGTTGGGTGTGGTGGGGTTGACGGCGGATCAGATCGGCGAGGTCTCTGGGGTGGATCTGCGTGAGCGGACCTC
>NZ_JBXASS010000020.1:0-39152 GCF_058809565.1 Dermacoccus sp. MPR-E5 | reverse complement strand
TGAACCGATAACTTATTATCACACTCAGTATTGTTGTGCTAGTGCTCGCGTCCCTGTGTAATTCTGAAACAATACACCCGCCATGATGGGTTGATATGTTTCATAGTGTTACGGTGGTTATAGCGAAGTGGGAAACGCCCGGTCACATTCCGAACCCGGAAGCTAAGCCCTTCAGCGCCGATGGTACTGCACTCGGTAGGGTGTGGGAGAGTAGGACACCGCCGGACTTCTTCTAAGACGTGATGGTCTTGAACAGCTCCCCCGAAAGACTGGGGTTTGAGTAGTTCAAGACCATCACGCATTTCTACGTCCACCACAAAGCCGTGGCTACAAACCATGGCGTCCACCGTGAATCGTCGCCCGGGCGCACTCCACGGCCACATCAGGGATTCATTGGAACATCGGGGGATCTCCAGTGTTTCCTCACGTCCCGGGGCTAGTGTCGTGCCGTGGTGGAGACGGGGAACAAGAACGAGCGCCTCACGTCGTCGGTCGAGGCGTGCAATCGTTGGCGGGATCATGGGTGGCGGGACAGGTCGCAACCTGGGCCGGCCGACTGCTCGTGCTGGCGGCGTTCGTCTCTCTCGCCGGAGTGTTCTTCCACCGCAGCGTGATCCTGCGCGTCGTCATGGACGTCCTTGGCTGGGTCAACATCCCGAGTGAGCCCTCCCTGTTCGCCGCCTGCATGGCTCTCGTCCTCGCAGGCGGTATCCGCCGTCGTTTCCGTCCGGCGCACACCGTCCTCGCCGTCGTCATGGGGCTTTCGGTGCTGGACTCGCTCGCCCGTCTCGTGTTCGCGCACCAGGTCACCCAGATGATCAACCGTCTCCACGTGCGTGGCGTCTATCGCGACTGGGCGCAGTTCCAGACGTCGCCGGGTGTGTCCGCAGCCATCCTGGCTCTGAGTGTCACGTCGTTCGTCGTCGTGCTCCTCGCACGCTCCGCGTTCCGAGCGCGGTTCAGTTCCGGCTCGAAGGCGGCGGCACTCATCAGCCTCATCGGAGGTCTGTTCCTGTCGTTCGTCGTCGCGTTCTTGCTCACCCTGTCGTTCCCGCGTGATCTCGACACCCTCGGGCAGAAGTTCGTCTGGTCGGTCCGCAGCACGTTCGGCGTCAGGACGCCGCCGGCCAGCCCGGGTTTCGGAGGGCACCAGGGGTACGAATGGACCTTCGTCGTCGCGAGCACGGTGTCGACCCTCGTCCTCATCTTCTCGCTGCTCGTCCTCTGGCGTTCGGGCCGCGGCTCCGGGCTGATCGACGCCGACGAGGAACTGCGCATCCGCCGTCTCCTGCTCGAGCACGGCGAGGACGACTCCCTGGGGTATTTCGCCACGCGTCGGGACAAGGCCGTCGTCTTCGCCCCCGACGGCCGCGCCGCCGTCACGTTCCGCAACGAGGGGAGCGTCAGCGTCGCGTCCGCCGACCCCATCGGGCGAGCTGAGTCCTGGGACGACGCCATCGCCGTGTGGCTCGGCCAGTGCCGCGAGCACGGGCTGTACCCCGCCGTCCTCTCCGCCAGCACGAGGGGAGCGCGCGCCTACATCGAGGCGGGGCTCAAGGCGTGGTCGCTCGGTGACGAGGCCATCATCGACACCGACACCTTCTCCTTGCGCGGGCGCTCGATGCGTCCCGTCCGCCAGGCCGTCACCCGCGTCGAACGCTGCGGCTACACGACCCAGGTACGCCGCCACGACGAACTGGGCGACGACGAACTGGCCGAACTCTCGCGGCTCGCCGACGAGTGGCGCGGCAACGAGACCGAGCGCGGATTCTCGATGGCCCTCAACCGGCTTGGTGACCGCGCGGACGGGCGCTGCGTCGTCATCACCGCCCACGACGCCCGTGGCGCCGTGCGGGGGTTCCTGTCCTTCGTCCCGTGGGGCTCGCGCGGGCTGTCGCTCGACCTGATGCGCCGCGACCGTCAGGCCGAGAACGGCCTCAACGAGTTCATGGTCACGCACCTCGCCGAAGCGGCACCCGCACTGGGCATCCGGCGCATCTCGTTGAACTTCGCAGTCTTCCGCAACGTCTTCGCCGATGCGGACGAGGTGGGCGCCGGCCCCATCACCCGCGTCACGGACAAGGCGCTCTCGATCGCGTCGAAGTTCTGGCAACTGGAGACGCTCTACCGCTCGAACGACAAGTACCACCCCGAATGGGTGCCGCGCTTCCTCTGCTACGACGCCGAGCTCACCGTCCCGCGTGCCGGTTTCGCGATGGGTGTGGCCGAGGGTTTCGTCCCCCTCATCGGGCCGCGATTGCTCGTCGGGCCCAAGCCGGCCGACCATCAGCCGCCGCGCCCCGAAGCCGTCTTCGTCGAGCGAGTCCAGGCCCTCGAGGCGGACGCACTCACCCCGCGGATGCCCGAGCCGCGCCGCAGCGAACAGCAGCGCGTGCGCCGCGAGAAGCTCGCCCGCATGGAGGCCGGCGGCGTCGAGGGCTACCCCGTTTCAGTGCCGCGCACCGCGCGCATCGAGGACGTCGTCACGGCGCACGGCCGGCTTCCCGCCGATCACCGCACGGGCGAGCGCGTCTCCGTCACGGGGCGGGTGCGGGCCCTGCGTGACTTCGGTGGCGTCAGCTTCGTCGTGCTCGACGAGGACGGCGCCCGCCTCCAAGCGATGGCGACGCGCGACGTCACCCCGGCCGAGAAGTACGAGCACTGGCGACACTGGATCGACCTCGGGGACATCGTCTCGGTGACGGGCGAGATCGTCACGTCGAAGCACGCAGAGCTGTCCGTGCACGTCAGCGACTGGCAGATGGCGGCGAAGTGCCTGAGCCCGATCCCCGACCTGCACTCACCGTTCCGCGACCCGGACGCGCGCATCCGCAACCGCTCGCTCGATCTCATCGTCAACCGTGATTCGATGGACATGCTGCTGCGCCGATCACGCGGTGTGCGGACGTTCCGTGACGCGTTCGACGCACTCGGGTATACCGAGGTGGAGACGCCGATGCTGCAGGCGGTGCACGGTGGGGCGTCCGCGCGCCCGTTCAAGACTCACATCAATGCTTACGGCATGGAGCTGTTCATGCGCATCGCTCCCGAGCTGTACCTCAAGCGGCTCGCCATCGGCGGCATGCAGAAGGTGTTCGAGCTGAACCGCAACTTCCGCAACGAGGGCGCAGACGCGACCCACAACCCCGAGTTCACCTCGATCGAGGCCTACGACGCCTACGGCGACTACCTGACGATGCGCGACCTGACGCGCGAGGTGCTCCTCGCGGTCGCGCGGGCCGTCAACGGTGGGGAGTTCGCCGAACGCCCCCGCCCCGACGGCACGATCGAGCGTGTCGACCTGTCGGGACAGTGGCCGACGATCCCGGTGCACGAAGCGGTCTCCAGGGCCTGCGGGGTGACGCTGACGTCGGCGTCGTCGCGGGACGAGGTGGCTGCGGTCTGCGCGGCGCACGGCGTCGACGCGCCGCGCGAGAAGAGTGCGGGTGAACTCGTCGTCGAGCTGTACGACGAACTCGTCGAGGGCCAGACCATGTTCCCGACGTTCTACATCGACTTTCCCGTCGAGACGTCACCGCTCGCCCGCGCGCATCGCGGCGACCCCAGGCTGTCGGAGCGCTGGGACCTCGTCGCGTTCGGCGCCGAGATCGGCACCGCCTACTCGGAGCTCGTCGACCCGATCGAACAGCGAAAGCGCCTGACGGAGCAGTCCCTCAAGGCCGCGGCCGGTGACGTCGAGGCGATGTCGCTCGACGAGGCGTTCCTCAGCTCTCTCGAGTATGCGATGCCGCCGACGGGTGGGCTCGGCATCGGCGTCGACCGCTCCATCATGATGATGCTCGGTGCGCCGATCCGTGCGACGCTCGCGTTTCCGTTCGTGCGCCCTCAGGGTTGATCACACTTGTCGAGCGACATGCCCAGTGTGACGAACTTTACACAAAGGTTACACAGGGGAGACACACAGCGCATTCCAAGGGGCATGATCGAACACGGCGCCACACGCTCGTGGACGCGCGGTTCACCAGGCCATCCAGGGAGTACGCATGAAGAAGACCATCGGCGCCGTGGGCGCTGCGTTCAGCCTGCTGGGCGTCGGGCTGTCGGCCCCCGTCACGGCGGCGAGTTCCGTTCCCGCTCAGGGCGCGACGCCCACTGCGGACGCCTCCTCGTCCTACACCCCGCCGCCGGTCACCTGGGGTACCTGCGCGAACGCGCGCCTGAGCAAGGCCGGCGCCCAGTGCGGCTTCGTCGAGGTGCCCCTCGACTACGCCAAGCCCAAGGGCGAGAAGATCAAGATCGCCGTCTCCCGCATCAAGCACAAGACGAGCGACGCCAAGAAGCAGGGCATCATGCTCGTCAACCCAGGTGGCCCGGGCGGCTCCGGTCTGACGCTGTCGCGCCTCGGCGGCGCCGTGCCCAACAAGGGCGGCGACCCGTACGACTGGATCGGCTTCGACCCGCGCGGCGTGGGCTCCAGCGTCCCGACCCTGGCCTGCGACGGCAACTACTTCGGCTACAACCGCCCTGACTACCGGGTGACGAAGGCCGGCACGTCGCAGGCCTGGCTGAAGAAGTCGGCCGCCTACTCCGCGTCGTGCTCCAAGGCTGCCGGTGCGAAGCTCATGCCGCACATGAAGACGATCGACAACGTGCGCGACATGGACTCGATCCGCAAGGCGCTCGGTGAGAAGCAGATCAACTTCTACGGCTTCAGCTACGGCACGTACCTCGGCCAGGTCTACGCCACGATGTTCCCGAAGCAGACGCGTCGCATGGTCATGGACGGTGTCGTCGACCCGCGCGACGTCTGGTACGACGCGAACCTCAACCAGGACATCGCGTTCGACAAGAACATGGACGTCTTTTTCGACTGGGTCGCGGGCAACGACGCGACGTACCACCTCGGCACGAGCGGCAAGGCCATCAAGAAGCAGTGGTATTCGATGCGCGACAAGCTCGCGAAGAAGCCCGCAAACGGCAAGATCGGGCCTGACGAGTGGACCGACGCCTACCTCAACGCCGGTTACTACGTCTTCGGCTGGGAGGACGACGGCGCCGCCCTGGCCGCTGCGCTGCAGAAGGGTGACTTCGGCCCGACGACCGCGCTGTACGACGACGCCAACGGCTCCGGGCCGGGCTCGGACAACAGCTACGCGGTCTACCTCGGCACGCAGTGCACCGACGTCAAGTGGTCGAACGTGTGGAGCAAGTGGCTCTCGGACAACTCGAAGGTCGACAAGAAGGCGCCCTTCGAGACGTGGGCGAACGCCATGTTCAACCTCCCGTGCACGAGCTGGCCGGTCAAGGCGACGAACGCGCAGGCCATGAAGATCGACGGTTCGAAGGTCGGGCCGGTGCTGCTCATCGCCGAAACCCACGACGGTGCGACGCCGTTCCCGGGCGCGCTCGAGGTGCGCAAGCGCTTCCCGAAGAGCGCTCTCATCGAGGGCGTCGGTGGAACGACGCACTCCGGTTCGCTCAATGGCATCGCCTGCACGGACGACAAGATCTCCGCCTACCTCCTCACCGGCGCGATGCCCGCGCGGACGGGTGGACCGGGCCACGCCGACGTCGAGTGCGACCCCGTGCCCCAGCCGGAGCCCGGCCCCGCCAACGAGGTGACGGACAGCGCGTCCAGCACGAAGAAGAAGCACCACCACGTCCAGCAGCGTGAGGGCATGCAGGCCGACCTGCGCTCGAGCCTGCAGAAGGTCGCCACCGTCGGCGCTCGCTGACGTACGGTTGGTCTGACGGACGCTGGTCTGACGCGTCCTGACGGCGAAGGGCCGCGATCATCCTCTTCGGATTCTCGCGGCCCTTCGTCATGCTCGCGCCGAGCGGCGCGGAGGGTGTCTCAGTGACGCAGCGCCTTGCGGGCCAGAGCGTTGCCGATGAACTGGGCGATCTGAACGAAGACGATGATGACGACGACGGCGGCCCACGTCACGGCCCAGTCGTAGCGGCGGTAACCGTAGGACAGGGCGAAGTCACCGATGCCGCCGCCGCCCATGGCGCCGACGACGGCCGTCATGTCGATGACCGCGACGAGCGCGAACGTGTAGCCGAGGATCAGCGGCGCCAGCGCCTCGGGGATGAGCACGGTGCGGATGATGCGCCACGGACTCGCCCCCATCGCTTGCGCCGCCTCGATGACGCCGGGGTCGACGCTCACGAGGTTCTGCTCGACGATGCGGCTGATGCCGAAGGTCGAGGCGATCGTCAGCGGGAAGATCATCGACTTCGCACCGATCGTCGAGCCCGTGACGGCGAGCGTCAACGGCCCGAGAGCGGCGGCGAAGATGATGAACGGGATCGGTCGGATGATGTTGACGAGAACGTTGAGCACCGTGTGCAGAACTCGGTTCTCGAGGATGCCGCCGCGTCGTGTGGTGTTGAGCAGCACGCCGAGGGCGAGGCCGAGCAGGCCGCCCATGATGATCGTCGCGCCGACCATGAGCAGCGTCTCGCCCACCGCGGTGACGATCGTGGGGCGCAGCGCCTCCCAATCGGTTGCGGGCATCATGCGGCGACCTCCTCGACGTCGGCGGCGAGACGCAGTTCGTCGAGCACGGTGGTGACGGCGGCGTCGTCGCCGCGCAGGGCGAGCGTCAACGTCGTCAGGGTGTCGTCCTTGAGCGGTGTGAGGCCGCCGTGCACGATCTCCGGTTCGACGCCGTGTGCGGACATGCGGGCCAGGACACGGCCGAACTCGCGCGGGTCGTGAACCGTCAGCGTCGCGAGGCGCCCGTCGTGGGCAGCGCGCAGCCGGGCGCTCTCGCGTGCGTCGGGCACGTTCCGCAGGGTGGCGTCGACGAGGCGGCGCGTCGCGTCCGCCTGCGGCGCGCCGAGGACGTCGACGGTGCGCCCGGACTCGACGATCCGCCCGGCCTCGAGGACGACGACGTCGTCGGCGAGTTCGCGCACGACGTCCATCTCGTGGGTGATGACGACGATCGTCACGCCGAGCTCGTCGTTGACGCGGCGCAGCAGCGCGAGGACGTCCTTCGTCGTGTCGGGGTCGAGCGCGGACGTCGATTCGTCGGCGAGCAGGATCTCCGGGTTCGTCGCGAGCGCACGGGCGATGCCGACGCGCTGCTTCTGCCCGCCGGAGAGCTCGTCGGGGTAGGCCCACGCCTTCTCGGTGAGCCCGACGAAGCTGAGCAGCTCGGTGATGCGCGCCTCCTGGCGCGCCTTGTCCCAGTCGGCGACCTCGAGGGGGTAGGCGACGTTGGCGTACACCGTGCGCGAGCGGATGAGGTTGAACTGCTGGAACACCATGCCGATGCGACCGCGCAGCTCGCGCACCTGCTTCGCGGACAGCGACGCGAGGTCGACGCCGTCGATCTCCACGTGGCCGCGCGTCGGCGTCTCCAGGCCGTTGATGAGACGGACGAGGGTGCTCTTGCCGGCGCCGGAGAAACCGATGACGGCGACGATGCGTCCGCGCTCCACCTGCGTCGTGATGCCGTCGAGAGCCGTCACCTGGCTCTTGCCGCGGGTGAACGTCTTGCCGACATCGTGGAAGGCGACGGCGGGCGGGGTGTCACTCGCCGGCGCGGCGGCCTTCGTCAGTGTGGGGGAGGGGCCCGTCACTTCGATCCCTTCGCCTTGATCTGGGCCTCGAGCTTCGCGAGGATGCCCTGCACGTCGGAGGCGGAGTTGTTCACGAGGACGCTCGTGCCCTTCGTGCGCTCCTCGATGAGCTTCTCGACGCTTGGGTCGTGGTAGGCCTTGACGAACTTGGCGTAGTCGGCGTTGTCCTTGTCCGCGGCGCGCGCGACGACGACGTTGATGTACGGCTTCGACGAGGCCGCATGCGGGTCGTCCTTGAACAGGGCCTTGCTCGGGTCGAGCTTCGCATCCGCGGCGAAGTTGTTGTTGACGATCGCGCCGTCGACGGACGGCAGCGCAGCGGCGGTCTGCTCGGCGTTGACCGCTGTGACGGTGACCTTCGAGGCGCCGGCGTCGATGTCGGCCGGGGTCGACAGCGAGGTGCCACCACCCTTGAGCTTCAGCAGTCCGGCGCTCTGCAGCAGCAGCAAGGCGCGTGCCTGGTTCGTCGGATCGTTGGGGATGGCGATCTTGCCGCCCTGGGGGAACTGGCCGACGCTCGTGTGCTTCTTCGAGTACAGCGCCAGGGGAACGATGTAGGTCGCGCCGATGGGCGTGAGGTTCTGCTTCGCCTTCGTGTTGTAGTCGGCGAGGAACTGCAGGTGCTGGAACTGGTTGAGGTCGACCTGGCCCTCGGAGAGCGCGGGGTTGGCCTGGGTGTAGTCCGAGAAGTTGACCGGTTCGAGGTCGAGACCGTACTTGTCCTTGCCCACCTTGACGAGCTGGTTCCAGTACGGGTCCGACGCCTCCGTCGTGCCCACCTTGAGGTGGGTCAGCTTGTCGTCACTGCTCCCGCCGAGCACCTTGGCCCCGATGCCGGCGGCCAGCGCGACGACGAGGACGCCTGCGCCGATCGCGACGTACTTGCCGGTGTTGTTCTTCGGTTTCGGGGGCAGGGCGCTCGCGCCGTTCTCGGCGCTCGTGGCGTCATGCGTGGACGAGGCGGGCGTCGAGGTCTCGTCGGCGGGGGTGTGCTTGTCGGTCATGATCTCTCCTGGTGAGGCGGCAAGGATGCGAATGCGCGGGGCTGGCGCGGGTGCGCGGAGTCAGCGTGAAGGCGGGGCGCCGGGGTGGGGCGCGGTGCGCGGTGTCGTGCGGGGCATGCCTTTCGGGGCCTGGGCAGCGCAACGGAAGGCTCACGAGGATGCCGTCACGTTGGGTGCCGAGCGTGCTTGCCGCGTGGTCGACGCGGCCGGGTCATCACCTGGAGCACCCCGCCACGCGTGTGAGGGTTGCCGTCCGACCAGCCAGGGCTTTGCATCGGATCTCTTGACCAGCAGCGAGATTAGAGCCGCGCACGACAAAGCGTCAAGTTGTGGCACTGGAGATGAGACGTGGGCGAAGATTGTGACGTGCGACACGCGGCGTGGCTGATGCGGCGTCTTTCGCCGTCGAGGCTCGGGTGAGTGATTTCTTCACACAGCTTGGACGATCGTCTAGGTGGGTGATGAGTGTGACGTCGGCCACGCGCCGAGGGCCCCGGCGTCGTGTTCGACGACGCCCCACCCGGGCAGCACTTCGGTGACGTCCTGACTCAGCCGGACGCCACACGCTCGGCTGGTTCGAGCGTGCGGGCGGTCTTCCGCGGCGGCCACCCGAAGAATGACTTCCGCACGATGGGCACGTTCGTCAAGGTGCAGCGTCAGGTCGGCTCGTCGTGGGTCGACGTCCTCGACGACCACGACTGGGACACCTCGTACGTCTGGTCGCGCGAGGGCGTCTCGTACTCGCGATGCACCATGGAGCGGCGCATACGTCGCGGCACGCCCGCGAGCACGTATCGCCTCGTGCAGCAGGGCAACTGGAAGAACGGCTGGAACGGCAAGGTCAGTGCCCATACCGGAACGAGCCGGGCCTTCCAGGTGCGCTGAGACGGCCGGTGCCCCGCGGTGGCCGGTTGATCGGCCGCCGGCTCAGCGGCCGCCGTGCATGTCGTCGTCAGCGTGGCGGGAGGACATCCGTCTGCGCGGGCAGGTCGGCGACGCCGACGGGGCACGTGACGCCCTTGAAGCCGTGGTTGCAGTAGCCGCCGGGGTGCTTGGACAGGTACTGCTGGTGGTACAGCTCCGCCGGCCAGAAGGGGCCCGCCTCGTCGGCCGGGCGCATCTCGGTCGTGATGGCGCCGCGGCCCGCGTCGTCGAGTGCCTCTTGGAAGAGCGCGGACGTCTCGCGGGCAGCGCGCTCCTGCTGCGGCGTCGTCCAGTAGATCGCCGAGCGGTACTGCGTGCCGACGTCGTTGCCCTGCCGGTTCGCGGTCGTCGGGTCGTGGTTCTCCCAGAACGCCTTGAGAAGCTCGCGTTCGGACACGCGCGACGGGTCGTAGGCCACCATGACCGTCTCGGTGTGGCCCGTGCCGCCGTCACAGACGTCCTCGTACGTCGGCTCGGTGGCGTGGCCGCCCATGTACCCGACGGCCGTGGTGACGACGCCCGGAATCTTCCAGAAGATGCGTTCGGCGCCCCAGAAGCAGCCCATCGCGACGTACAGGGTCGCCGAGCCGTCGGGCAGTTCGGAGAACATCGGCACGTCGAGGACGTCGTGCAGGTCGCTCGCCTCGGGCGTTCGGGTGTGCTTTCGAGTGAACATGAGGTGCCTTTCCTCGGGTTCCGAGACAACACCGCCGGCGGTCGAGGCATTCCGGCCCGAGCCTCCGCCGGCATGAACGGGTTGTCGCACGATCCAGGCGGACGCGCCGAAAAACCGGTTGCGTACGCAGCTGGTGCTGAGTGCAATGTCGCCATGCGCATTCGTCAGATCGGCCCGTCCGACCCGCTGTTCGACGCCTGGGCGCAGGTGTTCATGACGGTGGGCCACGAGCAGTGGGGCAAGCACACGAGCGCCTACCCCGCCGACGAGCTGCGCGCCATGTGGGGCAAGGAATCCGAAAAGCGTCATGCGTTCGTCGCCGTCGAGGGGGAAGCCTCGTGCGACGACGACGCCGTTGGGGGAGCAGCCGACATACAGGATGATGGCGTGGACACAGCAGCTGGCGTCGTCGGTGCCGCCGAGCTCGTCCTGCCGCGCCGCGACAACACCCACCTCGCGTTTCTCCACCTCGACGTGCCGGCTCCCGCGCGACGACGGGGTGTCGGCTCGGCGCTGCTCTCAGCCGCGGAAGAGATCATGCAGGACGAGGGACGTACGACGGTCCTCGTCGAGACGCAGACGCCCGTCGGCCAGCCTGACGCCGCAGGCGCCTTCCTCGCTGCCCGCGGGTTCGCCCAGGCCCAGACGTGCGTGCGCAACGCTCAGCGTCTGCCGGTCAGCGACGCCGTCGCCGCACAGATGCGTGCTGCCCTCGCGTTCGACGACGAGTATGTCGTCGAGACGGCCGTCGACGACCTCCCGTCGCAGTGGCTCGAGGAGCGGGCCCGTCTCGGAGCGATGATGTCGACCGACACCCCGCTCGGTGACGTTGCGATCGAACCGGAGACGTGGGATGCCGCGCGGGTGCGCGAGCTGTTCGACACCGCACGCGCTCAGGGCCGACGCGTCGTCGAGGCCGTGGCGTGGCACCGACCGACCGGGCAGATGGCCGCGTTCACGCACGTCAGCGTTCCCGCGGAGACGCCTTGGATCGCCTACCAGGACGACACCCTCGTCGAGGCCGCGCACCGTGGGCACCGGCTCGGCTACCGGGTCAAGGCTGCGGTGTCGCTGCTGCTGCCGCAGGTCGCGCCGGGCGTCGAGGTGCAGCGCACCTGGAACGACGAGACGAACACCCACATGCTGCGGATCAACTCCGAGCTCGGCTACGAACGCGAGGGCACGATGTTCGAATGGCAGAAGAGGCTTGCATGAGCCCGTCCGAGGCGCCCGTACGCGAGGTGCTCGGCATCGAGGTGACGCACGAGCAGCTGCTGCAGTGGCGCGCGTGGACGATGCCGGTCGATCAGCCGTTCGTCGTGCCCCGCAGCGTCGCGCACGACCTCGGCCTGCGCGACGAGCCCGAGCGGGTGACGTTCGAGCTCAAGGACACGTTCCTGCTGTACGGCGTGGACGACCAAGCCATCTGCTGGCTCGATCGCGCGGCGGCGCGCGCCTTGCCGGCGTCTCTGAGGCGAGCGCAACCCACGCGTCACCTCTGGCGTAGCGGTGACGACGCGTCGGCCATCGCGCGCGACCTCGAGCGCGTCGTGGCATACGTCGTCGAGGGGCGGCGCGCGAGTCGTCATCGCGAGATCACCCAGCGGGCCTGGGCCGACATCGACGCCGTGCTGCCAGGCGCCCGTGAGATCGCGGGGACGTTCCCGCGCGCCAGCGGGCCCAACTGCTTCGGTGCCGTTCTCGCCGCGGCCGGCGTGGACGGCGCACGTGAGGAGTGGATGCAGCGCGAGCCGATCGAGGCGTGGCTGCGGGAGCGGACGCGGTTGCTGCCGCGTCATGACACCGACGACGGCCTTGGTGTCGTCCATGTCTGGCGCAACCCCGACGGCCTGATCGACCACGCGGCCGTCAGCCTGGGTGGTGGCTGCGCGCTCCACAAGCCGTCGTGTGGATGGATGTCGCCGACCAAGGTGCTGACGACGCGGGAACTCATGGCGAGCGCCCGCGTTCCCGGGCGGCGCGTGCGCCGTCATCGTCTGCTGTGACGTCGTGATCGGGACGAATGGGCGGGGCGCGTGCGCACTCGGTAACCTGGGGCGCGTGACCGACGTGCTGACGATGCAAGATGCCCTGTTGACGCTGCAGAAGTACTGGACCGACCGCGGATGCATGGTCGTGCAGCCCTACAACACCGAGGTCGGTGCGGGGACGATGAACCCCAACACCGTCATGCGCGTGCTCGGGCCCGAGCCGTGGCACGTCGCGTACGTCGAGCCCTCCGTGCGCCCCGATGACAGCCGCTACGGCGAGAACCCGAACCGGCTGCAGACGCACACGCAGTTCCAGGTCATCCTCAAGCCCGACCCGGGCAACCCGCAGGAGCTCTACCTCGGCTCGCTCGAGGCGCTCGGCATCGACCTCGACGCGCACGACGTGCGCTTCGTCGAGGACAACTGGCAGCAGCCCGCCATCGGCGCGTGGGGCCTGGGTTGGGAGGTCTGGCTCGACGGCATGGAGGTCACGCAGTTCACATACTTCCAGCAGGTCGTCGGGCAGAACCTCGAGCCTGTCGCCGTCGAGCTGACGTACGGCATGGAGCGCATCCTCATGGCGCTGCAGGGCGTCACGCACTTCAAGGACATGGCGTACGCCGAGGGCATCAGCTACGGCGAGGTGTTCGCGCAGAACGAGTACGAGATGTCGCGCTACTACCTCGACGACGCCGACGTCGACGCGGCCCGCGCGTTCTTCAAGGAGTACACCGACGAGGCTCAGCGCCTCATCGACGCACGCCTGCCGGTGCCGGCGTGGACGTACGTGCTCAAGAGCTCGCACGCGTTCAACATCCTCGACAGCCGCGGCGCCGTCTCCACGACGGAGCGTGCGCGCTCGTTCTCCCTCATGCGCCGCCTCGCTCGCGAGACCGGTGCACTGTGGAGCGAGCGTCGCGCCGAACTCGGTCACCCGCTGCTCAAGGGCGACGCGGCGACGTCACGCGTGCGTGAGCTGGCGGAGGCGGCCGCGTCGGCGCCCAACGTCACCCAGCCCGTCGAGAAGCCCGAACCGGCGCCCACCGCAGCCGAACTCGGCGACGCGCCGCAGACGTTCACGTTCGAGATCGGCGTCGAGGAGATGCCGCCGCACGTGCTCGACGCGACGATTCCCGCCGTGCGTGACGCTGTCACGTCGGCGCTCGCCGGCACCCGCCTCGAGCACGGCGACGTCGCCGTCGTCGGCACGCCGCGCCGCATCGTCGTCACCGTGCCCGGGGTCAGCGCGCACGAGCCGGACTCCGAGACCCTCGCCAAGGGCCCGAAGGTCGCGGCCGCCTACAAGGATGGTGCGCCGACGAAGGCCCTCGAGGGCTTCGCGCGCGGCAAGGGCGTCTCCGTCGACGACGTCGTCACCGCCGAGTTCGACGGTGCCGAGCACGTCGCCGTCAAGCAGACGCAGACGGGGCGCGGTGTGCTCGAGGTGCTCGGCGAGATCGTCGCCGACGTCGTCTCCGGCCTACGCAGCGACAAGAACATGAAGTGGAACGACCCGCAGCTGACGTTCAGCCGCCCGATCCGCTGGGTCGTCGCGCTGTGGGGCAAGCACGTCGTCCCCGCGACGGTGGGCTCACTCACCACGGGCCGCACGACGTACGTCGCGCGCACCGCAGCGCAGCCGCACGTCGACGTCGCCGCTGCCGACGAGCTCGTCCCGACGCTCGAAGCGGCCGGTTTCGTGCTCGACCCGACAGCGCGACGCCGCCAGGTCGTCGACGGTGCCCTGGCGCTCGCGAAGAGCGTCGGCGGCACGATCGACATCGACGGCGAGGCGAGCCTCGTCGACGAGATCACGAACCTCGTCGAGGAGCCGCACGGTGTGCTCGGCACCTTCGAGGAGCGCTACCTCGAGCTGCCCGAGCAGATCCTTACCACCGTCATGCGCAAGCACCAGCGCTACCTGCCGGTGCGCGACGCCTCCGGCACGCTCATGCCGTACTTCGTCACGATGGCCAACGGCTCGATCGACGACGACGTCGTGCGCGCCGGCAACGAGTCCGTGCTGCGGGCCCGCTATGAGGACGCGGCGTTCTTCTGGGAGGCCGACCTCAAGGTTCCGCTCGACGACTTCCGCGCGCAGATCGACAAGCTGACGTTCGAGAACCGTCTCGGTTCGTTCGCGCAGCGTGCGGACCGCATCAAGGACGTGTCGACGAAACTCGCTGCGTCCGTTGAACTCACGGGCGATGAGCAGGCAACGTTGTCGCGCGCCGGTGCGCTCGCGAAGTTCGACCTGTCGACGGCGATGGTCGTCGAACTGTCGAGCCTCGCCGGAACGATGGCGCGCGAATACGCCCTGAAGGCGGGGGAGGCCCCGGCTGTGGCCGATGCCCTGTTCGAGATGGAGAAGCCGCGCTCGGCGGGCGACTCGCTGCCCTCCTCGACGCCGGGCGCGCTGCTCGCGCTGGCCGACCGGTTCGATCTGCTCACCGCGATGTTCGCCATCGGCGCGAAGCCGACCGGCTCGTCCGACCCGTTCGCGCTGCGCCGCGCGGCGCTCGGCGTCGTGTCGATCCTGCGCGGTGTGCCGGCCGTGGCCGCCATCAGCGTGAGCGACGGTCTCGACGCTGCCGCCGCGCGACTGCGTGAGCAGGGCGTCGAGGTCTCGGGCGAGGCGCTCGCTTCGGCGATCGAGTTCGTCGAGGGCCGCTTCGGCCAGCAGCTGCGCGACGAAGGCGTCTCGGCGGCGCTCGTCACGGCCCTCAGCCCGAGCGCCGGAACGCCCGGTCGCGCGGCCGCGGTGCTCGCCGACGTCGAGGCTCTGCGCGATGACGAGGCGTTCCGCGCCCTCGTGCAGGTGACGCAGCGCATCACGCGCATCGTGCCTGCGGGCACCCAGCCGGGCTTCGATGTGTCCGTGCTCACCGACGAGGCCGAGAAGACGCTGGCTCCGCTCGTCGAGGCACTGCCCGACCACTCGGGTGACTCGCTGACGCAGTGGTTCGCGGACGCCTCGGGTCTCACCGAGCCGCTCAACAGGTTCTTCGACGACGTCCTCGTCATGGCTGACGACGAGGCGCTCAAGGCCGCTCGCCTCGGCCTGCTGCAGAGCGTCATCGCCAAGGCGCCGGCCGGCATCGACTACAAGGAACTCGACCGGGCGCTCGACGTCTGACCCGAGCGAACCCGATGGCCTCACCCCGTGTCGACGAGGTGGGGCCATCGTCGTGTCCCCATTCGCCGTGTGCAGTGCGGCCTCGGTGCCGGATTCACACGACTTTCGGGGTTGCCGGTGCGCAGCACTAGGCTTGTCGGCATGACGCACGACAACGAGAACGCAGACCTCTCCGACCTCTCGACCCTCGGTTTCACGACCCGCGCGATCCACGCGGGGCAGGAGCCCGACCCGCGCACGGGCGCGGTCGTTCCGGCCATCTACCAGACCTCGACCTACAAGCAGGACGGCGTCGGCGGTCTGCGTGAGGGCTACGAGTACAGCCGCTCGGCCAATCCGACGCGCACGGCGCTCGAGGAGTGCATCGCCGCTCTCGAGGGCGGCGCCAAGGGTTTCGCGTTCGCCTCCGGTCTCGCGGGCTCGGACACCGTCATCCGCTCGATCCTGCGCCCGGGTGAGCACATGGTCATCCCCACCGACGCCTACGGCGGCACCTACCGCCTCGTCGACAAGGTGACGAAGAGCTGGGGCGTCGAGTACTCGACGGCACCCATCGCCGACGTCGACGCCGTGCGCGCCGCCGTCACCGACAAGACCAAGCTGATCTGGGTGGAGACTCCGACCAACCCCAAGCTCGGCATCGCCGACATCACGGCGCTCGCGGCCGTCGCGCACGAGGCGGGCGCACTGCTCGTCGTCGACAACACGTTCGCCTCGAGCTACCTGCAGCAGCCGATCGCGCTCGGCGCCGACATCGTCGTGCACTCGACGACGAAGTACTCGGGCGGCCACTCCGACGTCGTCGGGGGAGCGGTCGTCGTCGCGAAGAACATCGGCGTGCCCGAGTTCGAAGACGCCGCGGAGCGCATCGGCTTCCACCAGAACGCGATCGGCGCCATCTCCGGTCCGTTCGACAGCTGGCTGACGCTGCGCGGTCTCAAGACGCTGTCGGTGCGCATGGAGCGTCACTGCGACAACGCCGAGAAGATCGTCGAGTTCCTGGCGAGCCGTGACGACGTCACGAAGATCTACTACCCGGGCCTCGCCTCGCACCCGGGCCACGACGTCGCCGTCAAGCAGATGAAACGTTTCGGCGGCATGGTGAGCTTCGAGGTGGCCGGCGGCATGGAGCGCGCGCTCGAGGTCTGCAATGCCACGAAGATCTTCACCCTCGGCGAGAGCCTCGGCGGCGTGGAGTCGCTCATCGAGCACCCGGCGAAGATGACGCACGCCTCCGTCGCCGGCACGGACCTCGAGGTACCGGCCGCCCTCATCCGTCTCTCCGTGGGCATCGAGGAGGCCGACGACCTCGTCGCCGACCTGCGAAACGCACTCGACTCCACGCGATGACGGGTGTCGTCGTGCGCCTCGTCCTCGCGGGCGTGGCGCTCGTCGCGGCGCTGTACCTGCTGCGTCGCGCCCGGGCGGCGCGCGCCGCGTGGGCGCGCGACGAGGCCGGCATCACGCGGGCGGAGCGGTGGTGGGCCGACACGCAGGGCGGCCCGTTCGACCAGGACCGCCCCGAGCCTCCGGCCGACGTCGTCGCCCACCTCGGGGCGCGGGGCCCGCGCACCGATCTGCGTCGGCCACGGCCGGCCCAGGCCGAATGGGTCTGGGGCTGGCTGCTGCTCGGCGTCAGCGCGCTGCTGGCCATCTCCGTCGCGGCGCAGGTGACGACTGGCACCGTCTGAGGCGGACCAGCCGGCCGCGCACACCGGAGCCGGCGCACGCGTCGCGTCGGATGCACGAAGAGGGCAACCCCACCACGGGGCTGCCCTCTTCGTGTCGTGCCGAACGATGCGTCAGCCGGCGTACGGCTTCGCGTCGACGATCTTGACCTCGATCGTCTTGCCGTTCGGGGCGTCGTAGGAGGTCTCCTCGCCGACCTTCTTGCCCATGATCGCCTCACCGAGCGGCGACTGCTCGGAGTAGACGTCGATGTCGGCGTCCCCGGCGATCTCACGGCTGCCGAGCAGGAACGTCTCGGTGTCACCGAACATCTCGACGGTGACGACCATGCCGGAGTCGACGATGCCGTTGTCCTTCGGTGCCTCCCCGACGACGGCGTCGCGCAGCAGCGACTCGAGCTGGCGGATGCGGGCCTCCATCTTGCCCTGCTCCTCCTTGGCGGCGTGGTAGCCACCGTTCTCCTTGAGGTCGCCCTCCTCGCGCGCGGCTTCGATGCGCTTCGCGATGTCGGAACGGCCCTCTCCCTTGAGGTGCTCGAGTTCCGCCGAGAGACGGTCGTATGCGTCCTGCGTCAGGAAGCTGGAGGAGGTGGTGGTCTCGCTCACGGTCTTCTCCTTGCTGTGCTTTCGGGTCTCGCACGGTCTCCCGCACGAAAGAACAAGGCCAAGACGCTGCGGTGTCCGCCGGCGGCGGTGCGCGTCTCAGCCCAGGTGAAACCACCATTCTAGCGCCATGGCGCGAGAACGCACGTCGTCGACGGCTCTTGCGCGCGTCGTCAGCGGGAGAGTGTGCCGCGGCATCGACGCCGCGACGTCACTCGGCCTGAGCCTTCTCGCCCGTGTAGTGACACTCCTTGACGGTGCCCGAGACGGCGCGCGACGTGGTGCGCACGACGTCGGTGTACGTCGTCGAGTCGTAGGGGCTCGGCTTGAGCGAGACCGACTTCGAACCGAGGACGTCGCGGCGGTCATTGAGCGCGATGAGCGTGCAGGTCACCGGCTTGTCCTTGTCGCTGGGGATGACGTCCCAGCTCACCTGGATGCGATCGTCGGAGAGCACCTTGAAGCCGTGTTGGTTCGCGGTGACCGTGTTCGACGTCCACTGGATGCCGAACCAGATGCAGAACGCCGTCATGAGGACCACGCCGAGCGTGCCGATGATCCACCACTTGCGTTGTTCGGCCCGTGGGCGTTCGAGGGGCACTCGCTCTCCTTTGTCACAATGGGTGCTTCGCGGGTTCGCCTGCGGAGCAGTTCAACAGGTCTCACGATACGAGGTGTCAGGTGGCAGGCGGATTCCGGCTCATGGCGGTGCACGCGCACCCCGACGACGAATCGAGCAAGGGCGCAGCGACGATGGCGCGCTACCTCGCCGAGGGGGACGACGTCACCGTCGTCACCTGCACCGGCGGCGAACGTGGTGACGTGCTCAACCCGCGCCTCGTCGACGACCCGCAGGTCAAGAGTGACCTCGTCGCGCTGCGTCGCGCGGAGATGGCGAAGGCGCGCGAGGTCGTCGGCTTCGAGCACGTCTGGCTGGGCTTCGTCGATTCGGGTCTGCCCGAGGGGGACCCGCTGCCGCCGCTGCCCGACGGATGCTTCGCGCTGGAGCCGCTCGACATCACCGTCGAGGCGCTCGTGCGGGTCATCCGCGAGCGCCGCCCCCACGTCGTCACGACGTACGACGAGAACGGCGGTTACCCGCACCCGGACCACATCATGACGCACGTCGTGACGATCGCCGCCGTCCGCGCGGCGGGCGATCCGGACGCCTACCCGCACGCCGGTGCGCCGTGGCAGCCGCTCAAGGTCTACTACGACCGCACCTTCACCCGCGCGAAGCTGAGCGCCTACCACGAGGCCCTCGTGAAGGACGGGCGCGATTCGCCGTACCCCGAATGGCTGGAGCGCCGCAGCGACCGGCCCGAGGGGCGCGTCACGACGCGGGTGCGCTGCGACGAGTGGTTCGACGTGCGCTCGCGCGCGTTGCTCGCCCACGCGACGCAGATCGACCCCGACGGCATGTTCTTCGCGCTCGACGCGCGCGAGCAGGGCGAGGCGTGGCCGACAGAGGAATGGGACCTCGCACTGAGCGCGGTGCCGCTCACCCCGGACGAGGACGACCTGTTCGCCGGGCTCGGATCACCCGAGCAGGCGGATGCACTCGCGACGAGCGGCGCTGTCACAATGGTGATCGACGACGTCGTCGAACGGAAGGAACACTGATGGGCGGCAACGAATCCGTCGAGGTCACCGCAGGCATCTGGGGTTTCCTCGTGCTCTTCGGCCTGGCGCTCGCGTGCTGGTTCCTGTTCCGTTCGATGAACACGCACCTGCGCAAGATGACGTTCACCGAGCGCGAGCAGAGCGTCGGCGCACGCGAGGCAGACTCCGCGCCGCGCGGGGACGACGACCCGATCGGCAGCGCACAGCACTGATCGTCGCGGCGCCGGGGCAGGCCACCTGCTCCGGCGTTGCTATCGTCAACCCAGCGCCACACCACGAGGAGGCAGCCATGCGCGGACCGGGCGACGTGCTGTACACCGCCTACGAGCGCCAACTCGTCAAGGGCCTGCCTCCTGAGCGTCTCCCGCGTCACGTCGGCCTCATGCTCGACGGAAACCGTCGCTGGGCGAAGAAGAGGGGCGCGAACACCGCGCACGGTCACAAGGCGGGCGCCGACAACATCGAACCGTTGCTCACGTGGTGCGAGGAGCTCGGCATCGAGGTCGTGACGCTGTGGTTGCTGTCGACCGACAACCTCAAGCGCAGCGAGACCGAGCTCGCGCCACTGCTCGCCATCATCGAGGACGTCGTCGACGAACTCTCCGCAGCCGGCAACCGCCGGTTCAACCTCGTCGGCGCCCTCGGGCTGCTGCCGGAGGCGACGCGCACCCGGCTGGAGAACGCCGTCAGCGCGACGCAGGACGGCGACGGAATGGTCGTCAACATCGCCGTCGGGTACGGCGGGCGTCAGGAGATCGTCGACGCTTTCCGCGCCATCCTGCTCGACGCGGCCGAGCGCGGTGAGGACATGACGCAGCTCGCGCAGCGTCTGACGATCGACAGCGTCGGCGACTACCTCTACACGAAGGGCCAGCCCGACCCGGATCTCGTCATCCGCACCTCGGGGGAGCAGCGCCTCGGCGGCTTCCTGCTGTGGCAGTCGGCGCACAGCGAGTTCTACTTCTGCGAAGCGTTCTGGCCCGACTTCCGTCGCGTCGACTTCCTGCGCGCGCTGCGCGCCTACGCCGAACGCGAGCGTCGTTTCGGGTCGTGACGCGTCGCTGCGGCGGCCATTCACGTGAAGTTCATGCAGGCTTCTCAGGCTGTCCGCCGACCTGCGGTGGCGCCGCCGTTAGCGTCGAGGACGAGGGGTGCACGACGGCTCCTCGCGGGCGCCCGGCCGGCGCGTTCGCACCCGTGACCCGAGGAATCGACGATGACCCTGGCGGACACCCTCACGACGGAGGGCGCCGCGGGCGCGCTCACCTCGACCACCCAGCTCGAATCGGGCCTCAGGCCCGGAACCGATGACGGCGCGACGACGAACGCCGCCGTCGCCCAGCGCGTCAAGACGTACGTGCTCGACACGTCCGTGCTGTTGTCCGACCCGCGCGCGTTCACCCGGTTCGCCGAGCACCACGTCGTGCTCCCAGTCGTCGTCGTCACCGAGCTCGAGGCCAAGCGTCATCACCCCGAGCTCGGCTACTATGCGCGTGAGTGCCTGCGCCTGCTCGACGACCTGCGCGTGCGTCACGGCCGCCTCGACCACCCCGTCCCGATCGGTGATGGCGGCACGCTGCGCGTCGAACTCAACCACACCGACCCCGCCGCCCTGCCCGCGGGTTTCCGACTCGGTGACAACGACTCGCGCATCCTCGCGGTCGCCGCCAACTTCGCGGCCGAGGGCAACGACGTGACGGTGGTGAGCAAGGACCTGCCGATGCGCATCAAGGCGTCCGCAACCGGGCTGTCGGCCGATGAGTACCGCGCCGACGGGGTGCCCGACTCGGGGTGGACGGGCATCGTCGAACGCAGCGTCGACGCGAGTGAGATCGACACCCTGTACGCGACGGGGCGCGTCACGCTCGACGGCCTCGAGGATCTGCCCGTCAACACCGGCGTCATCCTGAGCGCCGACGGCGAGGCGTCCGGTTCGGCGCTCGGGCGCGTCATGCCGGGAAACGTGGTGAAGATCGTGCGCGGCGACCGCGACCTGTTCGGGTTGTACGGCCGCTCCGCCGAGCAGCGCATCGCCATCGACCTGTTGAGCGACCTCGACGTCGGCATCGTCAGCCTCGGCGGGAAGGCCGGCACCGGCAAGAGCGCGCTCGCGCTGTGCGCGGGCCTCGAGGCGGTCATGGAGCGTCGCGCGCACCGCAAGGTGATCGTCTTCCGCCCGCTGTACGCCGTCGGCGGCCAGGAGCTCGGATACTTGCCGGGCAGTGAGAACGACAAGATGGGCCCGTGGGCTCAGGCGGTGTTCGACACGCTCGGCGCCGTCGTGAGCAAGGAGGTCGTCGACGAGATCATCGCGCGCGACCTGCTCGAGGTGCTGCCACTGACGCACATCCGTGGGCGTTCGCTGCACGACGCGTTCGTCATCGTCGACGAGGCGCAGTCGTTGGAGCGCAACGTGCTGCTGACGGTGCTGTCGCGCATGGGCCAGAACTCGCGCGTCGTGCTGACGCATGACGTCGCGCAGCGCGACAACCTGCGGGTGGGGCGCCATGACGGCATCGCCGCGGTCGTCGAGAAGCTTAAGGGGCACGCACTGTTCGGGCACGTGACGTTGACGCGGTCGGAACGCAGCCCCATCGCGGCGCTCGTGACGTCGGTGCTCGCGAACTGACGGCCGGCGCGTGGGCTGATCGTCGCGCCGGTGCACGCGGCCTGACGACGGCTCGTCCCGCTGATCGTGTCGCCGACGCGTGGGGCCTGACGGGGTCTGGCCGCGTGCACGCTGCGTCCGATGTGAGCCGGTGGCGGCGGTGTCGGTGTGGCGCGCGCGCAGTGGGCTCGTGACTGGGTAGCGTGTGCTTCGACGATCCGCCGCGGGGAGGTGGCGGGTCACCGATCGTGAGGAAGGCTCGACCGTGCGTCTCGTCCAGAACAAGCTCTTCGGGATCGCGTACTGGGTTGTCGCGTTCGTCGCGACGGTCTTCGCCGCGGTCAGTGCCGGGAAGGCGTCGTCGGGTGCGGCGCCGGAGTTCGGGGAGAGCAAGCGCACGGGCGTCGGCTCGCAGTTCCTGTTCGGCGCGGGGGGTGGCTTGCTCGCGGGTCTCGCGGTGGCGGCGCTGTTCGCCGTCGTCTGGATGGCGTTGTGGGCGGCGGATCGCCGTCGTCACCCGGATGAGGAGTCGCGCGACGACTTCGACACTCTCGACGATCTGGATGACGACTTCGACGCGGCCGAGCGCCGCCACGGGGCCTTCGACCAGGACGACGAGGTCTTCGAGCGCGACGACGTCCGCGACCGTTTCGATTCCGACGAGCGCGCCCGCACCCACTGACCCGTCAGGGGTGCAGGACCGCCTTGCTCGCAGACCATCAGCTTGACGGCCGCATCGGTACGCGCCGGTGCAGGTGCGCGAGTTGCTCTGACGTCCCGCTCGCCGACCGCTCATTGCGCAGGCAACCTTGCGTGATGGCGACGAGGGCCATCACAGCTTCCGCAGTTTGACGCTGTCGACGGCGTGGTTGCTGCTCTTGCGCAGGATGGCGGTGGCGCGGCCGCGGGTGGGTTGGACGTTGTCGATGAGGTTGGGCAGGTTGATGCTCTCCCAGATGCGGGTGGCGAGGGTGACGGCTTCGTCGTCGTCGAGTCGGGCGTAGCGGTGGAAGTAGGAGTCGGGGTCGGCGAACGCAGTTTCGCGTAGGCGCAGGAACCGGTTGATGTACCACTCGCGGATGTCGGTTTCGCGGGCGTCGACGTAGACGCTGAAGTCGAAGAAGTCGCTGACGGTGAGCGTCGAGCGGGTGGGTTGCCCGGGCGTCGAGACGGGCGGTTGCAGGACGTTGAGGCCTTCGACGATGAGGATGTCGGGTTGGCGCACGACGATCTTCTCGTCCGGCACGATGTCGTAGACGAGGTGGCTGTAGACGGGCGCTTCGACTTCCGCCTTGCCGCCCTTGACCTCGGCGACGAAGCGGACGAGGGCGCGTCGGTCGTAGCTCTCGGGGAAGCCTTTGCGGTCCATGATGCCGCGGCGTTCGAGTTCGGCGTTGGGGTAGAGGAAGCCGTCGGTGGTGATGAGTTCGACGCGGGGCGTGTTGGGCCAGCGCGCGAGCAGTTCTTGCAGGACGCGGGCGGTCGTCGACTTGCCGACGGCGACGGAGCCGGCGACGCCGATGATGAAGGGCGTCTTGGCGGGGCGTTCCTGGAGGAAGTCCGTCGTCGTGCGGTGCAGGTTCTGCGTCGCGGCGGCGTAGAAGTTGAGCAGGCGCGAAAGGGGAAGGTAGACGTCCTCGACCTCGGCGAGGTCGATGCGTTCGCCGAGCCCCGCGAGGCGGCGCACGTCGTCGCTCGTCAGGTCGATGGGGTGGGTGTCGCGCAGGCGGGCCCAGTCGGCTCGGGTGAGTTCGACGTAGGGGCTCGGCAGCGGCGGGTGGTGGGCGCGGGTCACGGTGTCATTGTGCCAAGTCCGTGCGGGGACGGGTTCGTGAACGTTCGGGGATTCGTGGGCGGCGCGCGCGTGCCGGTAGTCTGAATCGCATGTGTGGAATCGTTGGATACGTCGGCTCGAAGGTCGACGAGCGCGCTGAGGCCGTCGTGATGGAGGGCCTCGCCCGCCTCGAGTACCGCGGCTACGACTCGGCCGGCATCGCCCTGGTGACGGGCGATCACGTCTCGACGGCGAAGAAGGCCGGCAAGCTGGCCAACCTGCGCGCCGAGCTGGAGAACCACCCGCTTCCCGCGAGTGCGACCGGCATCGGTCACACGCGCTGGGCGACGCACGGTGGCCCGACGGACGCGAACGCCCACCCGCACCGTGGCGGCACGGACGGCAAGCTGGCGCTCATCCACAACGGCATCATCGAGAACTTCCACCCGCTGCGCGCGCAGCTGCTCGAGGACGGCGTCGAGTTCGCGTCCGAGACGGACACCGAGGTCGTCGCGCACCTTCTCGCGAAGGCGTACGCGGGCGATCTGAAGGCCGCGATGCTCGAGGTCGTCAACCGTCTCGAGGGCGCGTTCACGCTCCTCGCCGTGCACGCCGACAGCCCGAACCAGGTCGTCGCGGCGCGCCGCAACTCGCCGCTCGTCATCGGGCTCGGTGAGGGCGAGAACTTCCTCGGCTCCGACGTCGCCGCCTTCATCGGGTACACCAAGGAGGCAATGGAGGTCGACCAGGACCAGGTCGTCGTCATCACCCCCGAGGCCGTCGAGGTGTGCAACTTCGACGGTTCCGCGGCGCAGGGCAAGACGTTCCACGTCGACTGGGACGCGGCGTCCGCCGAGAAGGGCGGCTACGACACGTTCATGGAGAAGGAGATCTTCGACCAGCCGGACGCGGTGCGCGACACGCTGCTCGGCCGTACGGACGAGGCGGGGCGCCTGACGCTCGACGAGATCCGCATCTCCGAAGAGGACCTCAAGGCCATCGACCGCATCACGATCGTCGCGTGTGGCACGGCCGCGTACGCGGGCATGGTCGCCAAGTACGCGATCGAGCACTGGACGCGCATCCCGGTCGAGGTGTCGCTCGCGCACGAGTTCCGCTACTGCGACCCGATCGTCTCCGAGCGCACGCTGGTCGTGTCGATCTCGCAGTCGGGCGAGACGATGGACACGCTCATGGCCGTCAAGCACGCCAAGGAGCTCGGCGCCCGCACGCTGTCGATCTGCAACACGCACGGCGCGACGATTCCGCGCGAGTCCGACGCCGTGCTCTACACGCACGCCGGCCCGGAGATCGCGGTCGCCTCGACGAAGGCGTTCCTCGCGCAGATCACGGCCTGCTACATCCTCGGCCTCTACCTCGCGCAGCTGCGCGGCGGCACGTACGCCGACGACGCGGCCAAGGTCATGGGTGAGCTGCAGGAGATGCCGGCCAAGATCGAGGAGGTGCTCGGCCACCTCGAGCGCACCCGCGAGATCGCCCGCTTCATGGCCGACACCCGCTCGGTGCTGTTCCTCGGCCGCAACGTCGGCTACCCGATCGCGATGGAGGGTGCGCTCAAGCTCAAGGAGCTCGCCTACATCCACGCCGAGGGCTTCGCCGCCGGTGAGCTCAAGCACGGCCCGATCGCGCTGATCGACGCCGGGCAGCCGGTGTTCATCGTGGTGCCCGGACCCGACACGCCGCACGGTCTGCACGGCAAGGTCGTCTCCAACATCCAGGAGATCCGTGCGCGCGGCGCACGTACGCTCGTCATCGCGGAGGAGGGCGACGAAGCCGTCGTGCCGTTCGCGGACGAGGTCATCCGCATCCCGAAGTCGGCTCCGCTGCTCGCACCGCTGCTCGCCATCGTGCCGCTGCAGGTGTTCTCCCTCGAACTGTCGACGGCCAAGGGCCTCGACGTCGACCAGCCGCGCAACCTGGCCAAGAGCGTCACCGTGGAGTGACGCGCGCCGACGCCGACGGGGCGCTCCCACCACCATGTGGGGGCGCCCCGTCGTATGCCGGCGACCTGCGTCGCGAGGCCCGGTCGCCCCGTTCGTCAACGACGGCGCCGTGTTGCTCGGGGGCTCGGTCTCGAGGCGACAAGTGATTGACTGAACTCATGATCGTGGGAGTGGGCATCGACGTCGTCGAGATCGACCGGTTCGCCGAGACACTGGAAAGCTCGCCCGGAATGCGTGAGCGCTTGTTCACACCGCTGGAGCGTGATCTGCACGTGCGCTCGCTCGCGGCCCGGTTCGCGGCGAAGGAGGCGTTGAGCAAGGCGCTCGGCGCGCCGCCCGGGATGAGCTGGCAGGACGCGGAGGTCGACACCAACGCGCAGGGGCAACCGTTCCTGCGCACGGGCGGGACGGTCGCCTCCCGCATGGACGACCTCGGTGTCGACGCTCTGCACCTCTCGCTGACTCACGACGGTGGCATCGCGTCGGCCGTCGTCATCGCGGAGGCATGACGATGAGTTGCACTACGGGTCACGGCAGCTGGGGCGACGGTGGCTTCGCGTCGGCCGTCGGGCGAGGAGGCATGACGATGGAGAACGACATCGAGTACGTCGGGCGGCTCGACGGTGACGACCTGCTGCGGACGGCGTCGGTGACGTGGGTTCGTGAGGCGGAGAAGGCGAGCGGCGAGCTGCTGACGAGCGGCACGCTCATGCAGCGCGCTGCCGCTGCGGTGGCGCGCGTCGTCGCCGATGAGGTGCGCAGGCTGCGCGCTGACCGCGTCGTCGTGCTCGTCGGGCCTGGGAACAACGGCGGTGACGCGCTGTTCGCTGCCCGTGACCTCGCGCGCGACTTCGGAGTGCGTGCCGACGTCGTGCTCGTCGCCGGCAGAGCGCACGAGGAGGGTCTCGCCGCGGTGCGCGACGCGGGTCTCGACGTCATCGAGCACCCGCAGGGGCCGCACAGCGAGTGCGGTGGCGAACACTGCGACGGGCCACGCTCGCTGCAGACCATCACGGCCGCGGACCTCGTCGTCGACGGCATTCTGGGCATCGGCGCGCGCGCCTCGCGGGGCTCGAGCGGCTCGCATGGCGAGGACGACTCGGACGCGGCGCCGTGGGCATCTGCCGTACGGGCGATCGGGCGCGAGACGCACGTCGTCGCCGTCGACTGCCCGACACCTGGCATCACGGCTGACCGCACGGTGACGTTCGGAGCACTCAAGACGTCGATGCTGCTCGACCCACGCGCGGCGGGTGAGGTGGGAGTCGTCGACATCGGGCTCGCCGAGCTCGACGGTCTGAGCACCGATGCGCTGCGATGGAGCGTGCAGCAGTATGCGGGGCGCTGGCCGATTCCTGGACCGCACGACCACAAGTACACGCGCGGCGTCGTCGGCATGGCGACGGGCAGCAACGCGTTTCCCGGTGCGGCGGTACTCGGGACGGTGGCGGCCGCGACGGCCGGCGCCGGCATGGTGCGGTACGTGGGGCCGTCACGTCCGTCCGACCTCGTGCTCGCCGCCGTCCCCGAGGCCGTCCACGGCATGGGCCGGGTGCAGGCCTGGGTCGTTGGTTCCGGCATCGATGGCGTGAGCGAGCGCGAGAAGAACTCCGAACGCTACGAGAGCGCGATAGAGGTGCTCGGCGAGGCCGTTCCCGTCGTCATCGACGCCGGCGCGCTGACGTGGCTCGACGAGATCGAGCGGCCCGAGGGCAGCGTCACCGTCATCACGCCGCATGCGGGGGAACTCGCGTCAGCGCTGGCGTTGCTCGGCATCACCGACGACGGTGACGACGTGACGCGTGAGGCCGTCGAAGCCGACCCCGTGCGGTGGGCTCGTCGCATGGCCGACGGGACGGGATACGTCGTGCTGCTCAAGGGCGGCGCGACCGTCATCGCGCGTCCGGCGCAACGATCAGCCGATGGCATCGCGTACGACCGGGCTGTCTTCGTCGAGAACCGCTCGCCGAACTGGCTCGCGACGGCCGGGACGGGCGACGTCCTCGCGGGCATCGTCGGGGTGGCGCTCGCAGCGGGGATCGAGGCGTCGGCAGCATGCAGCGTCGCGACGTACATCCACGGGCGGGCGGCGCACCTGGCGAACCCCGGCGGCCCGGTGCGGGCGCTCGACGTCGCCTCGAACGTCGGACGCGCCATCGCCGAGCTCGTCGAGATCAAGACGAGATTCGACGACGACCTGCACGCCGGCCGCCTCTGACGTCCGTGCACCACCGCGTCCGCCCTGCGAACGGCGTCCGCCTCTGCAAGTTTCGTCCACATCCGCGATTCCTGTGCCCATTGGCGAACGGCGTCCCCCTTCGCGATTCCCGTCCCCATCGGCGATTCTTGTCCACATTCATGTGGTGACGGCGGCTGCAGGCGCACCTCGAACCTGGCATGGCAACGTCTGTTCAATGTGGACGAAAATCGCCGATTTGGACGGGAATCGCCGTTGGGGCGGGATCGGGGTGCTGAGTGCGGGCGGGGTGGGTGAGAAAATGGGCGCATCATGACTCACTCAGCCGCCCCAGCACTGCTCGGCAACGCGCCGGCGCGCGTCGTCGTCGATCTCGATGCCATCGCCGACAACGCCAACGAGATGACGCGTCGCGCCGAGGGCGCCTCCGTTCTCGGTGTCGTCAAGGGCGACGCGTACGGTCACGGTCTCGTGCCGAGCGCCCGCGCCGCCGTCAACGGGGGCGCGACGTGGCTCGGTGTCGCGCAGTTGGCTGAGGCGATGACGCTTCGTCGCGCGGCCGCCGAGGGCGCCGGCGACCTCGATGTTCCGGTGCTGTCGTGGCTGCACGCTCCCGGCTCACCGTTCGCCGATGCCATCGAGGCGCGCATCGATCTCGGGGCGCCGTCCGTCGGCGAACTCGACGGGATCGCTGCCGCGGCGCGCCGCGTCGGGCGTCGGGCGCGCGTGCACCTCAAGGTCGACACGGGCCTCGCCCGCAACGGCGCCTATGGGGACGACTGGCCGCGCCTCGTCGAGGCTGCGAAGGCTGCTCAGGCAACGGGTGACGTCGAGGTCGTCGGATTGATGACGCACTTCGTGCGCGCGGACGAACCCGGCCACCCCGAGAACACCGCCCAGATCGAACGGTTCACCTCCGCCGCAACCGACTGTGAAAGTGCCGGGTTCGAACTCGAGGTGCGGCACATGTCGAACTCGCCGGCGACGTTCTTCCTGCCAGAGGCGCGCTTCGACCTCGTCCGCCCCGGGCTCGCGCTCTACGGGCTCTCGCCCGCACCCGACCTCGCGACGAGCGAGGAGCTGACGCTGCGCCCCGCGATGTCGATCACCGCGAACGTCACGGTGACGAAGCGCGTACCGGCCGGGCAGGGCGTGAGTTACGGCCACACGTACACGACGCCGCGTGAGACGACGCTCGCCGACATCCCCGTCGGGTACGCAGACGGCGTGCCGCGCGCCGCGTCGAACGTCGGCCCGCTCCTGGTGGCGGGCGCGCGCACCACCATTGCCGGCCGCGTCTGCATGGACCAGATCGTCACCGACGCCGGGGACGCCGCCGTCGCGGCCGGCGATGAGGTCGTGCTGTTCGGACGCGCGTCCGACGGCACCCAGGGCCCGAGCGCCCAGGACTGGGCTGACGCCGCCGGCACGATCAGCTACGAGATCGTCACGCGCATGAGCACGCGGCTGCCGCGCGTCTATACGGGAAGCCTGGCGAAGGAGCTCGGACTGTGAATGACCTGGTGATTCGCGGCAGCAAGTACCTGCCCGACGCCGACGCGACGACCGCGTTCGGTGCGGCGCTCGCGGGTGTGCTGCGCGCGGGGGACGTCGTCGTCATGACGGGCGATCTCGGAGCAGGCAAGACGACGATGACGCGCGGCCTCGGTGCGGCACTGAACGTGCGGGGTGATGTCACGAGCCCGACGTTCGTCATCGCGCGTGAGCACCCGTCGCTGGGTGACGGGCCGGCCCTCGTCCACGTCGACGCCTACCGACTCGGCGGGTTCGGTGAACTCGACGACCTCGACCTCGACACGTCCGTCGACGACGCCGTCACCGTCGTCGAATGGGGCGCCGGGATGGCCGAGGGGCTGTCCGAGGACCGGATGCACCTCACGTTGACCGGGCTCGACGACCGCACCGTCACCGTCGAGACGGCCGGGCCGCGCTGGGCGGACATCGACCTCGTCGCGGCTCTGGGGCTCGTCGCCGACTGAGCATCGCAGCCAGCACCTGCATCGCTGCACGAGAAATGTGCATCTGCACGAGGAATGTCACGCACATTCGTCCTGCAGATGCACATTTCTCGTGCAGCGGTCGTGACCGTGCTGCAGTCGCAGCCGCAGCCTCGGGCAACGTGTGCGTTCCGCGTCGGCCGGTACCTCGCCCGGAGCTGCTCGACGTGAGCCCTCCGCGCCCAGCCGGCCGGCAGCTTCGTCAGGCGAGTTGCGTCCCGCCGATAAGCTGGACGGGTGCTTCTCGCGATCGATACGTCCACCTCCGCCGTCACGGCAGCCCTTCACGACGGGCGTGACGTCGTCGCCCGCACCTCGACGATCGACGCGCGGCGTCACACCGAGATCCTGGCACCCGCGATCGAGGCGATGTTCGCGGAAACCGACGTGGCGCCCGCAGGCCTGTCACGCGTCGCCGTCGGTGTGGGGCCGGGGCCGTTCACCGGGTTGCGCGTCGGCATCATGACGGCGATGACGTTCGCGTACGCCCTCGACCTGCCCATCGGTGGCGTGTGCTCCCTCGACGCCCTCGCGCATCGTGCGCACACGCTCGGGATGCGCGGTCCGCTGCTCGTCGCGACGGACGCGCGCCGCAAGGAGATCTACTGGGCGCATTACGACCTCGACGGTGGGCCGATCGTCCCGGGCGACCCGGCCGTCGACAAGGCCGCCGCGGTCGCCGAACAGCTCGGTGACATTCCCGCCGTCGGTCGCGGTGCGAGGCTCTACGCCCACGTTCTCCATGACGCGACGCGGGCAGCCGCGGCCAGCGCTGTCGACACGTCCGGCGACGCGGCCCTGACGGGAGCAGGCGAGGCTGAGGTGCTGCTCGACGTCGACGCTGCCGACCTCGCGATCGTCGCGCACCAGCGCGTCATGGCGGGGGAGCGCCTGCTCGACACCGAACCTCTCTACCTGCGCCGCCCTGACGCCGTGCCCGCTGCTGCGGCACCCATCGCGCGCGTTCTCGGTCGATGAACAGCGTTGCACCGCAGGGTTTGTCGGCCATTCCTTCGAGCGATTCGTCAGTGGTCAGCCCCGTGGACCACACCGCGTCACCAGAGCCCGCTGCGCAGCCTGCCGCGGCGACGGCGAGTGCTGACGTCGCCCTGCGCCCCGCCACCTGGCGCGACATCGAGACCCTCGCGGCCCTCGATGCGCAGCTCTTCGAGCACGACGCGTGGCGCGAACGCACGTGGTGGGACGAGTTCGCCGCACGCCCGCGCCGTCAGTACGTCGTCGCAGTGGGCGCTGCTGTGCCGCAGCAGCGCGTCGTGGCTGACGGCACGGCGCACGCCCCAGAGGCCTCGCCGGACGACGCCGATGACCGCGAGCCAAGCGCACCGTCGATGCCGCGAAACGACGGCGCACCTCACGTCTCGGCGAATGGTCACCCAGAACACATCCTCGGCTACGCCGGGCTCGACGTGGCCGGCAGCACTGCCGACGTCATGACGATCGCCGTCACCCCCGAGGCGCGCGGCACAGGGCTGGGGCGTCGGCTGCTCGATCACCTCGTCACAGCCGCCACGCACGCGGGCGCCGAAGCCCTGCTGCTCGAGGTGCGCGCCGACAACGACCCTGCGCTGCGTCTCTACGAACGCGCCGGGTTCGATCGCCTCACCGTGCGCCGCCGCTACTACCAACCCGGTGACGTCGACGCCGTCATCATGCGCAAGCTCCTGAAGGAGACCCGATGAGCCTCACCGCCACCCGCGAACCCCTCGTCCTCGGCATCGAGAGTTCGTGCGACGAGACAGGCATCGGCCTCGTGCGTGGCACGACGCTGCTCGCCAACGAGGTCGCGAGTTCGATGGATCTGCACGCCCGCTTCGGTGGCGTCGTGCCCGAGATCGCGAGCCGCGCGCACCTCGAGGCGCTGATCCCGTCGCTGCGTCGCGCCTGCGACACGGCGGGCGTCAAGCTCACCGACGTCGACGCGATCGCCGTCACCGTCGGCCCAGGTCTCGCCGGTGCGCTCATGGTCGGTGTCGCGGCAGCGAAGGCCCTGTCGATCGCCCTCGACAAGCCGCTCTACGGCGTCAACCACCTCGCGGCGCACGTCGCCGTCGACATGCTCGAGCACGGCCCGCTGCCGGAACCGACGATGGGGCTGCTCGTCTCCGGCGGCCACACGAACCTGCTCTACGTGCCCGACATCGCGACGGACGTGCGCAGCCTCGGCAACACGATCGACGACGCGTGCGGCGAGGCGTTCGACAAGGTGGCGCGCGTACTCGGCCTGCCCTACCCGGGCGGCCCGGCGATCGACGAGGCGGCCAAGGACGGCGACCCGAAGGCCATCCCGTTCCCGCGTGGGTTGTCGACGAAGAAGGACCTCGAGAAGCACCGGTACGACTTCTCGTTCAGCGGCCTCAAGACGTCCGTCACCCGCTGGGTCGCGACGAAACAGACTGCCGGGGAAGAGGTTCCGGTTGCCGACGTCGCCGCGTCCTTCCAGGAGGCCGTCGTCGACGTCATCACGAAGAAGGCCGTCATGGCTTGCCGCGACTACAAGTGCGACAACCTCATGGTCGGCGGCGGCGTCTCGGCCAACTCGCGGCTGCGCACGGTGCTCGAGCAGCGTTGCACGTCGGCGGGCATCTCGATCCGCGTGCCGAAACTGAGCCTGTGCACCGACAACGGCGCGATGGTCGCGACGCTCGGCGCGCACCTCGTCGCGAAGGGCATCGCACCGTCGACGCTCGCCGTGCCCGCCGACTCCTCCATGCCGATCGGACAGGTGATGGGATGACCCCGCGCACCCCCGCAACCACCCCTGTTACCGGCACGCCTGACGTCGCCCCCGCGGGCGTCGCCTTCGCCGCCGACCAGGCCCGACTCGCGCCCCGCCGACGCCGCGTCCGCCTGACGGTCGTCGCCGCCGCAACGTTGTCGATGACGCTCGCCTCGTGCAGTTCGTCGGACGACGGCAAGCCCGCGTCATCGTCCGGATCGTCGGCATCGTCGAAGGCGTCCGGTTCGGCCGGCGCATCGGCGCCGGCTGACGGAAATCGCGCCCAGGCCGACACGGGCCTGCCGACACAGGCAGAGCTCGACGCCGCTACGGGTGACGTCTCGAAGCTGACGACGAAGCAGCTCGCCGGGCAGGTCATCGTCGGGTACTACCAGGGCACGAGCCCGCAGGCGGCCGCCGATGCAGTGCGTCGCAATGGCCTCGGCGGGGTCATCATCATGGGCGACAACGTTCCGAGCAACCCCACGGCCGAGTCAGCGGGCTTGCCGGCCGTCACGAAAGCGGTGCAGGGCGCCGTCAAGGAGAGCGGACGCTCGTGGCCGGCCGTCATCGGCATCGATCAGGAGGGCGGTCCGGTCACCCGCATCACCTCCGGCGTCACCCCGCTGCCGGGTGCGATGGCCTACGGCGCCGCCGACGATGCGGCGCTCGCGACGCAGCTCGCCAAGGACGAAGGCCGGGAGCTGCGTTCGCTCGGCGTGACGATGAACTTCGCGCCCGACGCGGACGTCACTGTCGGCCCGAGCGACCCGACGATCGGCGTGCGCTCGCCGAGCAGCGACCCGCAGCGCGTCGCGCGAGCTGTCAACGCGCAGGTCGCCGGTTACCAGCAGGCCGGCATCGTGCCCGTCATCAAACACTTTCCGGGCCACGGCTCGGTGACGACGGACACGCATGTCGACTACGCCGTCCAGGCTCAGTCGGTCGAGCAGCTCATGAAGCGCGACTGGGTGCCGTTCGCCTCGGCGAGCAAGGCCGGCGTGCCGGCCATCATGACGGCGCACATCGTCGTCAAGGACGTCGACCCCATCGTGCCGAGCACACTCTCGCCGAAGGTGCTCACGGGCCAGTTGCGCGACAAGCTCGGGTTCAAGGGGCTCATCGTCACCGACGGCATGAACATGGGCGCGATCGTCAAGAAGTTCGATCGCGGCGGCGCTGCAGCGGTGTCGGCGCTCGAGGCCGGAGCCGATGTCGTGCTCATGCCCGCCGACGCGAGTGCGTCGGTGAGCGCGATCGAGAAGGCCGTCGCCTCAGGAGAACTGACGCGCCAGCGGCTCATCGAATCCGCAGCGCGCATCGTCGCGACGACGCGGCACCAGCACGTCAGTGCGCCCGACGCGTCGGTGCGCGGTTCCCATGACGACGACGCGCGCCGTCTCGCGAAGGCGTCGATCACCCAGCTCGGCGGGCGCTGCGGGCGTGACCTCGTCGGGAGCCGTGTGCGGGTCGAAGGGGGGACGGCGGAACATCGAGCGACGCTGACGAAGGAGCTGAAGGCCCGCGGCGTCGACGTCGGACTGCAGGGCACGCGGGTGAACCTGCTCGAAGGGGGCGTGTACAACGCCGGCGAATCGTCCGCCGGCGGGGGAGCGGAGGCGACGTCGCCCGGCACGTCAGGAGCGATCAAGGCCGGAAACAGCGGCGTGCAGATCGCCCTCGACACGCCCTACCCGCTCGCTCTGCGCGGCTCCGACACCGTCGGACTCGCGGCCTACGGTTCGACGCAGCCGACGTTCGCGGCGCTCGCGGACGTCCTGACCGGCAAGGCCAAGGCCGGCGGGACGCTGCCCGTCGCCGTCGGCAAGGACGGGGTGGGCTCTTCAGCCTGTCGATGAGCGTGCCGCCTTCCGGCGGACCGTCATGCCCCGTGCGTGCGCCCCACTGAGGGATCGAGCGAAATGGGTGAGTTCGAGCGCTGTGGCGCTCGCATTCGCCCATTTCGCTCGAGCTCGCTGACACGGCGTCAGCGAAACAGCCAAGCATGCACGAGCGAACCTAGCACCCAGCTGATGCCGACGAACGCAGCGAAGCCGGCGAAGCCTGAACGTCGCTGATCGGGCGCAGGGGCCGTGGAACGGCCGAACCACCCCTCGCGCATCAGGTACCACACGAGGCCGACGCCCATGGGGCAGCTGAAGATCCAGAACCAGCTCCAACGGGTGCCGAAACGGGGCTGGCGGGCGTACAGCGATCCCAGCGCGATCAGCGCGCTGAGCAGCATGACGACCCCGTAGGTCTCGACGGTGCCCGAGCCGTCGGCGTAGCTGATCGTGCCCAGCGGCGTGAGCGCGCGGACCGTCGTGACGCGCGTCGACGCAGCCTGGGTCGCGAGCGATCGGTAGAGGGCGGCCGACGGACTGGACGCGGGGTCGGGCCAGCCGTCCCCGGCGGTGCGCCAGCCGGTGACGCTGAAGTCGCGCGTCACGTGCAGCCCCGAGCTGTCGCTCCAGGCGATCTGCTGCTCCTGCGTCGACGAGAGCGTGCCCGCGCCGTCGCCACCGTTCTCGCGCGGAGTCGTGAAGCGCGAATCCTGCCATTCCTGGGAGAGGGGGTCGGCGAGGCCCGGCGTGAAGTGACCGCTCGGGCCGTCGTCGGAGGGGCGCTGCACGACGAGCCAGTGCACGTCGTCGTGCCGCTGCAGGGCGCTGGCCGCGTCGGCCACACTGCCGGAACGCATCGGCGAGGCGAGGATGCTGACGGCCCACACTGCCCAGAGGATGAGAGCGATGCTCATCAGCCAGGTAGCCGTGCCGCTGCGCCCGGGCGCGGACGGTCGTCGGCCTGTGGTTTCGGCAGGAGCAGGTGGCACAGGCGTCGAGTCTTCGGAGAGGGCGCCCGCCTCGGACGTTTGCATGTTCGTCAGTATCGACGGCTCGAGTGCGTCCGAGCTGGGGCGTGGATCTCGGTCAGGTCACGGTTCGCACGCCCCATCCTCGAGATCGAGCGATACGGGAGAGTCCGAGCGCTGGGGGGGCTCGAATTCGCCCACATCGCTCGATCTCACGGATGCGTCATGGGGCGGGGCGTCAGGGAAGCGGGGCGGCGAGCGTCACAGCGGTTCGACGACGAGTGCCAGGCGCTCGCCGTCGAGCGTCACGAGCACGACCGTCAGGGCGTTCGAGCCCTTGAGCTTGAGCGAGCGGCGCAGCGCGTCGGCGTCGACGTCCACGTCGCGTTTCTTGATCGTGAGGCGTCCGACGGCGCGTTCGCGCAGGTAGGCGCGCAGCGTCTTCTCGTGCAGCGGCACGGAGTCGAGCACGCGGTAGGCGCGCCCCAGCAGCCCGATGTCGACGAGCGCATCGGCCGCGACGTAGCCGTGTCCGGGCGTGAACTCGTGGCCGCCCGTGGCGTCGAGCAGCGCCCCGACGAGGCCGCTGCGCGTCAACGCCTTGTCGGCCTCGTAGAAGTACGGTCCGAGTGACGCGCGGCTTGCGGGCGCGGCGTCGATGCCGTCGAAGTCGGCCTCGATGACGTGCAGGACGTCGGGCGGGACGCGATCGCCGGACGACCTCGAGCCGCCCGGTCGGGGACGCATGATCGTCGCAGTTCTGCCGACGTCACGGACGGCGGCGCCCCACCACACGCTCGCCTCCACGACGTCGCCGGCGTAGGAGACGAACTCGACCTCGCAACCGCTCGGCACGTCGTGATGGGCCAGGCTCGGCGAGAGCTTGGCGCCTGCCGCGGGGGCGGCAGCCGCGACGTGCTGGATCAGCTCCCAGGTCGGCGTCAGCGCCGCGAGGGAGAACGTGCGCTTCGTGCGCCCGCGGATGTCGGCGACGCCGGGCGTGCGGCGTGCCGGGTCGAACCACCAGGCGGCCCCGGCTTGGTCGAGCGAAGCCGCGACATCCTCGACCCGCCCCGTGACGACGCGACTGCCGGGAAACGACGCAAGGTTCTGGGCGGCCAGAGCCGCGGTTTCCGGATCCGCTTCGACGCCGATGACGTCGAGCCCGGCCTGTGCGAATCCGACGGCGTCGGAACCGATTCCGCAGCCACCGTCGATGACGAGGCTCGCCCCGGCGTCGAGGAACCGCTGCGCGTGCAGACGGGCGATGGGTGCGCGCGTGGCCTGTTCGAGGCCGTCGGGGGTGAAGAACATCGACGCCGCCGCATCACCGAACTTGTCGACGGCCCTGGCCCGCAGCCGGGACTGGGTGAGCGCAGCGGCGACGAGTTCGGGGGAGTGCCCTGCGGCGCGCAGCCGCGTCGTCAGCATGACGACGTTCTTCTCCTCGTAGGGCGGGAGCGAGGCGAGCAGCGCGCGTCCGTCGTCGGTGAACAACTCGTGCACGACGCTCGCATCCATGGCCGCCATTGTGTCATCGGGGGCCCTCGGAGCAGCCCCCGATGCGCTGTGGGCGAACATCGGAAACGAGTTGGCACTCGGCTTGACCGAGTGCCAACGGCGTTACTAGATTCGGTTCCAGCACTCACCCCTGGGTAGTGCCAGTGAGCTCATCCCTCGACCCCCGCGACGGCGAGGCGATGTCGGCCCACATGCATGCCACACCGCCACCGGTGGGTGGTGTGGCCAGGGAACGAAAGCATCCGTCCCGCCCGAGAAGATCGGGCGGTCTGCGAAAGGGAAGGTCCTACCGTGTCGGTCAACATCAAGCCGCTCGAAGACCGCATCGTCGTCAAGGCCGTCGAGGCCGAGCAGACCACGGCCTCCGGCCTCGTCATCCCGGACACCGCCAAGGAGAAGCCGCAGGAGGGCGAGGTCATCGCCGTCGGCCCCGGTCGCATCGACGACCACGGCAACCGCGTTCCGGTCGACGTCGCCGTCGGCGACAAGGTCATCTACTCGAAGTACGGCGGCACCGAGGTCAAGTTCGCCGGTACCGAGTACCTCATCCTCTCCGCTCGCGACGTGCTCGCGGTCGTCTCCTGACGATCCGTCGAGCCAGCAGGTGACGACGAGCCCGGCTCAGGTCTGACGGCCGGGCCGGGCTCGTCCTTTCCTCTCACTCGCACCCCACACTCTTCCGCTGCGCGCGTCACGCGCCGCGCGGCGCCTTCGAACGAAAGGTTGAACCATGGCCAAGACGCTTGAATTCAACGACGACGCCCGCAAGTCCCTCGAGCGCGGTGTCGACGCGCTCGCCAACGCCGTCAAGGTGACGCTCGGCCCCAAGGGCCGCAACGTCGTCATCGACAAGGCGTGGGGCGCCCCCACGATCACGAACGACGGTGTGACGATCGCCCGCGAGGTCGAGCTCGAGGACCCGTACGAGAACCTCGGCGCGCAGCTCGCCAAGGAGGTCGCCACCAAGACGAACGACGTCGCCGGTGACGGTACGACGACCGCGACGGTTCTCGCCCAGGCGCTCGTCAAGGAGGGCCTGCGCAACGTCGCTGCGGGCGCTGCTCCGTCCGGCCTGAAGCGCGGCATCGACAAGGCCGTCACGGCCATCAACGACCAGCTGCTCGCCAACGCGCGCCCCGTCGACGGTCAGGACGACTACGCCAAGGTCGCCTCGCTGTCCGCTCAGGACGCGACGATCGGTGGCCTCATCGGTGAGGCGTTCGCGAAGGTCGGCAAGGACGGCGTCATCACCGTCGAGGAGTCCTCGACCGCCGAGACGAAGCTCGAGTACACCGAGGGCATGCAGTTCGACAAGGGCTACCTCTCGCCGTACTTCGTCACCGACCCCGAGCGCATGGAGGCCGTCCTCGAGGACGCCTACATCCTCATCAACCAGGGCAAGATCTCGGCCATCGCCGACCTGCTGCCCGTCCTCGAGAAGGTCGTGCAGTCCGGCAAGCCGCTGCTCATCATCGCCGAGGACATCGAGGGCGAGGCCCTCTCCACCCTCGTCGTCAACAAGATCCGCGGCACGTTCAACGTCGTCGCCGTCAAGGCCCCCGGCTTCGGCGACCGCCGCAAGGCGATGCTGCAGGACATCGCGATCCTCACCGGTGGCCAGGTCATCGCCGAGGAGGTCGGGCTCAAGCTCGAGAACGCCGACCTCGACTCGCTCGGCCAGGCACGCCGCATCCAGGTGACGAAGGACAACACGACGATCATCGACGGCGCCGGCGCCGCTGATGACGTCGCGGGCCGCGTCAAGGAGCTCAAGTCCGAGATCGAGCGCACCGACTCCGACTGGGACCGCGAGAAGCTCCAGGAGCGCCTCGCCAAGCTCGCCGGCGGCGTCTGCGTCATCGCCGTCGGTGCGCACACCGAGGTCGAGATGAAGGAGAAGAAGCACCGCATCGAGGACGCCATCGCGGCCACGCGTGCGGCCATCGAAGAGGGCATCGTCGCGGGTGGTGGTTCGGCCGTCATCCACGCGTCGTCTGCTCTCGACTCCCTCTCGCTCGAGGGTGACGAGGCGACGGGTGCCACGCTCGTCGGCAAGGCCATCGCGGAGCCGCTGCGCTGGATCGCCGAGAACGCTGGCCTCGAGGGCTACGTCGCCGTCTCCAAGGTGCGCGAACTGCCCGTCGGCCAGGGCCTCGACGCCGCGACCGGCGAGTACATCGACCTCGTCGACGCCGGCATCATCGACCCCGTCAAGGTGACCCGCTCCGCGCTCACCAACGCCGCCTCCATCGCCTCGATGGTGCTCACGACCGACACCCTCGTCGTCGAGAAGAAGGAAGAGGAAGAGGCCCCCGCCGCCGG